>CAZGDA010000170.1:0-1705 GCA_964524425.1 uncultured Anaerolineaceae bacterium | reverse complement strand
TCAAACCAGGCAGGCACACACCGAACGTTTTCCTGTATAATAAAAATAAGCGCTTTATTTTGCTTTAGTTATAGTAAGGAGATGTGAAGATATGAAACGAAGGACAATTCTACAGTTCGGTATGACTTTGTGTATATTGATTGTTTTATGTTTCCAGCCCGTGATGCAGGCTGCTGCGGCGGACGAACCACCCCCGCCGTATAAATTGACCATCATTCACACCAACGACGTGCACTCGTATTACGCCCCAGATTCAAACAGCGGGGGCGGCGCCTCGCGCCAGAGCGGCATCGTCAAGCAGATTCGCGCCGAAGCCAAAAACTCGCTCCTGGTAGATGCGGGCGATCGCTTCATGGGCGGCTTGTTCTTCAAGCTCTTCCTCGGCTCAGACAGTTCGCAGATCATGAACACCATGCGCTACGACGTGATGACCCTCGGCAACCACGAATTTGACATGGGAAATGAGACCCTGGCAGCCTTCCTCAAGGGAGTCAAATTCCCGGTGGTCAACGCCAACGTAGATTTCAGCCAATCCAAAGACTTGAACGGGAAAATCAAGCCCTACACCATCCTAAAAGTAGGCGGCGAGCAGATCGGCGTTACCGGCGTGCTCACCCCGGAAACCACCATCATGTCCTCCCCCGGCAAAGAGTTGGTCTTCAGCGACGACCTGGCGGGCACGGTGCAAAAAGCCGTGGACGAGATGACCGCCGCCGGCGTGAACAAAATCGTCCTGCTCTCGCACATCGGCTATCAGGTGGACCAGGAACTAGCCGGCAAGCTGAAGGACGTGGACGTCATCGTCGGGGGACACTCCCACACCCTCTTGAGCAACACCTACCTGGGCGCGGTGGATAAATATCCCTTCGTCAGCAAGAGCGCCAGCGGCGACCCGCTGCTCATCGTGCAGACCGGCGCCTATCTCAAGTACGTGGGCAGGTTGAACGTGGAGTTTGACGAGAAGGGCATCCTAAAGAAATGGAGCGGCGACACCATCCAGATTTCTCATTACGTAACACCCGAAATGGGTGTGGAAAGCCTGGTGCAGCGCCTGAACAGACCGATCGAGAAAGTGCGCACACAGAAGATCGGCGAGACGAGCGTGGCGTTGGACGGCTCGCGCGAGTCCTGCCGTTTCATGGAATGCAACATGGGCAATCTGATCACCGACGCGGTGCGGGCGAAGACCAAAGCCCAGGTGATGCTGATGAACGGCGGCGGCATCCGTACCAGCATTGACAAGGGCGCGGTGAGCATGGGGCAGGTGATGGAAGTGCTGCCGTTTGGCAACCTCATCAGCACCTTCAAGATCAGCGGAGCAGACCTGCTGGCGGCGTTGGAAAACGGCGTCTCGCGCGTGGATGCGGAAGAAGGCACCGGGCGCTTCACCCAGGTTTCGGGGCTGAAATACAGCTTTGACGCCTCAAAAGAGGTGGGCAGCCGCATCGTCAGCGTTGAAGTGTACAACGATCAGACGCAAAAATTCGAGCCGCTCGATCCGAAAGCCACCTACAGCGCGGCTTCCATAGATTTCATCCGCACCGGCGGGGACGACTACAAAGTGTTGGCAGAAAAAGCCATTGACCCCTACGACTTCGGCGACCCGATTGACCAGGTGGTGGCAGATTACATCACCGCCAACAGCCCGGTGGAAGCCAAAGTGGATGGGCGTATCACACAGGTCAAACCGTAACCAAAAGGTGCG
>CAZGDA010000169.1:0-1768 GCA_964524425.1 uncultured Anaerolineaceae bacterium | reverse complement strand
GTTTCGGGCTGTGTGATGGTGAAGGATGAGGGCGGTGTGCTGCGTTTCACCAAGCCGGTGTACAATGGAGCGGCGTATGCCGTGTATACCTGTAAGTCGCCGCCGCCCTACCTGGCGACTCTGCTGCCCGGCAGCGTCGGTGTGGAGGCGCCCCTGGCACATAAAACACCGCAGGTGATCCCGTTCACGCCGGTGTTATGCGCAAAGGACGTGCGCACCCGTGCGTTGGGATGGATAGAATCTGACCCGCGCCAGATAGACTTGCGTGAAGCCGAGCGCATTGTGGCTGGCGGGCGCGGAGTGAGGGATGGGCAAGGCTGGCAGTTTATTGAAGCG
Source organism: uncultured Anaerolineaceae bacterium (assembly GCA_964524425.1). Classification (GTDB taxonomy): domain Bacteria; phylum Chloroflexota; class Anaerolineae; order Anaerolineales; family DRKV01; genus JBAXBF01. Next base: position 1,432 of record CAZGDA010000169.1, on the reverse strand, counting down.
CTGGCAGAGGCGCTGGGGGCGGCGCCGGCTGGTTCACGCGCTGCCCTGGATTTGGGTGTTATCTCCCGCCAGCGCTTGGTGGGGCAGACTGGCAAGCGCGTCAAGCCGCGCCTGTACATCGCAGCGGGCATCTCCGGCTCGCATTATCATCTGCGCGGTGTAGAAACGCCAGCTTTGATTGCCATCAACAAAGACCGCTCTGCGGCGGTGTTTAAGAATTGCCAAGTGGGTGTCGTGGGAGATTTGTTTGAAATCATCCCGCGTCTGCTGGCGCGCCTGAATCCGCCGGGTGCGTAGCATGGTGGAACTCATGATGGAAGGGGAAAGGGGGTGAGACAAAGAAGGCGAAGCAAACCCCACCTTCTTTGTCTCACTTGTAAGATCAAGCCACGAACGTGGTGATTTTCTCGCGCATGTACAGTTGCAGGTAGTAATGCCCACCGGCATTCTTGCCAGTGGCGCCAGAGGCTTTCCAGCCGCCGAAGGGCTGATAGCCAGGCCAGGCGCCGGTGGTGGCGCCGTGCGGGCGGTTTGCGTAGTTGACGCCCGCCTGGATGTTTTCAAAGAACCATTCTCCTTCTGCTTTTGTGCCATAAAAACCGGAGGTCAAGCCGTAATCCACGTTGTTGGCGTAGGTCATTGCCTCTTCCAGGCTATGCACTTTGCCGATCATGGTGATGGGCAAGAACATTTCGTGTTTCCAGAGGTACTGATCGTAGGGTACGTTAACGGCAACGGTGGGAGCGCAGAAATAGCCTTTGGCGAAGTCTCCATCGGTCAGGATTTTCCCACCGGTGAGGATATCACCAGCTTGCGCCAAGTCGGCGACGAATTTCTGGTAATCGGCGTAGCTGCTCTTGTTGATGACGGGTCCGAGGAAAACGGATTGGTCGGTGGGATCACCGATGCTGAGTTTGTTGGTGAGTTCGACGACGCGCTGGACAAGTTGGTCGTAGATTTGCTCTTCGGCGAAAACGCGCGAGCAGGCGGAGCATTTTTGCCCCTGCAAGCCGAAAGCGGAGCGGACAATGCCGGTGGCGGCGCGTTCCAAATCGGCGTGGCGCGAGACGATGGCGGGGTTTTTACCGCCCAATTCTAAAATGGTGGGGCGCACGTATTTGCCTTTGTTGGCAAAATCGCGAAAGATACCCATGCCCACGTCGTAGGAACCGGTGAATGTTACGCCGTCCACTTCGGGGCTATCTGTGAGCGCCTGCCCGTAGGTGCGCCCGGGTCCGGTGCCGAAATTGAACACGCCGTCTGGCAGCCCGGCGTCGCGCAAACAATCGGCAATCAGGCGGACGGTCAGGGGGGTGTCTGTGGCTGGTTTGGTAACCACGGTGTTTCCGGCGACCAGAGCCGCACCAGCGGGGCCGTAGGTCAGGGCGGCGGGGAAATTGACTTCGAAATGCCGGCTGAGGACGAGGACGAG
>CAZGDA010000168.1:0-1853 GCA_964524425.1 uncultured Anaerolineaceae bacterium | reverse complement strand
TGTATTGCAGCAGAGTATGCCCGCCGGGCAGCAGGGTGGCTCTTTTGTGCGCCGTTTTCAGCCCGCCAACCCACAACACGGCTTCTTTTAACTCGCCGCGCAGGGAGCTAAACTCCACCTCAGCGGCGGCATACTCGTTCAATTCGTCCCATTTTACGCCGGGGGAGAGTTTGACGCCCAGGTGAGGGAAGCGCGCCAGCCAGGAATGGACGACAGGCAGGGGGGGTATGTAGTCGTGTGTAGAAAAGATGCGCTTCTCTGCGCTGCGGCGGGCGGGGTCGAAAAACAACGCCAGGTCGGGTGCGGGAGCAAGCGGTAATGGGGCGGTTAAATCGGCTTGAATGAGATGGGCGTGTTCGTGCAGGTTCAGGGCGCGCAGGTTTTCCTGTGCCATTGCGAGGCGCAGACTGTCCAGGTCAACACCGGTAACGGGCAGGACTTGTGCCAGGCTAAGCGTATCGGCGCCGATGGAGCAGCCCAGGTCGGCGGCGCGGACAAAGACGGCGTATCGTTGGGCGCGGTAGGATGAAACTGTGTAGGAAGACGACTGTTCGAGCGCAGGACGGGTGAAGTACAGTTTTTCGGCGTGGGGGAATTTTCCACTAGCGAAGGCGTCGGCGCGCAGGATGGCAATTTCCAGGGCGGCGCGGGCAAGTTCATCCGCGTAGGAGCGGCGCAGGATTTGCAGGTTACGCAGAAAATCTTGCTCACGCGGCTGCAAGGCGCTGGCGGATGCCAGGGCGGCTTGCCCGGTGGGTGAGGTGAGTGCGGCTAGTGTGGCTGTATTCACACCTGGAATTTTAACGTAGATGACTGGAATTGGTTAGCCCGAATTTTCTTTTAATCGGTATCCGACTCCAAGTTCGGTCAGGATGTAGCGCGGCTGGTTGGGATTTGGCTCGATTTTCCGGCGCAGGTTGCTGACGTTTACGCGCAACAACCTGGATTCATCTTCGTATCCAGCTCCCCACACTTTGTAAATGAGTTGGCGTTGGGTAACCACTTTGCCTGCGTTCATAGCAACGGTGATCTCTGCCTGGGCGAGGGCGGGGCGTCGTTTGTCCCGGCTCCCGATAAGATATCACTCATAATTCCTCCTATATAAGGATCTATCCCGGAGTGTATTAATTTGGCGTTAAGAAGCGGAAATATCTAAATATCTGGTGGGTAAGTAATTGAGTAGTAAGTAAATGATAAGAAATTTTTATAAACCTATATATGAGCATGGAATTAAAGTGAACTATCAGTGTTTCTGATAGGGTAGAGCTTAAAAAGTATGGCAATAAAGGGTTTTTAGAAAGGTAGACTTTCGTTTATGTCTAGCATCAGGTGGGCGGCGCGGCGCCCGATTTCCACGGCGAAGTTGGTGCCGCGGTCCCAGGGGTAGACCTGGCTCATGCTAGCGAAATATAAGCCGGGGATGGGCGTCTGGATGGCGGGGACGTTATGCGAGTGGTTGACGAGAGGGACGGGCTGGGCGTAGGAGGTGCGGAATAACCAGGTTTTCTTCACCCAGTCGGGTTGGAAGGCGGGATTGATGCGCGTGAAGGCGGGGATGAATGTTTGCAGTAATTCCGTCTCACTCATTTGAAAATAGGGGTGGTCATTTTCGAGGTAATCTCCACAGTAGAGGATGTGATCACCGCCGAAGTTTTCTGGCGGGATGAAATTGGTGTGTTCCACCAGGGCGAGGAAGGGGAAGCCCGCCGACTTGGGCAGGCTGAACCAATAGTAGCCCTGCTCGGAGAGGCGACGGTGCAGGCTGATGGTCATCACTACGGCGCCCATGTGTTTCAAGTAGAGCAAGCCTTTGAGGTAGTGGGCGGGGAGAGAGGGAGCGAGACGGGCGAGCA
>CAZGDA010000167.1:0-1963 GCA_964524425.1 uncultured Anaerolineaceae bacterium | reverse complement strand
GTGGTGGCTGTTCAGGTGATGATGCTGGCTTTGCTGCCGGTAGTGCTGTACCTGTTGGGTGCTTCTTTGCACAGCCGCCTGGCTGGGCTGCTGGCGGGCGTTTTCTTTATTTTTCAAGAGCACAACGCCATTACCCTATCCGGTGTGATCAACGTCTCGCATTCCAAGCTGCTCATGTCGGACGTACCGGCGGCGTTGATCCTGTGTCTTTTCAGCCTGCTCGTTGCGGTGTGGGTGCGCAGAGGCGGGCGCGGCGCAATTGTGGCGCTGCTGGCGGGGGGCGCGCTGGGGGCGGCGCTGTTGGTGCGTCCTCAGGCGCTTGTGTTGCTGCCCGCTGTGGCGCTGGTGATGATTGTAAGCCAAATACGCACGCCGCGCATGTGGATGAAAGGCTGCGCCCTGCTGGCTGCCGGGATGTTGCTATGCGTGCTGCCCTGGGTGTGGCGCAACTGGCAAATCTACGGCGGTTTCGTCTTCGACGAGCCATCCAGCGCTCAAATTGGCATGGTGGCGCAGCGCTATACTGTATCCCTGACGGAAGGCGAACTCTCCCCGGCGGTGAGCGGTGAGACGGGGGAAGAATATTCCAGCCGTATGACCGGGCACATTCTGTCCTTTTTGGTCAGTCACCCCCAGGAGGTGCTACGCTTCAGCGCCGCGCATTTCATGCACAATATGGTGAATCTGGCTACGGTGATGCCGCTGGCGCCGGACACGATTGACGCCGAAACTTACGTGCGCCAGCAGCGTTACTGGCTCGACCCATCGGAGAACCCCGGCACGCGCCCGCCGTTTGAGGATAAGTTCTGCTTGCTGCTCAGTTTGCTCCTGTTGGGTATTGGCGTGGGCAGCGCTGCCGGTCAGGCGGGGCTGGGGCGCTGGGCAGGCTTGACGCCTTTCGTGGTATATCTGGCGTATAACTTGAGTAACGCTCTGGCGCGCAATTCCGGTTGGCGCTTCATGCTGCCAGGGGACTGGGCGGGTTGGCTATACCTGGGCGTGGGTGTCAGTCAGGTTTTGGTGTGGGGCGCGCTGATCTTCTCCCCAGGCGATGCGGATTTACCCTGGCTGGTGCAAACCATTTCCGGTTCTGCGCCAGGGCGTGTACGCGAGGGCGGCGCGCTTAAACCCGTGCGGGTTGCACTGCCTGTGGCAGTGACGGCGGGGTTGATTGTGTTGTTTGGGGCGGCGATTCCGATCAGCGAGGCGCTCATCCCACGCCGCTACGCTCATCTCACGGCACAAGAAGCGCTGGCAGCCATGCGCCGCCTGGAATTGCCCCCTCAACAGCGCGCTGAATTGGACGTGTTGGACCGTCTGGTGGACGACGGGAAGGCGGTGGTTGTGTGGGGGCGTGCCCTCTACCCGCGTTTCTATCGCAGCGGGAGGGGCATCACCGCCGGGTCGCCTTCCCCGCTCACCGCGCCGCTGGCTTACAACCGCCTCACTTTTCGCCTGGTCGGGGAACAGCGTGTGGACGTCGTCCTTCCTTTAGAAAAGCCGCCCGCCGATTTCCCCAACGCGGCGGACGCCTTCGCGGTGGGCTGCCTGGCGGATAACTACCTCAGCGCCTTTCAGGTCGTGGTGCTGAACAGCCGCCAGCCATCCAAGCCGCACGTCTATGAGCAGGACCTCGCCGGGAAGGTGCTGTGCCCGTAGGGAGAGGTAGGGAATGTAGTTAAAACTGGAATATGAATAATTGTGAAATATATCCACGTATTGTTATTCCCCGAATATTTATACTTTTAAAAGAATCAGATTGAGGTTTATAACGAATGGTTTGGGCAATATAAGGGGTACAAATTACATAAGGCGCACCTGGTTATTCATTGCCTGTCAAGTAGGTCAGGAAATTGGCGGGCGAAGTAACGGCAACGGGACAATTCTTGAAGTCCGCCGTGTTGCGCGTGATGAGAAAATCCACCCCGCTTTGGGCAGCCACGGCTGCCTGAACCGCATCTTC
>CAZGDA010000166.1:0-2175 GCA_964524425.1 uncultured Anaerolineaceae bacterium | reverse complement strand
ACATTTTCCTGGCCGCTCAAGACGGCATTCCAGAACTGATCAGGCGACTGGTATTGCGGGCGATCCTGGGATAGACGGTTCCAATCGACACTGTCGCCGGCAATTCGTCCCAGGAAGGTGATCAGACCACCGTAACCATTGCTCATCATCCCAACGGAATCTGCCAGCCCGCTTTCTTGTGGGTTCATTGCCATAAAGAAAAGCGTTGACGCCGAGGGCAAGATGACGATATTTCCATCTGCCGTCTGGTAGCGGTGGTAGTTCGCTTCCAGGTCCAGCGACTGGTCGAAAGGTAAATCGACACTCATCCAGGACGGGGTTTCCGTGGTAACACCCAAATCAACAATGTCGGAGCGCAGATCGCCGTTTTCATCAAAGACTTCAGCCCACGGGCTTTGCTCTTGTGCCTGAACGGAGGATGGGCCGACAGAACTGAATGCCAGGATCAGAGCGATGAACAGTAGGAAGGATCGTTTGAGCAGGTTCAAGTTATTTCTCCTGGCTTGTCGGCAATTGGATTGCTTCAATCTCTTGTTCCATCAAAAAACGGTCGAACTTCCATGTGCCATTCTCCTGGACAGCAATCACGTAAGCTTCTTCCTCAGTTTTCTCACTGCCAGGTAGAGGTTTCGAAAGCTGAATAGATACCTGCCAGATCTGCTCGTCGCTGGTTTCGCGGATCAAAGCTCGTGGCGTTGCCTTGGCTGATGTAACTGTCTGCACAGCTTCGTAACGCTTCCACAGCCCCTTGGCTCCAGCTTTGGCAAACTGGCAGCCGGCGTCTGAGCTGACTGAACAAAAACGTTCTAGCCAGGCATCCATTCCTTCACGGTAATCCACCTGAAAAAAGGCCTCTACGCCAGCCACTACTGCCGTGGAAGCCTCATGCTCCTGCGGTGAAACAGTCGGTGTTGGTTGAGGGAAAAGGGTGCCGGCATTTTGAAAAGCAAATACCGCTACGACAATCAGCCCAATCAGGCTAAAGAGCACGAGCAGAGACTTTTTGGAAATCGTGAAATCGCGCAAATTGACCTCTTAGAAAAATAAAAACGACCACGTACAGTTACTGCGCAGGCAGAACTGCAGGTGGCCGCTTTCTCGAATAGGGAATATCTGACGTTAGATGCGACCGGAATTGGCTATCGGTGTTACAATGCCATTATAGCATTGTGTGTGAGATTCGAAAAATCCAGCGATTCCGGACAGAAACCCATTGACAAAGTATTACACTTGTAATACATTAAGCACATAATAATAATGGAGGCGCGAAATGCCAAAAACAAACGCTGCGAGGAAACCTGTACGGTCCTTTCGATTGAGCCTGGAGGGGAACCGTCAATTAAGGGAACTGGCCGGCGAGATGGGTCGAAGCGAAGGTGAAGTCATCGAGGTCGCTATAGACCGTATGTACCGGGAAGAAGTACGCTTCGGTCGGTTAATGAAAGATCGGGGCGACCCGGAGGATGCCTACAAAGTAGGACAAGACAAAAGGGAAAACGAATGAGACTGCTGTTTCTTGGAATTCAACTCATTAGCAAAACAATGAACATCCTGCTCATCGCGGTGATTTGCATTCCCCTGCTATTTATTGCTATGATGGGCAGCCAGCCTATGCAGGTTCCGCAAGTACCAAAGGGAATGACGTATTGGGAATTTATTTCCGATCGCATGGATGCTGCAAAAGTCGTGGAACCATCCCGCTGTGGTTGGGGAATGTTTCTTTCATTGGCTGTGATTGGCCCGGTCTACTCGGTCGTGTATACGGATGTGGCAATCCATCCCGAAGGCTTCCTGGCAAAAGTGACCGCACCGGATCCGGATATTCCCAAGGGAGTCGAAAATGCCTCCTGGGAAGAAGTCCCGGGGATTTGGTGGGGGGTTGTTGAGCGCCTGAGTTGGACCATGCTTGCAAAACCGAAGCCAGGCTGCCGGTTCCGGCCGGTAGCTACGGAATAAAGTTTCACGTTAATGCTTCGATGAACGCGTTATTACCAATGAGCGCGTTTATCGAAGCGGATAGATTTCAAAGAGCAGGAATTAAAACGGAATTTCCCCTTCCTCATCCTTGCCATTGCTCCATTCCCTCAAATCCTGGTCCACCTGGGGAAGATCCAATAGGGAAATTCCAACTGCTCGCCAGTTTTCACCTTGTACTTGCGTACTTCCAAATGTTTT
>CAZGDA010000165.1:0-2181 GCA_964524425.1 uncultured Anaerolineaceae bacterium | reverse complement strand
TGCCATGCGCACCGGGCTGGGTGAAATTCTTTTTCAAGACGATTTCACCCAAAATCAAAACTGGAGCGCATTGGTTAAGACTGATACGGGCAGTATCGCAATCGAAAACAACCAACTGACCATCGCCCTCAATCAACCCAAAGTGCGCCTGGTTAGTTTTTATTCCCAAACTGTTCCCGCGCATGCTTACATTGAGATCACAACCCGCACGAACCTGTGTGGTAATGGTGATGAATACGGCGTGATCTTCCGCGCCAATTCCAACGTTAAAATGTATCGTTTTGCTCTTGCCTGTGATGGGAAAATGCAGCTTGCCCGCCTTGCCGATGGTGTTACCTCCTTTCCTCAACCCTGGATACCCAGCGGAGGCGTACCTCTTGGCGCGCCTGGTATCACCCGCATTGGAATCTGGCTGCTAGACAAAGAGATGCGTTTTTTCCTCAACGACCAGTATCAGTTCAGCGCCCGCGATCCGGCTGTCTCCCAGGGCAAAGTGGGAGTGTATGCTCGTTCCACCCAGGAAAAACTATTTTCTGTCAGCTTTTCAGACCTGATTATTTACGGACTTTCCCCATAAAGAACCTCAAAGCGCACCGCGCCTGCCAAATTGGCGCTCTAACAAATCCACGGATAGATGGATCATTGTTGGTCTACCGTGCGGGCAGGTGCGTGGAGACTGGCACGCTTCCAGATCGCACAATAATTTTCGCTGCTCTTCACTTGACATCACCATTCCCCCTTTTATCGCCGCCCGTTTACAGATGCGCGCCGCCAGGCGTGCTTCCAACTCATTTTGCAACGGTGTTTCGTCTTCCTCGAATTCTTTTACCAATGTGCGCAAAGCAGCGTCAGCGCCCATTTCTCCTAAAATCACCGGCACAGCGCGCACCAGAAAGGTGTGCCTGCCAAACGGCTCTACGTCAAACCCTAGCCGTCGTAGAACCGGTAACTGTTCCTCCAAAAGACGCGCCTCCGCAGCAGATAGCTCGACTGATGCAGATTCAAGCAGTGCTTGTGTGGGGATATTCTCCCGAAGCTGCCCCATGTACCGTTCGAATAAGACACGTTCGTGGGCTGCGTGCTGGTCAATCAAATATAAACCGTCCGGTCCTTCAGCAATAATGTACGTCAATGCTACCTGACCAACCAGACGTAAAAGGTTCATTCCCCCTGGCAGCACCGCTTGCGCGGGTGGTGTTACAGATCCTGCCTCTGACGCCCACCGCTGAGTTTGTTCTGTTGGCATACCTGGCGTGCCTGCTTTTCTATTTACCACTTCATCATCTGGCACATTCTCTGACGGGTAGTTTTTTACCATTTCCCACGCCGGATCCATCTCTTTCTGCCGCCAGCCCCACACCCCTACCGTGCCGCTGATATCCGCGCGCGGCACAGGTGTGTAACTCAATAACGCCAAACGTATTGCGCGCTGCACACAACTAAAAATGCGCTCGCGCTCCCGAAAACGCACTTCAGCCTTCGTTGGGTGTACATTAACGTCTATTGCCTCAGCATCTAGTTCGATGAACAGCGCAGCCAGAGGGTATCGCCCCACCATTAAGTACGTATGATACGCCTGGATTAAAGCCGCTGCTAAAGCTGTATCTTGCACCGGGCGGTGATTAACAAAAAATGTAATACCACTGCGATTGGTACGTGTGAGCGCCAACGGACTGATAAAACCCGTTACGCGCACCTCATCTTCTTCAAAGATTACTTCCAACATCTGGCGAGCAGTTTCATTATCGTAAAACGTCGCAAGCGCTTCGCGGCTGTTTCCGCTACCATTCGTTTGCAAAGAAACGCGTCCTTCCTGCATCAGGCGAAAACGAACTTGCGAGTATGCCAGCGCGTAATGAGCTACCAGGCTGTCAATTTGACGCCTCTCCGTGTTTTCTTTTTTTAAAAATTTCCGCCGCGCCGGAACATTGTAAAACAGGTCTTCTACCCGAACCAGGGTTCCCTCGGCTGCACTGCAAATCTCCACAGTTCCAACCTTGCCGCCTTCCACAAATATACGTGCCCCATTTTGCATCCCTTCCACACGCGTGGTCATTGCCAGGCGCGCTACCGAGCCAATAGAAGCCAAAGCCTCGCCTCGAAAACCCAGGGTAGTAATGCGAAACAGATCCTGCGCGCTCTTTAATTTACTGGTGGCGTGGCGTTGAACTGCCAGAGGTA
>CAZGDA010000164.1:0-2222 GCA_964524425.1 uncultured Anaerolineaceae bacterium | reverse complement strand
TATCGCACCATGGACATCGTCAAGGGCTTTGCCTATTTCAGGTCTGCGTCAGAGATCCTTGAAGTCGCCGCTGAAGTGGGCATCACGCCGCAGAGTGAGGTGTACCTGTATTGTTTCAAGGGCGCGCGTACCTCCAATATGTTGCTGGCTTTCAAGCTGGCAGGGATTCTGAACGTGCGCAGTTATTTCAGCGCCTGGAACGACTGGTCACGCGACCCTTCTTTGCCTATAGAAGAAGGATACCCGGAAAATCGCACCTGAATAGATTAACGAGAACAAAAAAAAGGAACCAAAAGATAGAGACGCGCACATGACGTCTCTATCTTTTTATGCTTCCTTTTGTGGTACAATTTTTGGCGGCAATAACCGTGAGACGCTCATCCTCTCCTTTCCTATCTATCTTTAAAGGCGCAGTTCTGTTGACACAGATTGGCGTTCTGCTGTGGGCTGGGGCTGTCGTGCTGCGCTATTATACGCCTGATATCCCCGCGCCAACGCCGGTAACTGCACAGACGGTACCGCCTTCCGCTGCCAGCCCTACATCGCCTGCCCCACAAGACGCACCCGCCACGCAGCAACTGCCAACGCCAACCCTGGAAGGGATGATCGCGCCGACGGCTCTGCCAGCTGGCGCCAGACCCGCGGCGCAGGTTCTCTGCTCCCCCATCGGAGACGTCTCCATCGCCGGCTTGAAAGCGATCATCTCTGACCCCTACCATCCCCCGCCGCCGGGTTCGGACGCCCGCCACCAGGGGGTGGATTTTGCCTTCTTCACCAACGGGGAAGGCAACCAGATCTATAAAGCGGAAGTGCACGCCATTTTGCCCGGCAGGGTGGCGAGCGTGGTGTTTGACCGCCCGCCCTACGGCAACATGGTCCTGCTTGAGACGCGCCCGCAAGACCTGCCTGCGGCAGCCGCCGCAGCACTGCAGATCACACCTGCCCGTTCGCTTTACCACCTCTACGCCCACATGGATAACGCCCCAGCGGTTGACCCGCAATATCAAATACGCTGCGGGCAGTTCCTCGGCAGGGTAGGAGAGACGGGCGCATCCGGCAACCCACACCTGCACCTGGAAACGCGCTGGGGACCCCCAAACGCAAATTTTGCGGTGCTGGCGTATGACCTTACCGCCTCAACGCAGATTGGCGTTACCGAAGAAGAGAAGCAGAATTATTTCTACTGGCGCACCAGCGGCACCTTCGAGCATTTTGACCCGATGCTCTTGTTTGAAAACGCGCAGACAGTGCAGCAAGCCGTACAGGATGATTCCCCTTAAACGCCGCAAACGCACGGAAAACCGGCGTGCGGGCGCACGGAAAACCGGCGTGAAGGCGCACACCTGTAGCGTGCGGGCGTACGGAAAATGCGTGAAGGCGCACGGAAAACCGGCAGACGCGCCAAAAACCCCGTCCCCCAAAAGGGAAACTCTAATCTTAATTCGTGGTAAACCCCTTGACAAAATCGCTCTTATGTTCTAAATTAAAGCAATAAAACATTTGTTCTATTTTCGCTCATAAAAGGAGATTTACCCATGAACCTCAGTCTACCGTCCCCCTTGTATCGCCTTGGCGCGCAGCGGGTTTTCATCTTCGGCGCCATCATCACCGCCGCGCTGATCGCGTTTGAGATATTCAATTTCAGTACGACCATGTTCGCCTTTTCCGACCTGCTCGGAGATTTGCGCTTCCTAGGCATCCCCTGGTCAACCATTCTGGCGTTTGCCTTTTGCGGCATAGATTTTGCCGGCGTCGCCCGCCTTTTCACCCCCGGCGTCAAATCGGAAGACAACCACGCTGCCTGGTACCTGTTTGGCGCCTGGTTCTTGGGCGCCAGCATGAACGCCATGTTGACCTGGTGGGGCGTCTCGCTTGCCATTCTAAACCACGAGACGCTCGGCAACGACGTGGTGGACCGCAGTACCCTGTTGACGATTGTGCCCGTTTTCGTGGCAGCCCTGGTGTTGATGATTCGCGTGCTCATCATCGGCACGTTTTCGGTTTCCGGCAACCGCATGTTTACCTTTACCTCCTCTGGGCAGCGCATGGCTTCCCCCAACCACGCCGGTGTACCGGCGAACGCCGCCGTCCAGCCAAACGCGGCAGCCAATCCTGCTGCTGCGCCACGCCGCCCGAACGGTTCTAACGGAACAGGAAACAACCCCGCCCCCCCGGCACCCCAGTACAACCCGCGCGCCCTGCGCGCGCATTCGCCCCCGCCC
>CAZGDA010000163.1:0-2295 GCA_964524425.1 uncultured Anaerolineaceae bacterium | reverse complement strand
GGGTGTTGCGGCGCGTCCCACCGGCGCGCCCAGAATGCCTGCTGACAGGGCTGCTATGATCAAGATACACAAACCTTTCCCCAGCCTGGCGTGAAAGCCCATGTTTTCCATCTCCATTGCGGCAATGTGGTGTGCGTCGTTTTACCCACCTGGCGCGTTAACGACGTAAAAAGGCTCTCTTTTATGTATGCAAGAAACACGCCAGGTGTCTTTCGTTCTTAACGCTCCTTTATTCGTCTCCTCGTTCTGGCAGAAAAGAGGGAATGTCGCGGCGCGCAACCACAACCTGCGCGCTGGGGGTTAAGAACAAAACTGCGGTGCGGTGTTGGCGGGTTGGCTTGATTTGCGATATAATGGATATTGTAGTACCCAAAATAAAGAAGAAAATCAGCGAGGAGCGGCAATGACAGACCTGACAGGCATGGAGATCGGCAGGTATCATCTGGTGGAGCGGCTGGGCGAGGGAGGCATGGCGGTGGTGTACAAGGCGTGGGACACGCGCCTGGAACGCGCCGTGGCAGTGAAGTTCATCCGCAAGGACGTGATCGGGGCAGCCTATCACGAGAAGATGTTGAAACGCTTTGAAAGGGAGGCGAAGGCTTTGGCGCGCCTTTCGCACCCGAACATCGTCAAGGTGCACGATTATGGGGAGCACGAGGGAGCGCCATACCTGGTGATGGAATACCTGGAAGGCGGGACGCTGAAGGGCAGGCTGGCTGGGGGCAAGCGCCTGGGATATAAGGAGGCGGCGCGCTTGCTGCTGCCGGTGGGGCGCGCCCTGGCGTACGCCCACGATAAAAATCTGATCCACCGCGACGTGAAGCCTGCCAATATTTTGGTATCCAAAACGGGCGAGCCGACGCTGTCGGATTTTGGGATTGCCAAGATATTGGACGTGGAGGAATCGCACACGCTGACGGGCACGGGAGTTGGGGTTGGGACGCCGGAGTACATGGCGCCGGAGCAATGGCGCAACGAGGTAACGGCGCAGACGGATGTGTATGCCCTGGGAGTGGTGTATTACGAATTGGTAACGGGGCGCAAGCCGTACACAGCGGACACGCCTGCGGCGATCGTGATTAAGCAAGCCACGGAGCCTTTGCCGCGCCCGCGCGAGTATGCGCCGGACGTGGCGGAGGAAGCAGAGCGGGTGATCTACAAAGCGCTGGCGAAGGAGGCGCAGCACCGCTACGCCAGCATGGGAGAATTAGTGCAGGCGTTGGAAGGGCTGGCGGCGGAGAAACAGGCGGATAGGGCGGCAGTAGATGAGAGCACGGCGGAGATAGAAACTGCGCCGCAGGTTGGAAAGCAGGCATACCAGCCGGAATGGGGGGGAGCAGGCGCGCCGCAGGCGGGATTGGCAAACCTGCCTGGGACCAGGGAAAAGGAGAGAGCTGCGCCAGAGCGGCGGCGGGAAGAGACGCGTCCGGCGGGCTGGGTGTGGGCGGCTTCGGTGTTGCTGGTGCTGTTCCTCGTGGTCATTTGTGCATTGGTGACTTTCGTACAAAGGGAGAATCTTGCCGGAATTATTGACCCAGCCGGAAAACAAACCCAGGAGCAGCAAGATATCAATCGAGGACTGACCCAAACAGCTGCCGTAAGCGTAGATATCCCAGCTACAGTTCAGGCGCAAATTGCGCAGGCGCAAATTGCGCAGACGCAAAGTGCTGCAGCGCTCCCAACGCAGGAGAATTCTACGGCGAACGCAGGCGCAGGGGTAGAGGTGAACGCCAAAGACGGGGCAGAGACGGTGCTGGTGCCAGCCGGGGAGTTTACGATGGGGTCGGAGGACGGGGAAAGCGACGAAAAACCACTGCACACGGTGTATCTGGACGCCTACCGCATCTACAAGACGGAGGTAAGCAACGCCCAGTACGCCAAATGTGTGCAGAGCGGCAAATGCACGAAGCCGGATTGTAATTATTATGGCAAAGAGGAATACGAGGACCACCCGGTGGTGTGCGTGGATTGGGAGCAGGCGCGCAGGTACTGTGAATGGGCGGGCGGGCGGCTGCCGAGCGAGGCAGAGTGGGAGAAGGCAGCGCGCGGCATGGAGGGGAGGAAATACCCGTGGGGAGAGGCAGAGGCGACCTGCGAACTGGCGAATTATTCAGGATGTAAAGGAGACACAGCGCCGGTGGGCAGTACCCCGGCGGGTGCCAGCCCGTACGGGGCGCTGGACATGGCGGGCAACGTCTGGGAATGGGTGAACGACTGGTACGGGGAATACGACAGTGCGGACAAGAAGAACCCGGCGGGACCCGCTTCGGGGCAGTACCGCGGGCTGCGTGGCGG
>CAZGDA010000162.1:0-2299 GCA_964524425.1 uncultured Anaerolineaceae bacterium | reverse complement strand
GCAGATGGAAATCGAGCGCGTCATTCAGATTTTAGCTCGGCGAAACAAGAATAATCCCGCCCTCATCGGGGAACCCGGCGTTGGAAAAACTGCTATTGTTGAAGGCTTAGCCCAGCGCATTATTGAAGCTGACGTTCCTGCTCCCCTGCTGAATAAACGTCTTTTACAATTGGACGTTGGCAGCCTGGTAGCCGGGACAATGTACCGCGGCCAGTTTGAAGAGCGCCTTAAGCGGGTAATTGATGAAATCAAAGCCTCTGGATCTATCCTGTTTATAGACGAAGTGCACATGCTGGTTGGCGCCGGCGCAGCCGGTTCCTCCGTAGATGCAGCCAACATCCTCAAACCCGCTCTTTCACGCGGCGAATTTCAGGTCATTGGCGCTACTACCCTGGAAGAATACCGTAAACACATCGAAAGCGACGCCGCCCTCGAAAGACGCTTCCAACCCATAATGGTTGAAGAACCCAGCGTAGATGAGACAATCGCCATCTTGCGCGGCATCCGCCCGGCTTACGAAGAACATCACCGCCTCACCATCTCTGATGAAGCCCTGGAAGCTGCTGCGCGGCTCTCCTCTCGTTATATCACCGAACGCTTCTTGCCAGATAAAGCCATAGACCTGATTGACGAATCGTCTTCCAGAGTTCGCATGTATAAGAGTGACGCTGCCCAAACCGCCAAAGCCATAATGAGCCAATTGCGCGATATTCGTTCAAAACACAGCCTGGCTACTGAAAACGGCAGCGAGGAAGTAGAAAAAGACTTATTAAATCGCCAACAGACATTAGAAGAACAACTGGAACAACTGCGCTCTGGCTGGTGGGACCGCGAGAAAAGCCCCATCGTAACAGAGAACGACATCGCTGAATTGCTCGCCATGTGGACTGGCATCCCGGTCAATCAGCTTGCCCAGGAAGAGACACAACGCTTGTTGCACATGGAAGATGAAATGTATAAACACATCGTTGGACAAAATGAAGCCATCGAAACCATTGCAAAAGCAATTCGGCGTACTCGCGCCGGACTAAAAGATCCGCGTCGCCCCATCGGCTCATTTATCTTCCTTGGACCAACGGGTGTGGGTAAAACCGAGCTGACCAAAGCCCTGGCGCGTGTTATGTTCGGCAGCGAAGACGCTCTCCTTCAATTAGATATGTCAGAGTTTATGGAACGCCACACTGCTAGCCGTCTGGTCGGTGCACCCCCAGGCTACGTAGGATATGAAGACGCTGGGCAACTCACCGAAGCCATACGGCGTAAACCTTATAGCATCGTAGTTTTTGACGAAATCGAAAAAGCTCACGTCGAAGTTCACAATATGCTACTTCAGATAATGGAGGAAGGGCACTTGAGCGATGCACGCGGGCGTAAAGTTGACTTTCGGAATGCGCTCATCATTATGACATCCAACGTCGGCGCAGATATGATCAAGCAATCCTCGTTGGGATTCGCCCTGAAACGCGATAACGTTTTAGAAGAAAAAGTTGCCCATCGCGATATGCGCAAAAAACTCACCGACGCACTCAAACGTGTCTTTCGCCCCGAATTTATTAACCGTCTGGATGGCGTAATTATCTTCCGTTCTCTTAACAAAGACGACATCAAGAATATCGTCTCGATAGAACTTGAGAAAGTGTCCGAGCGCCTCAAAGACCACCACATCCGCTTCCAACCCACCCAGGAAGCTATTAATCTGCTGGCAGAGCGTGGTTACGACTCGGAGATGGGTGCTCGTCCGTTGCGCCGCGTCATTCAGATAGAAATTGAAGATGCCCTTTCCGATGGTTTACTATCCGGAGATTTTAAAGACGGTGACACAATTATTGTGGATGTCCTGGAAAATGAAATATCATTACACCGCGCATCCGATATTACCTCTCCTAGCCAAACCGGTACCCAGCTTGCCCCGGAGCAACTCCTGGAACCTGCTTGATTGGAACAACCCTACGATAAATACATAGCACCTATTAAGCACAAAGAGATTCTTTTTTACATAAAGCAGAGATATTGTAGTCGTGGAATACCATACAATATCTCTGCTTTTTACAAGTAAACCTGGCTGTGGTAAAATAGGGTCGTTTCGGACTGTGTTTAGGAAATAGAGCTAGCGTTATCACACGGAAACAAAAAGAGATCGAGGATATGCTACAAAATCCGGTGCTTGTATACAACCAACGCGCAATAGGTATGCTTGCACTGTTCATTATAGGGATGGTTATTACTATTTCCTTATCTCCACACCGATCAAAAATCCTTCAAACACGTCTGTTGGCTGGTTTTTATATTTGTATAACCC
>CAZGDA010000161.1:0-2479 GCA_964524425.1 uncultured Anaerolineaceae bacterium | reverse complement strand
AGATATGCACGCGGAGAAAATAAAGCTGAGAACGCAGATACTTCCTAAACGGGTGAACCTCCTGATCATTTTAAACGCCTCCTGTCCTCTTAATATCCGTTGCATTTTCGCTGCCAGTTTTTTATGCAACGTCAAGCTAGCTGCTAGTATATTCCTCATTTCGTCTATATTATAACGCAAACATCTGCAAACAAAACTGAGACGTGGATAAGTTCTTGTCTTGTTGCTTTGTCTTGAAAAATACGCTATAATATTTGAATATTGGTTTTACCCTTTTCTTACCGTATTGGTGTACGAATGATTGGCGATTCCAAACATCGCGTATGGTAGTAGGGTGAGAAGTTTTTTTTCAGAATGGAGGTTTTTATGTCTGAAAATTCACTCGCTTCCACACCGTTGAGATCAAAAATTGTTTTGTGGGTTGTCCTCATGCAACTCATCTCTGGGATAGTAATAATTGGATATGTGTTTTTCCTTCATCCGGTGGGGATGGCAGCTCTTTGGCAACTTGGCGGCGTAGTTGTCATCCTTACGGTGGTGATGGCGTTGGTGGTTGGCTCTTTGGCTAGGAATGCGTTTGGAGCGTTTTCTTCCCTGGCGAGCGCGCTGGGAAGCCTGGCTGACGGGAACTTTACCCTCAATTTTGAACAGACGGAACGAGATGCCTTGGCTGCCAGGCAAGACGAAGTGGGCATTATCAGCCGCAATGTGTTTCGCCTGACGGAATATCTTGCGGACAAAGTCCGCGCTGTGCAAGGTGTGGCGGTTGGTAGCCGAAAGAACGACATTCCCCTTGTCGGAGAAAGCGACGAACTGGGCAAAGCAATGGCACACTACGTCAACGCGGTGGATGAGAAAATATACTGGTATGATTCCATGCTCGATTCCATCCCATTCCCCATTTCCGTAACGGATAACGATATGAATTGGACGTACATCAATCTGGCAGCGACCCAGGTGATGGGACGCCAACGTGAAGAAGTGGTGGGTAAACAATGCTGCGAATGGGGCGCAGATATTTGCAACACCGAGCGCTGTGGAATCGCTATGTGGCGTAGCGGAAAACCAACTTCGACGTTCCGCCAGCCGGGGCTTGAACACGACTTTCAGGTGGACACGGCGGCTTTAAAGAACGCACGCGGTGAGAAGGTAGGGCACATCGAGGTGGTTCAGGATATAACCGAGCGCGTGGCGAAGATGAATTATTTACAAACAGTCGTTAACCAGTTGGCAGGTTATTTTGAATATCTCTCTAAGGGGAATTTAGCTTTTGACATTCAGCCTGTGCCGCAGAGCGATCAATATACCAAAGAAATGGCAGAGCAAATGGGGATGGTGGTGCAAAATTTTGCGCAAGCCCAAACGATGCTGCGCCAGACCATACAGGTGGTAGTTGAAAACGCCAATCACGTCAGCGATGCGTCGGTACAATTATCTCAAGTGGCGGAGCAGGCAGGGCAGGTAACCAATCAGATCACTACGACCATTCAACAGGTGGCATTGGGCAATTCCCAGCAGGTAACTTCCATCAGTAAGACGGCGGCTTCGGTGGATGAAATCGCCAAGATGATTGACAGCGTGGCTCACGGTTCGCAAGAGCAGGCGCTGGCTGTCGCACGCGCCACCGAGACAACTGGGCAGTTAAACGGCGCAATCCACCAGGTAACCGAGAGTTCACAAATGGTTTCGCAGGAAGCTGACGCGGTCAGACATTCCGTGCAGGAAAGCGCAAAAGTGGTGCAGGAGACGGTCAGCAGTATTCAGGTTACGCAGGAGAAAATTGACGCCGCGGCAGAGAAAGTGCGCGAGATGGGACGCCATTCGGCGCAGATCAGCACGATCGTTGATACGATAGATGACATCGCTTCGCAAACCAACCTGTTGGCGTTAAACGCCGCTATCGAAGCAGCCCGCGCCGGTGAACACGGCAAGGGATTCTCGGTGGTGGCGGAGGAAGTGCGCAAGCTGGCGGAAAAATCGGCAGTAGCTACCAAGGAAATTGGCGAATTGATCCGTCGTGTGCAGGCGACCGCCACTGAAGCTGTTTCTGCTATGGAAGCCGGAACGCAGCAAGTTCAGGAAGGGGTACAAAATTCGGTGAAGACGAACGAAGTTCTGAAAGGGATTCTTTCCTCTATAGAAAACATGAATCAACAGGCGGCTCAGGCGGTTGAATTGACGCAGCAAATGAACGTCTTTTCCAGCCAGGTAACCAACACAATGGATACAGTCGCTGCCGTGGTTGAGGAGAATACGGCAGCAACGTATGAGATGTCGGCGGGGGCGTCCGTGTTGCTGCAAACGATTGAAAGCATAGCCAGTATCAGCGAGGAAAACAGCGCGGCAACCGAAGAAGTGTCTGCTTCTACGGAGGAAATGAACGCCCAGGTGGAGGAACTCACTGCCTCGGCGCAATCGCTGGCTTCGATGGCACATGCGCTTAAGAAGTTAATTGCAGACTTTCAGGTATAGGGAAGGA
>CAZGDA010000160.1:0-2507 GCA_964524425.1 uncultured Anaerolineaceae bacterium | reverse complement strand
CATTAGAAATACTTCACTGGCGAACACATTGCTGCTACCTTCGCTGTCAGGAGTCAAACGAATTTGGGGAGTAAACACCCACTTCATAGCGTTATACAGCCCCAGCGGCGGGATTTCTTCAGGTTTATTATCAGACGACGATTTTTCTTTCATGGCATTCACCTCTTATGTTTCACCAGGTTGAAAACCTCTCATGTTTATTGTGGGAAAGCACAAAGCTTACCTATTGATATGCGGGAAAACCCCCAGGTTTACCCTGGTAATTTAATCATATTTTTACAGTATTGTACAGATGAAAACGGTTTCTTACAATATGATTAAGTATCGGGCGAATTTTTATCTGTAATCATGGTTGTTTTTATAGTGAAACAACATGCAGATGATTTGACGAATGGGCTAGGATTGCAGAATAAAAATCGAACAAATCATTTTTTCCCAGGAGGAACATCTTATGACCAGTGAAAACGCATTGTTTACACCGATTAAAATAGGCAAGAAAACGGCAACGAACCGCTTCGTCATCAACGCCATGGAGTGTTGCGATTCTGACAAAGAAGGCAACCCGACAGAACGCACGTACACGCGCTACACCAACCTTTTTAATGGTGGAGCGGGGTTAATAGACCTGGAAGCCATTACTGTAACTTACGAGAACAGAGGGCGTGAGATGCAGTTGAGCATTATGCCGCACAACGAAAAAGCGTTGGCGAAATTCGTTTCTGAACTGCGCAAGGTGAACGACAAACCGCTGTTTATCTTCCAGTTGACGCATGCGGGCGAATTGAGCCACCCGGCGTTTTCGCGGCGCGTGTGCGTAAAACCATTGCATGGTTTTGGCGGTGATATCCTCTCTGAGGAAGACGTGGACAAGATATTAGACGATTTTGTCAACGCGGCTAAAATCTGCCACGCCGTCGGTGCGGATGGTGTTGACTTGAAGCTTTGTCATGGGTATCTCGGTTCGCAGATTTTACGCCCCTACAATGACCGCAAGTGGAAATATGGCGGCTCCTGGGAAAACCGCAGCCGCTTTGCCTTTGAATTGATCGAGCGCGTGGTAAAAGAGGTCAACGATCCGAATTTCATCGTCGGTTCCAAAGTATCCGTGTGGGAAGGCTTCCCCGGCGGTTGCGGCAGCGCCGGTCCGGATTCGTCCATTATGGATCTGACCGAATCGATCGCCCTGGTGAAGGGGCTGGAGGAGCGCGGGGCGGCGTACATCCTCCAATCGGCGGGCAGCCCGTCTATCACATTGGCGCTTTCCCAGCCAGACAGTAAAATCCCCGACTACGCTTATTTACACCATTATTTCTCCAAAACACTGCGAGACAACCTCAAGCCGGAGACGGTGGTAATTGGTTCGGCGTACTCCATTTTCCGGGACGGCAAGAACAACCTACAGGCAGTTAAACGTGAAGAGAACAATTTGTTGTATTGGGGAAATAAAAACATACACGACGGCGTGGTGGATATGGTAGCTTTGGGCAGGCAGTCGTTGGCTGACCCGTTGCTGCCGGGGAAATTAATCGCCGGGAAAGACGATGAGGTCAACTGGTGTTCGGCGTGTGATAATTGCATCGAATTGCTTATCCGTCAGCAAAATGTGGGTTGTTGTACCTATAATAAGCCATACACGGAAGCCTTACAGCAAATCCGCAAAGATGAAGGACGTTTGAAGGCAAAACGCACCTAGACAGGTGAGGTTTTCCAACCAGGTTTCCACTCTTTTTACTCTTTTCTTATCCTACCCCCTTTGTGTCGAGGAGCCGCCCTAGATAGGGGTGGCTCCTCTGGCTGTTTTAGCTAACGAGCAGCGACTGGTTTTGTAGTTCAAACATACGCCAGTACGTTCCCTGTTGGGTGAGCAAATCCGAGTGGGTGCCACGTTCGATGATGCGCCCCTCTTTCAGGAGGATAATTTCATGCATGTGTTCCAGCCCTACCAGGCGATGGGTGATGAGCAGCAGTGATTTCCCTTGCGCCATTGAGAAGATGCCTGCCAGAGTCTGGCGCTCGGTGATGGAGTCTAAATTAGCGGTCGGCTCGTCCAGGATCAACACTGGGGCGTCTTTGAGGAGGGCGCGGGCAATGCCGAGACGCTGGCGTTCGCCGCCGCTGAGGCGCAAACCACCTTCCCCAATCCAGGTGTCGTATCCTTGCGGGAGGGAGAGAATGAAATCGTGGATGCAGGCAGCCTGAGCGGCGCGCTGGACGTCTGCCTGTGTGGCGCGCGGATTGGCGAGGAGCAAATTCTCGCGCACGCTGAGGTTGAATAAATCCACGCGCTGTGAGAGGGCTGCTATCACGCGGCGCACGTCTGTTTGAGAATAAGTGCGCAGGTCTTTGCCGTCCAACAATATCTCCCCTGGCTGTATTTCCCAGAAGCGCAGCAGCAAATTAAGCAAAGTGGACTTGCCGGAGCCACTGGCGCCAACAATGGCTAACCATTTTCCTGGCGGGAGGTGCAAGTTGAAATCCTGGATAGCGGCGCGCTGGCGGGTGGGATA
>CAZGDA010000159.1:0-2543 GCA_964524425.1 uncultured Anaerolineaceae bacterium | reverse complement strand
AAATCCAGATCGGCAGCGCCAGCCCCCAATAACGCTTCTTGCTGATCATCCAGTCGTGCATGTTCTTCAGCCAGTCCATCTCGCGGGCGTAACCGAAATCGGGAATCCAACGGATTTTATCCACCACGTCCATGATTTGATAACGCAGGCTGCGCGCCTTCTCCTCGGCGCTCAACTGCTCGCGCGGTTTGTCATACACCTCCCCCATGGAGATGAACCACTCGTCCACCAGGCGAAACACAAGGTCGGTGGCGCAGCGCCAGCATTTGGGGTAACGGTGGGTGTAATTTTCCACCTGATAGAGCAACCCTTTGCGTTTCAGATCGTCAAAAATGGGTTGGGCGACCTCCGAGACGTGCTTCCCCGTCACCCAGCCGAATTTTTCCACAAAATATCCGTCTTCCGTGAGCGGTGCGAGCATGGGCAAGCCGTTTTCCTTACCCAGCACGAAGTCTTCCGCGCCGCAGCCAGGGGCAATGTGCACGATGCCGGTACCTTCCGCTTCACCGACAGCATCCCACAGGATGACGCGATGCGCTTCGGCGGCACTGGCTTGGATGTGGCGGATCAACTCCGCCAGGTGAGTCACACCACCGGGCTGGCGAGCCGCCTCCAGGTCGTCGAAAGGACCGTCGTACGTCCAGCCTTCCAGTTCAACACCGCGCAACCGCGCCAACACCTCGTAACTGCCCTTGAGCATGTGCGCCGTGCCTTCAGAAAGGTAAAAGATTTCGTCGCCCTGCTTCACCTTCAGGTAGGTCAGGTCTGCCCCAACGGCAGCAGCCACGTTGCTGGTCAAGGTCCAGGGTGTGGTCGTCCACACCAGCAGGGATTCCTTGTTGCGTCCGCGCAGCGGAAAGCGCAGGGTAACGCTGGGGTGGCTCACTTCGGCGTATCCATCGGTTACGATTTCGTGCTGGCTGATGGCGGTGGAGCAGCGCGGGCACCAGGGCATCACGTCTGCGCCGCGATACAGCCAGCCCTTCTCCCAGCACTTCTTTAAGAAAGTCCAGATCATGTAGTTGTTTTCGTTGGAAAACGTGAAATAACTGCCGCCCAGGTCTTTTAAGCCCAACTGCCCGACGATTTGCTCGACGGTGTCCGTAACAGTTCCCTCGGCGCCTGCGACAGTAACCACCTGGCTGGGGTCCTGCACGAGTTGCTTCGCCAGCAGGCGCAGCCCGTCGGGGTCGTTCCAATCCATCCAGTAGCCCAGACGGATGGATTGCTCGGTTTGCACTGCCGCATAGCGCAGCACGCGCTCTTTACATTTGAGCACGAATTTTGCCAGTCCATATTCTTCAATGTCGCGCTTGGTCTTGAACCCCAGTTCTTTTTCCACTTCCACCTCGACCCACAAACCCTGGCAGTCGAAGCCGTTTTGATAGCGCAGTTCGTGTCCACGCATCGTCCAAAAGCGGTTGTACAGGTCTTTGTAGGTACGCCCCCAGCCGTGATGTACCCCCATGGGATTGTTGGCTGTGATGGGTCCATCAATGAAGGACCAGGGCGGCTGCCCCTGATGAACACGACGCATCTTTTTAAACGATGCGTTTTCTTTCCAGAAATCTAATATTTCCTGCTCTTGTGCAATAAAATCCACTTTACTCGCAACAGGTTGAAAAGGCATGATTATTCCTCCAAAAAAAAATAAAACCGTCCCTGAATCAGGGACGGCTGAAATACCGCGGTACCACCCTGGTTCCCGTCCTGAGACGGGCGCCTCTGGGCAGGGTCAAACAACCCTGCGCTGGGGATAACGGACAGCGAATCCGGCGCGCTTACTGGCTGCCAGGCTGGCAGCGTTCGGCTTGCAGCTCCGGAGGGATTTTCGCTCTGCTCGTCTGCCCTGGCTCACACCCACCCAGGTTCGCTGCCAGACAATCGCAGCCTACTCGTCTCCATCACAGCTTTTAAAAAATACGGTTTTGATTATGCCATAGTTTTGCCGTTCGGTCAACGTTTCTATTGATATTCGCGTCAAAACAGCGTATAATCTTTTTAGGTACTTTTCTCTAAGTATCTTTGTTTTGTTTAAGCCCCTGCAACACCTTTCATAGAACATTGCAAATATCACAAATTTCCTAGGAAAGGAGATTTTGCTATGTTGCGTGTTTTCCTAAAATGGATCGCTTCTTTGTCTTGGGCAAGCTGGATAGGCAACGCCGGACGCGCCTTCCTCTTGCTTATTTTATTCGTCAGTACAACTCTCCCCGTTGCACAGAACGGGCGCGCCGCCGAGCCAACCCCACCGCCCGAACCCTTGCAAACACAGCGTGCGCCTGCTTTACATGAATCCCTTCCCGAGAGCGCCCCACCCGCGCCCGTGGCGCAATACCCTAACGGGGCAGTGGGGTCCGCCACGCCCACCTTCCGCTGGTCGCAAGTCGGGAGCGCCACCGGCTATAACCTCTACATCTACACCGTCGCCAACGTCAAGGTCTTCTCCTCGCCGGTAACGCCCACCTGCGACGGCACTGCCTGCCGTTACGTCTACTCTGCCGGGCTGGCGCAGGGAGATTTCAAGTGGGCAGTCAAAGCCA
>CAZGDA010000158.1:0-2648 GCA_964524425.1 uncultured Anaerolineaceae bacterium | reverse complement strand
CTATCCCGACTGCCCCTATTTTTGCATCCCCCAGCCAAACGCCGGGATACTCCTCATCTCTGTGAGTTTCCAGTCCAAAGGCTGCCAGCACTCGCATCAGCACGTCCTCCATGCAGTGCATAAATTCGACTCCGTTTAATCCCACGTCTCCCAGGTAAAACAACGGCGAAGCGATGAGTTGACCCGGACCGTGATAGGTTACATCTCCGCCGCGATTCACCTCGATAACTTCTATGCCGCGTTGCTGTAATTCCGCAGCCGAAGCCAACACGTTATTGCGCTTGCCGGACCGCCCGATGGTGAAAGTAGGGGGATTCTCCTGAACGATAACCGTAGGTGCCAGAGCACCTTGCATACGCTGCGCCAGAATCTGCTCTTGGATGCCAAAAGCCGGCGCGTAACCCATCATCCCCAGGTCTAGCCAGTACCCTTGCAAATTACTCTCCTGATAAAACACTGATGTATTAATAATAGCATATTGTCATCGGATAGTTGACAGCGTCGGTGTGAAAAAATCCACACCGGCGCTGTCCAGGTGTAATTAGTGCGCGATTTTCACGCTTTGATAATCGAGGTCCTAGGCGCCAACGGCTGCGTTGTACATGCCTTGTAAGTCGCCGTTCAGCTGCGAGAAGATGTAAACCGGGGCGCAGCCAGGACGGTAGATGACCTGCTTGGCGATTTTAATCGCTTGGCGGATGTTGTCGGCGGTGGGGAAATATTCCCAGCAGTCACCGATGACAAACAAGGTCTTGCCGCGTGCAAATTCGGGGTCAAAGTCCGGCAGACCACCAGTTACAAACACGCAGTCGCCAACTTTAGAGCGGAACGTGTTGTAATCAATCCCGCTGAGCACGAACGAATCCAGCGCGCCGCGAATGTTGATGTAACAGCCTGGGCAGGATTGTTGCGTAAAGACGTCTAACCCAGGGTACATGCCAACCGGGTCGGGATTGGCGCGTCGGAAAAATTTGCGCACTTTCTGCGGGTCCACGCCCACGTGCTGGATGTGATCCATACGGCGTTCTCCCAATCCTTCGGTGTAAGCCATGCGTACGCAAGTGATCTCGTCAGTTTCAAAACCCATCACCCAGCCGGTAACCGCGTCAACCGCCACCGTGTCCGTTCCGGCGATGATTAGATTCATTTCCACCGGGTCACCTGCATGAGGACCCTGCCCTTCCATAGCTATCACGCCGTCAATGATGGTCAAATCCGCTTTGCGGATGCGATATTCATCTACCACTTTGGCGCTAATGTCATTCCGGTGTTGCCCTTGCTGCCACATGTGCAGTCCTTTTCCATCCATACCGCCCTCGGCTGGGTGGTAGTTCGGACCTATCCCCTGCCAGTTTGCCATGCCAAGCGTGATAGTCTTGGCAAGGTGCACTTTCATCTTGGGCAGGTTAATGACTACGTCCGCATCCAGGAAAGGTTTGAAAACCTTGTACATCTTGAAGGTCTTTCCAGTGGGAACAGGTACGTCCACGGTTGGCTGCTCGTCGAAGTAAATCACTTCGTCTGCGCCACCCAGTTTGGCGGCTTCTTCCATGCCAGAGGTCTTGAAAGCGATGTTGGCGCGCCCAACGTGCTTACCCAGCGAGGGGTTATCCCCAACCAGCACCTTTCCAGCTTTGGAATGTTTCTTGAAGAAACGCGTCACGGCTTCCACCGTGCGCGGGTCCACCACCGCGTAGCTTTCCGGGGGAGCATTGAAGGCGAGGTTGGGCTTAATCAGGACTGTCTGTCCTGGTTTCACGATGGCATCCACGCTGCCGACAGTTAGTTCGATGGCTTTGGCGACGGCTGCTTCAATGGCGTCCACGTCTTCAGCATAGCGCTTGTATTTTTTTATTGGGGGCAGGAACTCTGCATTCCCTTTCAGTGATCCGGTTTCAACAATTGCGACTTTTGGGTCAGCCATTTTATATTCTCCTACTTAGATTTTGGATAGAACGGTAACATGACGTAATCGAAGAAATACGCACCGATGACGGCGCCAACAATGGGGGCAATACTTCCCACCCACCATTCCCCTCGTGGACCTGGAAAGGCGATGCCGCCGTAACCCTGCACCAAAGCCCACAGGCGTGGACCAAAATCGCGGGCGCCATTCAAAGAGGTCATCGAGATGGGGGCTGTGATCACTACGATCATACACACACCTACCGCCAAACCAAGCGGGAAAAACCACCCGGCAGGATTATTCACACTGCGTGCTTCCAACAACATCAGGATGGTGATCATCAGGATTGCTGTTCCCAACACTTCAGAGAAAACCCCGTTCAAAACGGATACTTTGCTCCAACCTTCCGCCACGCCAAGTGCCGTCGCAGTTGCCTGATCAATCCCTACCATGCCTGGGTTGGGCACGTAAGTTGTGTAGATCATCGAAACCAACTGACTTCCGGCTTGCCCGGGAACCACTCCCAGGGCAGCCAGTTTAGCGGCGATCAAGCCACCAAATTGGATAGAGAGCGCAACCGCGCCCAGGAAACCACCCAGGATTTGGAACAAAATATAAAACGGGACGTGCTTCCAGGGAAAACCGCGCCGGATCGCCAACGCAATGGTTACCGAGGGGTTATAATGCGCACCAGACATGGAAGCTGCCGCCCAGACCGCAAAAGCCACCGTGAGACCCCACG
>CAZGDA010000157.1:0-2661 GCA_964524425.1 uncultured Anaerolineaceae bacterium | reverse complement strand
CCTCCTGTGAGTTAAAAAGTAAAGGGCATGCCTCCTTGCGCATGCCCTTTGATCCACCTATGTCGATTCAGTTGATTGTGAAGCTAGAACGCGATGTCGTTATCGGCAGTGCCGACAGTTTCGCCTTCCTCGCCATCTTCGCGCCCGGAAAGGAAACGCACGGTTGAGGCGGTTACCTCGTAGGAAGCGCCGTGCTTGCCGTTGCTCTCCCAAACGCGCGGGCCGCCGGTCTCGGGATCCGGGGTAAGCCGGCCCTCGATGAGCACCTTGCTGCCCTTATGCAGGAACTGGTTGCAGGCTTCCGCCTGCTTCCCCCAAACCGTCGCGCGGAACCAGGTGGTTTCCTTCACCGGTTGGCCGCCGTTATTTGAGTGCTGGCGGTTGGTGGCGACGGAAAGGGTGGTCACCGGCTGGCCGGTGGGGGTATAGCGCATCTCGGGTTCTTTGCCGAGATTGCCTATCAGAATCAGGGTTTGATACATACGATTCTCCTTTGTCTGAAAAATGGGTTGGTTATGCAGCGACGGTGTTGGTCCGCTGCGATGCAATCCAGGAGCGCAGCGAGTCCTTTGAGGCCGGCGCGCTACCGGTAGCTTTCTTGTAGGTGTCGTAGGCTTCCTGCTCGCTTGTGTTGCCATTGACGCTGGTCCCATCGCTATACTTGCGGCCATTGGTATTTGCAATGGCCTGCGATGCAGCCGGCGAATGAGTGCCTTGCGCCGCAGCAGGTGCGTTTGAGCCGCCATCCCGAGACGTTTCCACGCCCGCATTCTGGGCAATTTCCTTGTCGTAAAGGTCATTGCCAAACTGGCTGCCCAGTTGCCGGAAGCAGCGTTTCAAGCAGTCCGTGGCCGAGCCCGCCAGTGCCATATCCAACGCCTCCGGGGTGTCGCCGGTGAAGATGCAGCGCCCGAGATCTGAATGGGTGTACAACTTGCCCTCCAGTTCCACGGTGACTTTCCCGGTGATGTAAACCAGACCGACTTCTTCCGTTTGAAAGTTGCCGTTCGCGTCGGTGATGGGAACTTTGCGCCGCTCTTGTTGGTTCCAAGCAAGGACTTTTTTATGCCAACGGACAATCAACGGTTCGCTGACCAGGTCAAAAGACCAGGCAAATCCGAAGATTACATTGGCGCGGTCAATGACGTCATAGCCCTCCAGGTATGGGACACTGCCCGAACCAGGCGCTTGCCGGCGCTTGACCCTGGACATATCCAACGGCTGGCGCAGTTCCCACAGGATGCGGGTGAACCGCTCAGACAAATTGCTCAATTCGGGTTGTTCCATCTGGTGCTCCTTGTGATTACTTTGATTAGCCTCGTTTAGCGCCGTCTCGGAGAGACGGACGCCCTCAATGTGCTTGCACAAAATCTGCGGCCCGCGCTGTTGATAGTCCATACACGTGCAGACCCAGGTATCACCTTGCAGTGAAACGGCATAAGGCAGCTTCTCGCCGTTCTTTACTGTCCACTGCTGCGGTCCCGCCCGGCTGATGTGAAATTGACCGGCGCGAATCGCGGATTTTGCGCGTTCGGTACGCTCTAACTGCGCAGCATCGGAATCCCCGGTTTGGGGAAGTAACCCATCGCTCATAATCCTCCTGTATAAAATGGCTCTCGTTGAACGATCTAGTCCAATACACAACTCACGTTTACTACTGCTCGAAAAGAACGCAGAGCAGGTAACGCCAGAAATCGACGAATGGTCAATGTCTCGCATTACATGCCCTGAAACGGTTTTTGTGGACGGGCGTTGATTGCGCCCGTCCACGATTAAATTGAATCTCCTTGTTGAATATGAACCTTTCGCCTTACGAGCAAGAGGTTATTTATTAAAGTGCAGACCCAACGGACTTAAACAAAAAAAGAGGATGCACAAGCTGCTCTTCGGTGAAGAGCGGTACACTTGTGATCCTCCAGGGTCACCAGCTGAGCAGGGGAACTCGCTGGTGGTTACAAATGGCTACGCTTTGCCCGCGCTAATCAGAGTTGGTCAAATCATTTGCATACGGGGAGGCGTAACCGGACAAACAAATTCAAGCAGAAACAGGTTCGGGCTTCTCTTTACGTTCGGCGTTCTTGTCGAGCACGATCAGGCGGCGGGCAACCACCTCAACCGAGTTGCGCTCGATCGCGACTTGTTCCGGCTTCATATCTTTCACGTCTACCGTAATCTCGACGCCGCTGCGTTTTTGGGCTTTTTCCACAATCTCAGCCAGGTTTTCCTTATAATCCCTGGATTGGAAGAAGCCATGGATGCGCAGGCGCATTCCGCGCCGCATGGTAATCAGCCCACTCGCTCCGCCGCAAATCCGAACGTTGATGTAATCGGCGGCATCCCGATCCGCATCGAGCGGCTTAGCGGGAAGATCCGTGTCACGAAAAACCGCCATTCGGAAGAACAGGTCTTCCATGAACTTCCACGGTTCTCGCACGACAATGCCTTCTAGCACAACATCATTGATCAAATGCACCTCCTTTTTGGTTTGGCCGTAAAAACGCAACGAGCCAGGCAATTTTCCAGTAGGTAATTGCCCGGCTCACGATAGAAAAACGAAAAGGCACTTGTATTCGGTTGGGCGGTATAACGGATATTGTGTAAATTAGCGTAAGTTTTGTGCAATCAGCGAGCAAAGTGCTTTAGCCGTCAAAAAACAACATT
>CAZGDA010000156.1:0-2788 GCA_964524425.1 uncultured Anaerolineaceae bacterium | reverse complement strand
TTAAGGGCTGCCTGTGTGCGGTCGTCCACGTTGAGTTTTTGGAAAATGCCGGTAACGTAATTTTTGACCGTGCCCTCTGCCAAAAATAGAGTCTCTGCCATCTGACGATTGGTTTGCCCTTGCGCCAGAAGGCGCAAGATTTGCACTTCTCTTTCAGAGAGGTCCACAGCAGAAGACATATCCAGCGGGCGGGAGGAGGGCAGGCGAGAGAACTCCGCCAACACTTTGCGCGCGATGGATGGCTCAATCAACGCGCCGCCTTGCGCCACGCTGCGAATTGCATCCGCCAGCGTATCTCCTGAAACGTCCTTGAGCAGGTAGCCCAGGGCACCGGCGCGCAGCCCCTGGAAGACGTATTCGTCGTCGTCAAATGTGGTTAAAATGATAACGCGCGCCCCGGGATGACGCGTGCAAAGCTGGCGGGTCGCCTCCACGCCGTCCATCACGGGCATACGCACGTCCATCAACACCACGTCCACCGCCGTGGAAGGGTAAATTTCCAGCGCGGCTGCGCCGTCTCCCGCTTCGGCGACGATTTCCATGTCGTCTTCCAATTCCAAAAGCGTGCGCAAACCCTCGCGCATCAGACGCTGGTCATCCACCAGGAGAATGCGAATTTTCTCAGTTCCTTTAACATCCATTTTTTAACCAATTTCCTCCTTGTGAGGAACGGGCAGACAAAACGTCAGCGACGCGCCTCCAATTTGCCCGCCGCTCGTCTGCCAGTTCTCCATCGAGAAATGCCCACCTAATTGTACGGCGCGCTCGTTCATTCCCAGCAGCCCAAAGCCGCGCCGCGCGTTGGCTGACTCGTCAGCTAAGCCGGCGCCGTTGTCGCGCACGTGCAAACATAGCTCATCTGCCTGCATAAAAAGGCTAAGCCAAACCTGGGTGGCTTGGGCGTGACGCTGGACATTCGTCAGGGCTTCCTGGACGGCGCGATACATCGCCAGATGCTGCTCTGCGGAAAGAACGGGAACGTGCACGCCAACGTCTAAATGGACAGACAAGCCGGTGGCTTCTTGAAATGACAGAGCTGCCTGTCTGACCGCTTGCGGCAAGGGCAGTTCTGCTTCCAGGGGTTCGCGCAATTTTGATACTGTTTGACGAACGTCTTTGAGCGCTTCCTTTATTTGGGTGCGCACCGTAGTGAGCATGTCGGCGGCTTTGGCAGGGTTTTCGCGCAGCAAGCGTTGCGCGCCTTCCAGTTGTACGGATGCCACAGTCAGGCGGTGTCCTAAGGTATCGTGCATCTCACGCGCCATGCGGTTGCGTTCCTGCGATACGGCGAGCGTCTCCACCCGCGCCGCGTAGGCTTGCAATTGCTCGTGGGCAGAGCGTAATTCTTCGAGAAGTTTCTGGCTTTGCGCCTGGGCAGCCTGGGCGCGCACCAGCGAGTTGGAAAACACGCCAAAGAAAAAATAGCCTGTTGAATAAGGCAGGAGCACGCGCATTCCCTCCAACCAGCCAAAACTCAGCACAAAATAAACGCCGACGACCAGGCTGAAGGCGGCAATCCACAGGGCAGCAATGCGCAGGGGAAACAGCAGCATCACGTCCACACTCCACACAAAAAACATAATCGGAACGTAGAACGAGTTTGGAGTAAAAAACAATAAAACGACGATCAACGCCAGGCTGACGATCATATATATATACGCCGCGGTCTCTTTTTTATGCCATTCCGTAAACCAGAAACGGGCGCGCAGTACGCCTAACGCAACCAGCATGCCGAATACAATCCAGCGCTGAAAGGTGGACGGGATTCCCAACAAACCCCCTGCGCCGGCGGCGGCAATCGTCAAGTAGGCAATAATATCGGTCAGGTCAATGCGCGATTTAAATTCCATGCTTTATTCCCGCTCCAATTTTACCATTTTTAACACTTCGGGTGGGAAGAAGAAGTCGCGTCGCCGGTTGCCCAAAGCCATCTCCGCATGGCGGGAAGGGGCAGGTTAAGCACGGCGAACACGAAGGATTGATAAATACCCTGGTGCTCTTGGTGATTTCAAAAAAGGTGTAGATGTAGATGAAGGTTGGGATTCGCTTGTGTAATGACAGGGTCATGCAGCGCTGGGGCGCTCAACCCAACCTATGCGCATGTTTGGTATGGCGAGGACGAAGTCCGAAACAATCTCCATTCGGTTTAGCTTGCGGGATTGCTGCATCACAAGGCGGCTGGCTCGCTGCGCTTGGTCGCAATGACGCCGGGCGAGATGCTGCGGTGTGGCGGGATTTCAGCGCGGTGTCAAAACAACGACAGCTTCGCCCGCTGGCGCACCTGACGCATGATGCGTTCTGCCTGGTAGCGCAGGGCGCGCAGACGCAGCATAATGGCGTGATGGTCTTGCTCTTCCCTTTCGGGAGGCGGGGGCACGTGATAAAACTCCAGCGCCAGTTCGTCGTATTCTTTGAGGTTCAAACTGCCGTACAGCGGGTCTGTGCGCGTGGGCAGGTGCCAATCCATTTCGTAATAAAACGTCATTACCTCGAAGAAGTGAAATAATATCTCGTGATATTGTAGTCTGTGGATTTGTTTGTTCACCCAATCCTGCACGGTTTGGTTTGGGGGCGGGAGGGTATACGCGCTGATGGTTTGCTCAGACGGGGTGGGTGCTTCAAAGCCGGGGCAATAACTCATCATGTTGTAAGTTACCTGGGCGGAATGATGCCCATCCCAGTTATCCATTGTCATTCCAACCGGAAAAACACGGCAGGTGTGCGGGCGGGCGGGATGCCCCAGGCAGGTCATCACCCACTCGGCTTCGTGTTCGATGAGTAAAAATGG
>CAZGDA010000155.1:0-2815 GCA_964524425.1 uncultured Anaerolineaceae bacterium | reverse complement strand
TTTTCCACCCTGTCCGCGCAACCCGTGGAATGTAGGGCGGGTTGGGGGCGGGTCTTCCGGCGGCAGTGCGGCGGCTACGGCTGCTGGGGAGGGTCAGCTTTCCCTGGGAACGGACACAGCTGGCTCTATCCGCCAACCAGCCGCTTTTTGCGGTGTGGTGGGTGTAAAGCCGACTTACGGACGTGTTTCGCGCTACGGCTTAATCGCGTTTGGGTCTTCGCTGGATTGCCCAGGTCCGTTGGCACGCAACGTGAGAGACGCTGCTCTGGCGTTGACCGTGATTGCCGGGCAGGACCGGTATGATAACACGGCAGCTACATTGCCGGTACCAGATTATACAGCCAATTTAGAGGAGGGCGTGCGCGGGCTACGCATTGGACTTTCCCCCGATTATTTTCGGATAACGTTTTTTGACCAGGATACGGGCAAACTGGTTGAACGAGCGATTGCAGCGGAGATACAACAGGCGGTGATGCGAAGCGCGGAGTTGTTGGCGCGTATGGGAGCGGAAATTATCGAAGATGTGCCTATGCCACATAATCGTTATGGTATTCCGGCTTATTTTGTCATTTCTCGCGTGGAAGCTGCCTCAAATTTACACCGTTACGATGGCGTGAAATACGGATATCGCACGCAAGGCGCGACTGCCGATTTACGGGAGATGTATCGCAAGACGCGCGCCCAGGGATTTGGTTTGCAGCCCAAACTGCGTATATTAATGGGGATGTACGTCAGCGCGGCGCAGTATAGTGAGCAGTATTACCAACGCGCTCTGCGCGTGCGCACTCTCATCCGCAGGGATTTCGATGCAATCTTTGATCCACAAGGTAAGTACCGATTACAGGCGTTGTTGACACCCACTACACCTACCACTGCTTTTCCGATTGGGGCGGTGTATGGAGACTCGGTTCTAATGCAATACGCTGACCAGTTAACGGTGGCAGCGAATCACGCTGGCGTACCGGGGATTTCTCTACCAGCCGGGTTTGATAATGAAGGGCTGCCAATTGGAATCCAATTCCTGGGGGCAGATTTCGCTGAAGCGTTACTGCTACAGATTGGAGCGGCTTTTGAGGCAACCACGCAAGCAGAGGAATGGCGCAGACAACAACCAGGTATTCCGGCATTGGAACAGTGAGATATGGAACAACAAGTTGCAGAAATACTCAACCGTTTTGAGGCTTTACACAATGATGAAGCGCTGGCGGGTATGGCACGGTTTGGGATTAACGTGGAATGTGCTCACGGGTTATCTATCCCGGTCTTGCGCGAGATGGCGAAACAATACAAGAATGATCATACCCTGGCGCTGGCGTTATGGGATACGGGGGTTCACGAAGCGCGCCTGTTGGCTGGTTTTATTGACGATCCCAAACAGGTTACAGAGGCGCAGTTAGAGCGTTGGGTGGCGGATTTTGACTCGTGGGATGTATGCGATCTGGTTTGTTCAGATTTGTTTGACCGCACTGCCTGGGCGTATCAGAAAGCGTTTGAGTGGAGTGAGCGCGAGGAAGAATTTGTGCGCCGCGCCGGCTTCGTGATGATGGCGGCAATGGCTGTTCACGACAAAGCCGCCCCGGATGAACGCTTTGTTCCATTTTTCGAAGTGATGTTGCGGCATGCCAGAGATGAGCGGAATTTTGCGAAGAAGGCGGTGAACTGGGCGCTGCGTAACGTGGGTAAGCGTAACGCACACTTAAACGCGCTGGCGTTGGAGACAGCACAGAAGATGCTGGAGCTAGACTCAAAAGCA
This sequence comes from uncultured Anaerolineaceae bacterium, assembly GCA_964524425.1. Classification (GTDB taxonomy): domain Bacteria; phylum Chloroflexota; class Anaerolineae; order Anaerolineales; family DRKV01; genus JBAXBF01. Next base: position 1,062 of record CAZGDA010000155.1, on the reverse strand, counting down.
GCGCGCTGGATTGCCCGAGACGCTATACGCGAATTGAGCGGAGAAAAGGTTAGAGCCAGGTTGGGAATATTGCATCAAGAAATGTCGTAGCTCTAAAAGATGCAGTTATTCTACTTCGTCGTTGATTGCTTTGGGCAGGGTAAAAACCAGTGGAACGGCAAACAACGAAATGACAGCGCACCAGAAGAAGGCGCCGTCTAAACCTATGCGATCGCCCAGAATACCGATAAAGATTGTGGCAACAGATTGCAGTAAAAAGGTAAGCGCCATGTAAATTCCATTCGAAACGGCACGATGATGGGGAAAATTTTCCTGTACAATTGCCATAAGAATGGGGTTGGCGGAAAGAGCGGCAAAACCGAGAATAACCAGCATGGGTATGTAAAGCCAGCCGCTGACATTTAAAAACACCAGCAAAGCAAGAAATGAAGAAACGAGTGCGACAGACAGGATGAATTTGCGTCCGAAGCGGTCGCTGAGCACACCGGAGAGTAAGACACCGCCCACGCCGGATATTTCCATAATGGAGATGGACGCTCCACCTAACCAGAATGGGGCGCCACGCAGGTTTAAGTAAGTGGGCAGAAAGACGACAAGCATGGTAGTCATAAAATTACGCATCAGAACGATGCCACTGACGGGAAGGAATACGCGCAGAAAAACGGGCAGGAGTCTGCGCCAATGGGTTTTTGGGCGGGGAGGAAGGTCTTTGACTTCTCCGGCAGGGTTATTAACACTGTAGCTGCGGAAGCGCCAGAAAAGAACGAGAGAGGCAGCCCAACCGAGGAACATGAGGCGGTATGTCCCTTCCAGGGACCAGGTGGAAACAGCCCAGACGATGAGCAGAGGACCAAACGTGTAGCCCAATTCACCGCCCGCCATGAACCAACTCATGCTTTTGCCAAGCTGCTTGGGGGAAATATTACTGATCATAGCTGGGGCAGGAGCATGAAAGATGGCAGGTGAAAGCCCACTGATGATGAGAAGGATACCCAGGATGAGTGGATCCGGGGCAAGACCCAAAAACCCGATGATGGTGGCGGGGATGGCAGGCGCAATGAG
>CAZGDA010000154.1:0-2923 GCA_964524425.1 uncultured Anaerolineaceae bacterium | reverse complement strand
GTCATCGCCATCGAACGCAGCCCCTCACGGCATCGCCACTGAGCGCAGCAACCTCACGTCATCGCCACTGAGCGCAGCAACCTCACGTCATTTCCACCGAGCGCAGCCCCTCACGTCATCGCCACTGAGCGCAGCCCCTCACGGCATTGCGAGCTAGCGCAGCAACCTCACGTCATTGCGACCGAGCGCAGCGAGGGAAGCAATCTCAACAATGGCAGAGCTAAAAAAGATAGCATCGGTTATGCCTCGCCTTTATCCTTTCACCTCGCCATACGAATTCCCCTCAGCCACCTCAAAAGTACCCAGGCGCTGCAATCTCCTCTGCCTCTGTAAAATCAAATCTGGATTGAAAATCATCCTCCATCTCCGCCTCGTCTTCCTCCCCCATATATGCCGCTCGCACGCCGCGCTCACACAAAGAGCGATATATACAAAAGCGGCAATGCTTCTCATCTGCTGTCATCGGAAAATCTTCTTCTCCCTCCAGGCGGCTGATCAACCCCGCCAAACGTTTCAAATCTTCCTCGTCGCTTTGATGTTGCGTAACATCGTATGCAAATCGCTCCGGCTGCTCCGGAAAGGCGGCAAACCAATACATCATCTCAATTTGATCAGGGGATACACGAGAATGAAGCAATTTCCCCACCGCGTTACTCACCACGTAAGGGTATACCCGTGTCTGCCAGCGCTGTTTCAGCCAGCTGCGTCGTCTGCCAGAAACAGGCTGACTGGAAGTTTTCCAATCGTAAATCGTCAATCTACCTTCTTGTGCGACGACGAGCAAGTCCAGCTTAGCAACCAGGCGAAATCCTTCCAACGGCGTGCTCAGCGTTACTTCGGCGAAAAAGCGCGCCAGTGGTGGGCAAATCCCATCCCTCTCCATCTGGCTCCGTAAATTCAGGAAATTGCCCCACCAAGACTGCAATTCCGCATCGCGAATGCTTGCCGCGAGCAAATCCTCTGGCACACCCAGGAAATGTTGTTGTGCCAGGCGGTGAAAGCGCGCCCCGCGCAACATATTTCTCTCGTGTTCTAAAATTGGTTCAGCTTCCACGGAAGGCCAGGCTAATCGCAACACGTATCGTAAATAAAACCGACGCCGACAATCTTGAAAGTCTTGCAAATTTGCCTGATGGAATTGAAACCCAGGTGTCAGCATCTTACTCGTCCTTCACACAGCTTCTCACGCACGGCTATGAAAGCCGTCCCTCAATAACTTCTTAAAATGTTCTGCCGGCACTGCTGGGCTAAAATACCAACCCTGAACGTTATGACACCCGTGCCGTTGGAAGAAATTTAACTGTTCGATCGTGTCCACACCTTCAACAATTATTTCCTTGTTCAAGCTGTCCGCAATTGTAATAATTCCTGCCACAATTGCCACAACACCCGGGTCTTTTGTTACTGCGCGCACAAACGCCAGGTCAATTTTAATAATGTCAAACGGAAAGCGCGCCAGGTAATTCAACGAGGAGTACCCTGTACCAAAATCATCCAGAGCCAATCGTACACCCAGCGCCTTCAACTCCAGCAGCCAATTCAGGGCTGCGTCTGTATTTTGGAAAACGGTATTTTCCGTTAATTCTAATTCTAGAAAAGATGGGTCTAAACCCGTTTCCTCTAGCACTTCTCTCACCAAACCGACTAAATTCTGGTATTCAAACTGACGGCTGGAAATATTTACCGCCATGCGCACTGGTGGAAGACCCGCCTCTTGCCAGCGGCGGTTTTGTGCACACGCTTCGCGCAGCACCCACTCCCCAATGGGAATGATCAATCCGCTTTCCTCTGCCAGGGGAATGAACTCCACCGGGGATACCATCCCCGCCTCCGGGTGCTGCCAGCGGATCAAAGCCTCTATCCCCAACACGTCACCTGTCAGGGCGTTCACCTGCGGTTGGTAATACAAAACAAATTCATCTCGCTCAATGGCGTGGCGTAACTGGTTGGTTAAATCCAACCGCCGTATCACCCGGTTACCAATTTCCATCGAGTAATAGGCATACTTATTTTTTCCCTTTTCCTTGGCGCTATACATCGCCGCGTCTGCGTTTTGCAGCAAAGCTTGCGGTTCGGTACCGTGTAGAGGAAATAAACTGATGCCAATACTTGCAGTAATGAACGCTTCTGTCCGCCCGCCATTATAAACGACAGGAAATGGTTGAGCCACGTCCCTCAACACTCTTTCCGCCAGTGGTATCACATCCTCCGGTTTCGAGATTCCTTCTAATAAAATAGCAAACTCGTCGCCGCCGATGCGCGCAATCGTATCGCTTTCGCGCGTCGCCATTGTCAAACGTTTTGCCAAAGACTGCAACACCATGTCCCCACATCTATGCCCAAACGCGTCATTAACCGGCTTAAACCCGTCCAGGTCTAAAAACAAAATAGCCACCATTTGATTCATGCGTTTGGCGCGTGTTACAGCATGTTGCAGCCGGTCCTCTAACAAGGCACGATTCGGTAAATCCGTCAAAGGATCGTGCGTGGCAAGATATCTCAAGCGTGCCTCTGCCCGCTGCCGTTCCTCTACTTGCTGTTTTAAATCATAATTTGCCCGCGCCAGTTCTTCAGTGCGTTCATTAACCCGCATTTCCAGGCTGTACTGGCTTTGTTCGAGAGCCTCTTCGGTTTTCAGACGTTCCCTTATCTGCTCCTTCAGGTTTTCATTGAGCTTCACCAAATCTGCTGTGCGTTCTTGAATTCTTTCTTCCAATTCCAAATTAATGGTACGTATTTTTTCTTGTTCCTTTCGCAACACATGCACGAGCAAATATTCACGCCGCGCGTAATATTCAATAGAATAACACGCCAGCATACCAATCAAGATCACGCACGCAAAGATGAACATCCCGCTTATATATCCGGGATCAATCTCTATCCTCATAACGATCATCGCGGTAATGTAAGCGGGATGTTCATC
>CAZGDA010000153.1:0-2934 GCA_964524425.1 uncultured Anaerolineaceae bacterium | reverse complement strand
AGTGGCGCCGTTGGCTGGTGCAGACAACACGGGAACCGTAGGGCTTGCCGGGGTAGAGAAGGCTAAAGCCACGCTTGCCGGGCCTGTGCCGCCGCTGTTCCAGGGGCGCACCCGCCAGGTGTAATTTGTGCTGGCAGCCAGAGTCAAAGGCAGGGTGGGGGTGGCGCGGCAAACGGCTTGTCCGGCGTCGCAACTGGCTTCTGTGGAGGTAAACCACTGTTTGACGATGGGGTTAGAGGCTGCGTCGTAGACGGTCAGGTAATAGCGCGTGGCATTTTCAACTGACGTCCAGGTATAAGTTGGGCTGATGCTGTTGATTAACCCACTGGGGTAAGGCGGTGTGGGGGCGGCGGGGGGGCTGACAATGGACGTCCAGCCGACGTCGCGCAGAATTGCCTTGGTGAGCGGGCCTGGGTCGTGCACGGCTTCGCCGGCAGAGAGTGAGGATGTCATCAGAGCATTGACGCCACCATCATAAGTGGCGTCGCGCAGGCTGATGTAGCTAGCACCCTCTTCCCAGGCGGCGGGCGCGTATAAACGCGCCGGCGTGTTGGCGTTAATAGCGTTGGTGTTGGTGCCGCTGAAGTAGATGCTGTCTGTAACTAATGCGGTGCCGAGTGCGGCTGACGGATTGGGATAAGTGGTCGTGTTAATCATGAAGTCATCGGCAGCGGTTGAGCCGTCTTTGGTGAAGCGGTCGTAGCTATCAGGATAGCCGGTGCCGCGTCCCCAGGATCCAATTCCAGCGGAAACGGTCATCGAACCGCTAAAACCAACTCCGCGCGCAATGCCTTTTAAAATCATGGTTTCAAAATCAAATTGCCCGCCACCGACACTCAAATCGGTGCCATAGTAGTAACTGCCTGAGAAGAAACTGTTTATGTCAATGCTCATGTCTGAGGCGACGTCTCCACCCAGATCTGTTTTGGCGATAGAATTTGCCAGGGCAACCGGGTACCAAAAATCTTCTGCAGGATAGCCGGGTATGTTGCGAATATATTTGCTAATTTGTGTTTGGGTCAGGATGGTACCAACAGCTCCCATGTTCGTCCAACACAATTCAATGGACAGCGGGACGGTAGGATTAAGGATAGCGACCCAGATATCCGCCGCGGCGTTAATGGGCGTCTGTGCGATGCTGGGAAAATCCAAACAAACGTTGCCCTGGGCGCTGGTGGCGCCGGCAGGAAGGTATGTGATGGAATACATTAAGTTAACAGCGTTCGTGCTGGCTTTCTCTTGTTTGCCGGATACTGCGTCGGGTGGTTCGATGCGCAGGGAAGAGGAGGAATAATCACCGCGGTCCGGGACCTGATTCCGCACAACCATGGTTTCCATGCCGTTGGCTTCCTTTGTGATGATGACGTCTGGATTGCTGGCAGGTATGTCTGTGGGAAGTGTGGTTGGCTCTGCCGCAGGTGTTTCTGTAGGCAGAGGCGCATCCGTTTCATCCGGTGGTGTTGTTGGCGTGGCAGTCTCCTGCGTATCGTCTGGTGTATCCGTGGGGGTAAGCGATGGTTCGGGAGAGACTTCGCTGGTAACGAGACTTTCCGTTGCATCCTCTGTCGGTGTATCAGATGGTACGGGTTCGGTGGGGGTTATTTCATCTTGGATGGGGGAGTTCAATTCGGCTGCCCAACTGCTTTGGGCGGGGACAAGGGTTACGAGAAACAAGGCAATGAGCAGAATATTAAATAGCTTTTGCCCATATTTTTTTAGTTTCATTAGAAAGTGATATCCTCCTTGGCAAATATCTCCGTCCTTTGTATTCAATTGTGTGTCTTTGCTCGACAAAGGATGGGCGGGAACATTAAAAGCTGAAACAGGCTAGATTATAAACGCATATTAGCAAAAAGTCAATTAACGGGCGAGACCTTGAACAAAGACTCATGGAAGCTTAATGAGGTATAATTTAGGCTTATGAGCCAGGATGTTAAACAGGAAGATCAAATCTATCCCCTCGTTGATAAAGTTTTTAGCATTGACGATGTTACCTGGGGTGATGCAAAACAAAATTATGTCGTTCGTTATCATGGACGATTGCGTGTGGAATCAGAAGCTGCGTATGAGGCGCTTGCCCGTGCGCTTTTTCCTCTGGGGATGACGCCTCTGTTCCGCGTGGAAGATGGACAGCAAACCATCCTGATTGCTAACGGCGTATTGAGTCCCAAACCGTCCAACCCATGGATAAATCTGGGGTTATTCGTCATTACATTAGCAAGCGTGGTGTTTGCTGGCGCGCTGTATGATTACGAAGGACCTGCTACGGATAATCTCGTGGAGGTGATCCGGTATACGTTAGCGCACCTGGAGCGCGGTATCCCGTTTGCAGTGGGGTTGCTGGCAATTTTGTTGGCGCATGAGTTTGGTCATTACGTGGCAGCGCGGCGGAATCACACGAGTGTATCTCTGCCTTATTATTTGCCTTTTCCGTTAAGCCCGTTTGGCACCATGGGAGCGTTCATCAGCTTAAAAGAACCGCCGCGCAATCGTAAAGTGCTTTTAGATATAGGCATCACTGGGCCTCTGGCAGGGTTAGCAGTTTCCATACCGGTGTTGTGGATTGGACTGATGCTTTCCAAGGTAACGATGTTACCGGGGACGTTAGATGGAAGTCAAGGGCTGAGTCTGGAAGGGAATTCTATCCTTTATCTGCTGATGAAGTATTTGGCGTTTGGGAAGATGCTGCCAGCGCCTGCCAGTTATGGCGATGTTTCCCCACTATTCTACTGGGCGCGTTATTATCTTTTCGGTCAGCCTTTACCTGTTGGGGGTTTGGACGTTCACCTGCACGCGGTTGCCTGGGCAGGATGGGCGGGTTTGCTGGTTACCGCGCTGAACCTGATTCCGGCGGGACAACTAGACGGAGGACACATTCTCTACGTGTTGCTAGGGCAACGGACGGGAATGGTTTGCCCTATCATAGTCGTGCGG
>CAZGDA010000152.1:0-3155 GCA_964524425.1 uncultured Anaerolineaceae bacterium | reverse complement strand
CCCCCACGCAAACACCCCCGCCCACCTACGTGCTCAACTCGCGCAAACTGGTGTGCGATCCGTCTTTAAAAGAATCCTTGCTGCAAATCAACGTCGTAGATTCAACTGGCACGCCCGTTCCGGGTGTGCAGGCGCTCATCCAATGGGAAGGCGGACGGGACGTGTTCACCACCGGCTTAAAACCTGAACTCGGCATGGGCTACGCCGATTTCAACATGACCCCCAAAACCGAATATTCCCTCCATCTGCAAGGCAGCTCGGAAACCATTCGCAATTTGACCGCCGAAGAATGCGAAACCAGCCGCAGTGAACGCTATTTGGGTTCCTGGTTGCTGGTTTTTGCCCAGCCTTGAATTTATCTTGTATAGGTTAATCATTATTACGAAGTTACCCATTGTCGTTTTATGAACAGAAAAAGCAGTTTTAGTCTCACCTTTAAGGTCTTAATTGTTGTTCTTCTTGGTTTATCCTTTACTGTTGCCGCGTTGGTAGCGTTGAGTATTTACGCCCAGGGACAGATCCTGCAGGCGCAGGAAGAGAACTACCTCCAGTCTATTTTTCTTTCCTTTCAAGATAAACTGGCGCAGGAGGAGAAAATCGCCCTCTCCCTGGCTACCGCCTTTGCAGAGCTGCCCCAGGTGCAAGAGGCTTTCGCCGCCCGCGACCGACAAAAGCTCATAGATTTGCTGCTGCCCGGCTACCTCGCCTTGCAAGAGAAATACAACATCGTGCAGGGGCAGTTTCACACTCCGCCAGCAATTTCCCTGCTGCGCCTTCACGACCTGGAAAAATATTACGACGATCTGTCTTCTTTTCGTTTCACCGTCGTGAAAGCAATCAAAGACCAGCAGCCAGTCAGCGGGCTGGAAAAAGGCAAAGGCGGGTACGGCATACGCGGTGTGGTGCCTGTCTTTTCTAAAGCTGAGTTCGTTGGCACGTTTGAAATTGGTCTCGATTTCCAGCAATCCTTCCTTCAACAAATAAAGGACGCCAACAACGTAGACCTGAGCGTTTACGTTTACGAACCCAAAGCCAAAGTAGAAGCCTTCAGTGAAGCCGGAAAATCAAAATCCGAAAATCAGGAGTTTAATCTCATCGCTTCCACCATGGAAACCCCGATCGAGATTGAAAACAGCCAGCGTCAAAAAGTCATCTCCACAGATCATTCCATAATCACCTACCTTGATTACCAGAGCCTGCCCTACGCGGTTTACTCCGCCCCCATCAAAGATTACGCCGACGACATCGTCGGACTGATAGAAATAAGCATCCCGCGCACCGAAGTATTAAACGAGATCGCTCGCTATCGAAACATCGCCATTCTGGTGGGAGTTTTCACCCTCCTCCTCATAGCCTTGGTCATGTGGCAATTCATGTTACGCGTCTTGATTCATCCCCTGCAAAAAATCACCGCCACCGTAGAGGAAATAAACCGCCGCGATCTTTCCGCTCTGAACCAGGACATCCAAGCCGTGAAACAGGGCGACCTGACCCACACCTTCGCCCTGCAAGCCTCCGTACTGGAATACTCCTCCAGAGATGAACTGGGACAATTGGCGTTCGCCTTTAATCACATCATCGAAGGGTTGCAAAACGTGGGCAACGCCTTCAACGATATGCTGCAAACCTTGCTCTCCATTTTGCAAAACATATCCACCAGCGCAGACGATTTGAACTCCTACGCCGGGCAGTTAGTGGGAGTAGCCAATCAAACCAACGATTCCCCAAGACAAATCGCCAACACCCTTCTGCAAGTGGCTCAGGGAATCACCCAGCAAACGGAAAGCACCACCCAGACGGTTATCGCCATGGAAAGACTCAACCACGCCGTGGAAGACGTATCCCAGGGGACGCAAGAGCAGCGCGACGCCGTCAGCCAGGCGTCCGAAACCATCGTGCTCCTCTCCGATTCGATCAAGCGCCTGCAAGAAGGCGCAGAGAAACAGAGCCAGGTCATATCATCCAACCGCGAGGAGATGAAACGCCTGATTAAAGCCGTGCAAGAAATTCAACACAGCGCCATCGAGCAAGAGACCGGCTTGCAGCAAGCCGCCGAAGCCGGGGGAAAACTCAACGACGCTTCCGCTCAACTGGAGCGCGCCGCAGACCACGTCATGGCTGTTATCGTTGAGGGGGAACAGGCTGCCACGCAGGGTTCCGAAGTCGTGGTTCACTCCGCCAAGGAAATGGACGCCGTGCAGCGCACCGTTACAGAGCTTTCCCGTTCGGTGGCGGAAATGGGGCAGCGCGTTACCCAGGTGGATGAAATCCTTAACACCATTGAAGAGATCGCCGAACAGACCAACTTGCTGGCATTAAACGCAGCCATAGAAGCCGCCCGCGCCGGAGAGCACGGCAAAGGATTTGCCGTCGTTGCCGACGAAGTGCGCCGTCTGGCAGAAAAATCCGCCTTCGCTGCCGGAGAAATCGGCGAGATCCTCAACCGCGTCAAATCCAGCGCAGACCAAACCTCCCTCGCCATGCAGCAAGCCAGCACAGACGTAGCCAGCGCCGGCGCAGCCGTCGGACAGGCGCATCAGGTATTCCAAACCATCGTGCGCGGCTCCACCGAATCCACCGCCAGCATCGAGGACATCCACACCGCCTTACAGCACATGCGCCAGATGAGCGACGTCTTCATGGATACCATGCAAAAAGCCTCGCGCATTGCCGATGCAAACCGTCAGCTTGCCCGCGAAATGGCGCTCGTCAGCCAGAACGTATCCGAACGCATGGCTGAAGTCGCCAGCGTTGCCGAAGCCAACCTGCAGGGAAGCCGCGAAATGTTTACCTTAAACGACGAAATGGTCAAACGGCAAGACGCCGTGGCTGTCATCATTGATAAAAACGTCCTCTCCGCGCAGGAAATGAGCGCCTCTTCCGTTCAGGTATCCGAAAGGATGGAAAACATCGCCAGCATCAGCCAGCAAAACAGCGCCGCCATCGAGCAGGTTTCCGCCAGCACCGAGGAAATGAGCATCCAAAACAACAACATCTTCCACTCCTCCGCCGCCCTGGTGAGCATGGTGCGCTCTCTGAAAGAAATCGTCGCCCAGTTCCGCCTGGGTTGATGCCCCCGGCAAAAGGAAAACGAGAAACTTCCGCGATCTCCGCCTCTCCGCGTGAACCAGAATCAACCACGCGAAGTCGCAGAG
>CAZGDA010000151.1:0-3190 GCA_964524425.1 uncultured Anaerolineaceae bacterium | reverse complement strand
CAGCAAGGAGTGATAAATATCCTGGTTGTGCTTGTGTGCCCAGCGTGCAGAATAAGCGGCTTTCCTGAAGATGGGATGGGGATAGGATAACCCCCACTGGGAAAGTGGATGAGACGAAGGCAGCCAATGTAGCCCCGACCACCGGTGGTCGGGGCTACATTGGTGAAGGTGCAGCCTGAAGCCATCTTATGATATAGACGGTGGACTGGTTGTGGGCGGGGGATAGCTGGTGACGTGGTAAAGGGGCTATAGTTGCAAATTCCAATGTTGGAGTTCTTGCAATGTGGTGTAATCGGTGAGGTCGAGGTGCAGGGGGGTAAGCGAGACGTAGCCGTTTGCCAGCGCGCCGATGTCTGTGCCTGTTGCGGGGATGCCGGTAGGAGCTTCTCCGCCGATCCAGTAATAGGAACGCCCGTGCGGGTCTGTGCGTAAGACAAGCTCGTTGCGATAGATGCGTGTGCCCTGGCGGGTGATCATCACGCCGTTCAGTTCTTCCAGGGCAAGGTAAGGGACGTTGACGTTGAGCAAGGTGGTGGCAGTTATACCGCGCGCCAACACCTGGGAGACGACGCGCTGGCAGACCAGGGAAGCAGTGCGAAAGTCCAGGTTGGCGCGGGCGTATTCAGGAGCGTCCAGAGAGAATGCAATTCCTGGAACACCGCAAATGACGGCTTCCAGCGCGGCGGTTACTGTGCCGCTATAGGTTACGTCGTGTCCGATGTTGGCGTTTGGATTGATGCCGGATACGACCAGGTCTATTTTTTCTTTGACCAGACCCAGCAAGGCTAAAGCCACACAATCCGAAGGTGCGCCGTCGCTAGCCAATGCCGGGCTGCCATCTGCCAGGGTTGTCTCGGATACGCGCAACGGACGGTGAAGGGTTTTGACGTGCCCGGAAGCGGACCAGTTGTGGTCTGGGGCGAGGATGGTTACTTTTCCCAGGGGACGCATTGCCTGCGCCAGGGCGCTTAAACCGGGGGCGCTGACGCCGTCGTCATTGGTTACGAGAATGTGCATAAATGACTCCTAATGAATTAGTTCTGGTATATTATAACCACATCGTGCTATAATTTGGCGTAGTTTTTAAGTAGAAACCCGTTATTATTGTGCTTTGTTATTCTTGGTTGAGGAGTAGATATGACGTACAAAACGATTCAGGTTCCCCAGAGTGGGGGTAAGATTTCTGTTGAGGATGGAAAATTGATTGTGCCCGACGAACCGATTTTGCCGTTTATTGAAGGGGACGGCACGGGGAGGGATATCTGGCGTGCTTCTGTACGCGTGTTTGACGCGGCGGTGGAAAAGGCGTATGGCGGCAAGAAACGTATCCATTGGATGGAAGTGCTGGCAGGTGAGAAGGCGTATAAGCTGACCAATTCCTGGCTGCCAGATGAGACGGTTGACGCCTTTCGGGAATATCTGGTGGGGATCAAAGGACCTTTGACCACACCGATTGGGGGCGGCATCCGCTCGCTAAACGTGGCGCTGCGCAAGACCCTGGACCTGTACGTGTGCCAGCGTCCGGTGCAATATTTTGCCGGGGTGCCATCGCCGGTGAAGCGCCCGCAGGACGTGAACATGGTCATCTTTCGCGAAAATACAGAGGATATCTACACTGGCATTGAATTTGAAAACGGCACGCCTGAGAATCTAAGATTCAAGCAGTTGTTTAAAGAAGCGTTCCCGCAGGAATACGCCAAAATGCGCTTTCCCGATTCGGCTGGCATTGGCATCAAACCCGTGTCAAAGGAAGGCACGTTTCGCCTGGTGCGGGCAGCCATTCGCTGGGCGCTGGAAAACAAACGCCACAGCGTAACGTTGGTGCACAAGGGGAATATTATGAAGTACACCGAGGGGGCTTTCCGCAACTGGGGATACGAGCTGGCAGAAGCGGAGTTCGCCGACCAGGTGTATACCTGGCAGCAGTGGGAACGCACGCTAGCGGATAAAGGGGAGGAGGCAGCCAACGCCGAGCAGGAAGCGGCGCTGAAAGCCGGACGGTTGTTGATTAAGGACGTGATCGCGGATATTGTTTTTCAGCAGACGATTACACGCGCCAAAGAGTTTGACGTGCTGGCGACGATGAACCTGAATGGGGATTACCTTTCCGACGCATTGGCTGCGCAAGTGGGCGGGATTGGCATTGGACCGGGGGGCAACATCAATTACGTGAGCGGACACGCCGTTTTTGAAGCAACGCACGGCACGGCTCCCAAATATGCGGATAAAGACATGGTTAATCCCAGATCGGTGATTCTTTCGGGAGAGATGATGTTCCGCTATTTGCGCTGGCACGAAGTGGCGGACCTGATTCTGAAGGGCGTGCAGGGCGCCATAGCCGCCAAGACGGTTACGTACGACTTCCACCGTTTGATGGAAGGGGCAACGAAGGTCAAGTGCTCTGAATTTGGAGATGCAATTATCCAGCACATGTAAGCGAGGCTGGTTTTACCATTGAGCAGTGTACCAACGCAGGTATTTTTCCAGGTGACTGCTCCAATAGGCTTCTTCGTGGCGACCGGGGAAGAGATACCATTCGTGAGGGATGTTGTGCTTTAGCAACATTTCTTCCAGGTCGTCGTTTGCCGGGCGCAGGTGGTCGCTATCACCGATATCCACGAACATGCGCGGCATGTCGTCGGGGGGGATGGCTTGCAGCCATTGACGGGTTTGATATTCTTCGCCGCGGAAGTAGAAGCCGCTGTGTACGCCGATGCTGGCGAACAATTCCCAGGCAGAAATGCCGAGGTGGACTGCCCAGGCGCCGCCGCGCGATAGCCCGCCTATGGCACGAAAGGCGCGTTGGTTTTTCGTGCGGAAGGTCTCGTCTACCCAGGGGATGAGGTTTTCCAGGAAGACCGTGCCGAAGGGGCTTTGTTCGGGTGAGGTCCACAATCTATCGTGGGGCATGACGATGAGGAAGGGCGGAATATCCCCGGCGGCAATCAAACGGTCGGCGGTTTCGTCTGCGCCCAGGCGATCCCATTGGTCTTCGGTGAAGTTCTGCCCATGAATTAAGTATAAGACGGGATAACGCTGCTGTTTGTGCTGGTCGTAGCCAGGCGGCAAGTATACGAGAATCTCCATAGGTAATTTCAGGAGAGGATGGCGCAATTCGTGGCGCTCAATGCGTCCTTTATCCTGGCGAGTTGGCTGTGATGTTGCGGATGGGGCAGGGGTGCTGGTGGGG
>CAZGDA010000150.1:0-3254 GCA_964524425.1 uncultured Anaerolineaceae bacterium | reverse complement strand
TAAGGCGCAATCGAGAACAAGGACGGTGTACATCTCTTGATTTAGCCCAAAATAATTCTCTTGTTGAAAGAAACTAACGAAACCGGTAATTACCATGTACGTGAATTGTCCCAGGTAAGGTACAAAACGCCCTAAACCGGCTAACAGACCGAGGGCAAGCGCGTACTTGACACCCAAAACGGAAAATAAAAGAGAAGTTACCAGGAAGGTAATAATGACGACGATGATCTGTCCGCGGAGGAAGGCATTCCAGGTGCGAGCCAGTTCTTTGCTGAGCCGATAAAAATCGTAGTTATAACCGGGGAATTCAAGTGAGGGAGAGGTTCCTTCTTGCGGGGTGTTGCGCGCTTCTACGAGGATGAAATATGAAACAAGCAGGACGAAAAACAACCAACCAACAAATGAAGCCGTCTGAGAAGCAACAGTGCCAAGCATAGAGCCTGTCTGTCCCAGCATCAGGCTGGCGTTATCCAATATTTGTTGGCTAAAAGACTGTGCGTCCATGTGGTCGAGGTTTAGCTTGTAGCCAGCAATGTTGAGAGTATTGCCTGGTAAAGCTGATATGACTTTGGGCAGGTCATTCAGAAAGGTGTTGATGATGTTGAATAGACTCTGGATTTGTTGGACGAGGGCAACCCCGCTGGCGGCGAAGAATGCGATCAGAAAGATGATGAGCAACAGATAGACGATATTGACACTGACACCCCAGGGAAGATGTGCGGTGCGATGTACTCTTTCTACAATGGGATAAACCAGGTATGTCAAAACGAAAGCCAGCAGGAGAGGCCCAATAATGGGGCGCAAGTAAAATACAAGCGCCCCTATTGCAGCGACGACAGCCACCCCCACCACAATTTTTGTGGTTGAGCCCCAATAGGGTGATTTTGACGAAGGCTCGTATTTATTCATAGTCCGTTCACGGTTTTCGCATGGTTAGATAAAACCCGCGAAGGCAATTCACCCTGGTTACAGGAAGAAGGATAGAATGACGAGTACGACAAAGAACGTACCGGCGAGGACGCCAATGCGTTTCAAGTCTTTAATGACGTTTGAATAATCTGGATTAAACGCCTGGGGAGTGTTGTAGCCAGAACGTTGAGCGGCTGCCGCAGTTTGAACGATTGTCTCTGCGGAGGAAGGCATTTGGATGCCTGGCGTACTCTGGCTGATATGTGGTTTGCGGTTTTTGATTTTCTTACTCATGTTAATTAATTGCTCCTCATAAGTATTTATAAATGATATAACACACCAGACAAATCGTTCGGTGTGCCACGTTTATTTCTCTTTTTGCAGACGGGCAGTTACCACAATGCGTTTATCATCCACCCGATACGGGAAGCACGATATTAGCGTAACGATAGGGCTGCCGGTTGGTTTCATTACTTCCACATCCGTTGGTTCGGTGATTTTCGTGGTCGTAACGATGTATGTAAAAGTACGTTGGCTGGTGAACAAAATCACTTCATCCCCAGGTTTCAGGCGTTCGAGATCACGGAAAATTTCCCCGAAAATGTCGTTGTGCGCTGAAAGGACGACGTTTCCAGTACTACCCGGATCTGCTGTGCCGGGGTGCTGCCCGACTCCTTTTTTCAATTGTTCCCAGCCGTCACCTTGCACGATGGGGGCATCAACACCGAGTGAGGGGAGTTGAATACGCACCGCCTGGGAAGCGCCCAGAGTGGGGACTGGCAGACTCGTCAGTGATTGCACCAGGGGTTGCAAATGTTGAGGTATTTCTGCCTCGTTTGGGCGAGTTACCCCGGATTCATCTGGTGGTGTGTGCCCGGAAGGCAAAACAACTGCACTGATGAGCGGCGTGACGGTGAGAGTTGGTTGCTCAATTACCTGCAACACCTGGCGATTGAGGTCTTGCAACACGCTCACGCCACTGACTAGTATGTATACAAGCCCAGCGACGGCGGCAATTTCCACGAGCAGGAGCAGTATATCGAAGACGCTCCGTTTCTTTGCGCGCGGCAGAGAATGTGGAATTTCCTGCGGCAACGCTGCCTCGACGACGGGCGCATGTTCCGGGGGAGTGTCAATCCGACCCGTTTTGCGAAAATGCTCCAGACGCGCCTGACGATTTGCTGTGCGCTGGTCCACAACCAGACGGCGTAATTGCTCGCCAGTCAGTCCACGGGGAGGGCTTACCCTGTTCATGAGCTATTATTATACCGCTTTTTATACGTTTTTGTATTACGATTCCTTACGTACGTGGAACAGGGAGACGTGCCTCTGATGAAATACCTTTTACAGGTCTTGGTAATGGGGAAAGGTTATTTCGACAGGCTCAAGCTGGGGATGGTTGCCTTATCCTTTGTTCCCGATTATAATACCTATTAGGCGAGGATGATAAAAGCCATTATTCCAGAAAATAATGTGATAACAATTATAATGAAGGGAGCAGGAAATGACGGCTACAATCATTGATGGAACGTTGATCGCAGAAAACTTGCGCAAGCAGGTAGCAGCGGATGTGGAAAAGTTTATGAGCGAGGGGCATCCCAGACCTGGGCTGGCAACTGTCCTGGTTGGAGAAAATCCAGCTTCTCAGGTGTACGTGCGAATGAAACAAAAAGCTTGCGGGGAAGCGGGAATTGAATCGTATGGGTATACTTTGCCGGAAAATGCAACGCAAACGGAAGTGGAATCGCTGGTTGCAGACTTAAACGCCGATAAACGGGTTAACGGGATTCTGGTGCAGTTACCTTTACCCTCTGGATTAGATGAAGAAAGTGTGTTAAAGACTATCAGCATTGAAAAAGACGTGGATGGTTTTCATCCATTAAACATAGGGCGGTTGGCACAAAAAGGACGCGATCCTCTGTTTGTGCCGTGCACGCCAGAAGGTGTGATTTATTTGCTTGACCAATGCGGAGCAAAACTGGAAGGCGCCAACGCTGTGGTTTTAGGGCGATCTAACATTGTGGGTATGCCGGTTGCTTTGTTGTTGGTACGCCGCAACGCCACGGTAACGATTTGTCATTCCAGGAGCAAAGACCTGCCCGGAATTGTGCGCCAAGCGGACATTCTGGTGGCGGCTGTGGGCAGGGCAGAGATGGTGCGCGGAAATTGGGTTAAACCAGGTGCTACCGTTATTGATGTGGGCGTCAACCGCGTGGAAGACGCAACGAAAAAGAAGGGGTATCGCCTGGTGGGTGATGTGGCATACGAAGAGGTCAAAGAGGTTGCTGGAGCAATCACTCCCGTGCCAGGTGGGGTGGGTCCTATGACGATTGCTATGCTGCTTA
>CAZGDA010000149.1:0-3335 GCA_964524425.1 uncultured Anaerolineaceae bacterium | reverse complement strand
GGACTAACAGACGCTGAAGTAGGGATGTCGTTGCCTGGGGATGACGTGGAAACCGGAACGGTTATCACTTCGACGCGTGGTGTAACCATTCATGCACCGGCTAAAGAAGTTTGGAAGTGGTTGGTTCAACTTGGTCAGGAACGAGCCGGATTTTATAGCAATGATTGGTTAGAAAACCTGGCTCTTGCAGATATCCATAATAGTAATCAAATTCTTACCGAATGGCAATCTCGCCAAAAAGGAGATCTGGTTTATGGTGCGGGTGGAGTTATTTATAAGCATAACTCCTTCTGGAAAATCCTGGAATATGAAGAAGGAAAAATGCTCTATCTATGGGGTCCGATTGTTGTTTTGCCGATAGATGAAAATACTACACGCCTATATACGCGTACGTATGCTATCCCAGCATCATGGGTCGCTCAGGTCATAGGAAAACTGAGTTACGATTGGATGCACTTTGTCATGGAACGGGGAATGTTATTGGGAATAAAAATACGCGCTGAAGGCAACCTGAATTCAGTTTCTATTCTGCAAGTTGTTTCATGGACCGGCTGGATCGCGGCAGGGTTGGGAATGGTGTATGTTTTATTTATTCGCCGTCGAGGTTGGTGGTGGGGTTTGATTCCACTGGCTTACGCCGTTACTATCATAGGAATAACGTCCGATTTCCAATCAACCATGGCTGGTTTCCTTTGGTTTGGCAGCATCATAGCGGGTTTTCTGGTTTTTGGATTTCGTTGGTGGAAAGGTTTGGCGCTGGCGACAGTTCTGGTTGTCTTGATCTTCGTGCTCACTCCACAACCCTTCCTTTCCTTTGGTCTAATTTTTCTTGGAATAACACTTGCAATATTATTCATTTCAAAAAGGTCGAGAAGTACTTTCCGATATTCTTAATGTTATATGAAGCTATGTTGCAGTTATCGTTATCCTACTTTCGATAAAAATCGCGTGCTTTTCCGAACTGACGTAGTATCACGCGAAAGAAAATCAGCGAGGAGCGGCAATGACAGACCTGACAGGTATGGACATTGGCAGGTATCACCTGGTGGAGCGGCTGGGCGAGGGAGGCATGGCGGTGGTGTACAAGGCGTGGGACACGCGCCTGGAACGCGCCGTGGCAGTGAAGTTCATCCGCAAGGACGTGATCGGGGCAGCCTATCACGAGAAGATGTTGAAACGCTTTGAAAGGGAGGCGAAGGCTTTGGCGCGCCTTTCGCACCCGAACATCGTCAAGGTGCACGATTATGGGGAGCACGAGGGAGCGCCATACCTGGTGATGGAATACCTGGAAGGCGGGACGCTGAAGGGCAGGCTGGCTGGGGGCAAGCGCCTGGGATATAAGGAGGCGGCGCGCTTGCTGCTGCCGGTGGGGCGCGCCCTGGCGTACGCCCACGATAAAAATCTGATCCACCGCGACGTGAAGCCTGCCAATATTTTGGTATCCAAAACGGGCGAGCCGACGCTGTCGGATTTTGGGATTGCCAAGATATTGGACGTAAAAGAATCGCACACGCTGACGGGCACGGGGATTTGGGTAGGCACGCCGGAGTACATGGCGCCGGAGCAGTGGCGCAACGAGGTAAGCGTGCAGACGGATGTGTATGCCCTGGGAGTGGTGTTTTACGAGTTGGTGACGGGGCGCAAACCGTATGTTGCGGACACGCCTGCGGCGATCGGGATCAAGCAAGCCACAAAACCGCTACCGCACCCGCGAGACTATGCGCCGGATTTGGCGGAGGAAGCAGAGCGGGTGATCTTCAAAGCGCTGGCGATGGAGGCGCGCCACCGCTACGCCAGCATGGGTGAATTTGTACAAGCGCTGGAAGGGCTGGCGGCGGAGAAACAGGCGGATAGGGCGGCAGTGGACGAGAACACGGCGGAGATAGAAACCGCGCCGCAGGCGGGTTTGGCAAACCTGCCTGGATACAAGAAAAAGGAGAGAGCCGCACCAGCCCCGCGGCGGGGCGAAACGCGCCCGGCGGGTTGGGTGTGGGCGGCGATTGGGTTGCTGGGAGTGGGACTGCTGGCGGGGATTGCGCTGGTGATCGCGGGAGCTTTGAACCCACCGCCTGTGCCAGAGCCGACAGGGAACGCCGGTGAGACGCAGGCAGAGAATCCGCGCGCCGCGCAAGCGCAGACGCAGAGCGCTGCGGGGCAGGCGACCGTAGATACGGCAGCGACGGTGCTGGCGCTGGAGACGCATAACGCGGAAACGGAAGTAGCGCCGGCGGCGCTGGAGACGCATAACGCGGAAACGGAAGTAGCGCCGGCGGCGCTGGAGACGCATAACGCGGAAACGGAAGTAGCGCCGGCGGCGTTGGAGACGCATAACGCGGAAACGGAAGTAGCGCCGGCGGCACAGCAGACTGCTGGGGCGAATACAGGCGGCGCAGCAGGAGCGAATGCCAAAGATGGGGCGCAGACGGTGCTTGTGCCAGCCGGGGAGTTCAAGATGGGGTCGGAGGACGGGTCAAGTGATGAAAAACCGTTACACACGGTATACCTGGACGCCTACCGCATCTACAAGATGGAGGTAAGCAACGCCCAGTACGCCAAATGCTTGTATAGCGGTAAATGCACGAAGCCAGATTGTGATTATTATGGGAAGGATGAGTACAAAGACCATCCAGTTGTATGCGTGAATTGGGAGCAGGCGAGAGCGTATTGTGAGTGGGCAGGCGGACGGTTGCCGAGCGAGGCGGAGTGGGAAAAGGCGGCGCGTGGCACGGACGGCAGGAAATACCCGTGGGGAGAGGTAGAGGCGACCTGCGGACTAGCGAATTATTTTGGATGCAAAGGAGGCACAACGTCGGTGGGCAGGTATGCAACCGGCGCCAGCCCGTACGGAGCACTGGACATGGCGGGCAACGCCTGGGAATGGGTGAACGACTGGTATGGGGAATATGACAGCGCGGATAAGAAGAACCCGACGGGACCCGTTGCGGGGGAGTTCCGCGGGCTGCGCGGCGGCGGCTGGAACAACGGATCGGACTACTTACGCGCTTCGGGTCGCTATGTCAGCAGTCCAGGCTATCGCCGCTACTTCATTGGCTTCCGTTGCGCCGCGGCTGCAGGGAACTGAGTTTCTGCGGGGGGCTGGTGCCACCCCAGCGCATCGGTTTTTTTGGGAAATGAAGCTGGCAAAAAGCCATGCAGCTCCGACCGGCGGTCGCGGCTGCATGGGCGAGGCGCAGCCCGCAGCAATTTGTGTCATTTTAGAGATTGCTTCGGTCGCTGCGCTCCCTCGCAAGGACAAGAAGGGGCTGCGCTCCCTCGCAAAGACAGGGGGGAGTGTCATTGCGAGCCGCAGGCGAAGCAATCTGTGTTATTTTAGG
>CAZGDA010000148.1:0-3341 GCA_964524425.1 uncultured Anaerolineaceae bacterium | reverse complement strand
CCCTTTTCAACCTTTGGGGCGGGGGGGGCGCCGGCGCGTGGGGTGGGAGAATCGGGGGTGACCCATTGCGGGTGTGCCTGCTCGATTTGACGCAATTCCTGCAGGAGTTGGTCGTATTCGCTATCACTGATGATTGGGTCGTCGAGGACGTGGTAGCGGTAGTTGTGATAGTGAATTTCTTGACGCAGATGCTGTAAACGGAGGGCAAGGGATTCTTCTTTCATGATTCCCATTATACACTATCTGGACGGGGAAAAATGCGGTATACTTGTCTCTCGTTGCTCGAAGTGAGTGGTGTGAAAAGAGTAGAAATGCCACTGCACGAATCCATAAAGCAAAGAAGTAGAAAGACCATGCAGCCTGTAATGTTATCTGTTCTTGCTCATCCAGATGATGAGTCGTTTGGTATGGGGGGTACGCTGGCGCTGTATGCACAGCGCGGCGTGCAAGTGTATTTGTTGTGCGGCACGCTGGGCGAGGCGGGGGATGTGCCTGACGCGCAGTTATTGGATAAGTATGGATCGGTGGCGGCGCTGCGAAAAGCGGAGCTGGACGAAGCCGCGCAGCAATTGGGGCTGGCGGGGGTGATTTTAATGGGGTATCGCGATTCGGGCATGCCCGGCTCGCCGGATAATTTTCATCCGCAGGCGCTGGCGGCACAGACGGTAGGTTCGGTGGCGGCACACGTGGCGGATGCTATCCGTCTGTTGCGTCCGCAGGTGGTGTTGACGTTTGACTCCATTGGCGGATATAGACACCCCGATCACATTGCCATTCACCGCGCGACGGTGGAAGGCGTTAAACTGGCAGCCGAGCGGGAATACGTGCGCGAAAACCCTGCGTATCAGGTGCAAAAACTTTATTTCAACCATTTCCCGAAAAAGTGGCTGCGCTGGACAGCGCGCATCATGCCCCTGGTAGGAAAAGACCCGCGCCGCTGGGGGCGGAATGGGGACATTGACCTGGTGGCGCTGGCGGAGGAAGGTGATTTTCCCACCCACGCGAAGATTGATTACAGCAGCGTGCTCAAGCGCAAGGAAGCCGCAGCAGCGGCGCACGCCAGCCAACTTATGGGGGGGCCACCGCGCAGGGGGTTGTTGAACTGGTTGATGGGACGTACTCCGAACGTGGATTATTTTATGCGCGCTTTTCCACCTCCCCAGCCCGGTGTGGTGGAGACAGATTTGCTGGCAGGTGTGAAGCTGGAAGATTGAGCGGTGCTATACGCGGCGTCGCTTGCCTCTAGCCTTGTTCGGGTTTGTGGCGTTCGCGTTCCAGCGCAGCCGTGGCGAATTTACCGTAAATGGATGCGGGCATGACGTCTAACACGGCGTTAAATTCGGCAATGGCTTTGGCGCTCTGGTGCAGGCGTTTGTAGGCAATTCCCAAGTTGTAATGACTGGCGGCTTCGTATTTGATGCCTAAATAGCCTTTATCCTTTTGCTCTAAAATGCGGGTGAAGATTTGCACGGCTTCGTCTAGGGCGCCCTGCTGGACGCGCAACGCGCCCTGGTTCACGTCAATTACGAGCGTCCCGCTTGGGTCGGGGAAGAGACGCCGCGCCAGGGAATATACATTGTCTGCCAGGTGGCGGTTGCCGCGCCGGGCAAGCAACGTGCCCAGGTCCACCAGCAGGCGCACGCGCATGGTGATTAGATACAGGATGACGAGAAAGAGGGCGGGGTGGGGAGCGGTGTTGGTTAGGTAGGCGAACCCGCTGACGAGGCAGGTGAGGGCAACGGCTTCGATGGCAAAGCGCATGGAAAGCCCTTCGCGGCGCAAGAGGGATAGCCCGCCAAAAAACAGCACGTAAATGAAGCCAAGTAATAGCAAGAGGAGAGGTGGATTCATGGTGTTCACCCGTTTATTCAATAGGATGAACATAGTATACCGCATTTATGCGCCGGTGTCATACGAAGTTTGGCGTTGGATTTGTGTAGGGGGTGGTTTATGTGCCGGGGCGGCGAAGGACGAGATAGATCTCGTGTTACAGTGGGTGGTACAAATCAGGCTTGGTAGCTCATGCTGGAGACAGCCAGTCCCAGAAGGTAGCCGCGTTCTAGCTGGCTTTGTTTGGAAAGCTCCTGACGCCCGCGCACGTTCACGGCGGCGGTCTCCCCGGCAGGTCGTTCTTCTTTCAGGGTGGTGTTTGTGCCTTGGGAGGTTTGCGCATTGGTAACCCCTTCCATCTTTTCTTCGAGAAGCTCGCGGCGGGCTTCGTTTGCCATAGCGCTGGCTGCTGCGGCGACGCTGCGGTCTTGTGCGGAGGGGTCGGCGGGAGCCAGGGCTGCGCGGCGGGCTTGTTCGGCGTTGCGGATGGTTTCTTCTGGCGTGTCTCCTTCGCGAATGGAGATGTTTACTTCCCCGCCGATGGCGTAGCGTTTTCCATCGGGTCCGGTTTCGTATTCGAAGTGAGGTCCACTGGTCGCCGCGTTGCCAGCCGCGGCAGCGTGTGCCTGTTCGTGGGCGCGCACTTCACGGTCGCGTTCTTTTAATTTCTCAACCTGGCGCTGTTCTTCACTGGTTAGTTGCTCGTTGTTTGTTGCGCCGGAGTCTGTGCCTTTGGCGTCGGTGTCCATTTCACCAGATTGGCTTTGCTGTTGACCGTGACCGCCGGGGGTATCCCCACGGATGAGAGCCAGGGCTTCTTTGGAGAGGGAGACGGTTACACCGGAGCTTTCGTCTTGGGCGTGATGAAGGTGAGGACTGGCGTTTTCCGCGGCGGGGTCTGCCTGCGCCCGGTATGCTGCCGGGGAGACGACTGTGTAAACTCCTGGTAAACCGCGAATGTTTTCAAGCATGTTTGCCTGCTCTTACTAATACGTAAACTGCCAGTAGCTAAACTGACAACCCTAGTGTAGCATATTTCATATTCAATGTCAAGTGAAAAAATGTGAAATATGCAATAAGTATTACCTTTTTTACGGCAGACAGACGATGACGAGCGGGGCACCGCGCAGGTGGGTGAGGAAAACAATGCGTTCTTCTTCCCCTTTTAATTTAAGGTCGTGAATCAGTTGTTCTGGTTGAAGGGGGGAGCCGCGTTTTTTGACGGTAACGCGTCCGACGTTGCGCTCACGCAAGTAGGCGCGCAGGCGTTTGAGTTGGAAGGGAAACCAATCACACACTTGCCAGCAACGCGCGAAGGGCGTTTGGCGACGTTCTGCGGCAGTCAGATAGGCGATGTCGGGGTCAAGCTGGGAGGCGTTTAGCGTTTGTGCCAGCGCTTGCACCAGCCCAGCGCGCAGGACGGCGGCGTCTGGCTCGTAGAGGAAAGCCTGCGGGTCGCTGAGTGCGGGCTTGGGGGCGGGGGAGTGCGGGTTGTTTTGCAGCAGAGTATG
>CAZGDA010000147.1:0-3497 GCA_964524425.1 uncultured Anaerolineaceae bacterium | reverse complement strand
GTCGCTACGCTCCCTCGCAATGACAGAGGGTCGCTGCGCTCGGTCGCAAGGACAGAGGGAGGTGGCGCTTGGGCATGGGTAGGGGGATGTACCATCGCGGCGCGCAACCACAACCTACGCGGCTGCGCATGCTTAATCCATGTCGGCTAAGTTATTAGTGCCTGCCAGTACGTCCTGCTGCAAAATGAGGCGTGTTTTTCCGGCTTCTTCAAACTGGGGACTGTGAGCGGAGTGGTTAAATGTGTAGAAACCTTTCAACGGCGCGTTTAGCCTGGCGAAGTAGGCTTTAGCCAGCGGGTAGGCGACGGTATAATCATAGACGCCGTGGAAGAAATAAACCGGGATGTCAATTTCTGGCACCTGGCTGGTCAGGTCTGTGTCTATAAATTCGTCCCACAGGATACGGCGGGAGGTGATTTTCCCGCGCCAGATGTTGATCTTTTCCAAGAGCGTGTAATCCCGGTTTTGCAGGGATGGAATGAAGATACCGCTGACGACCGATTTCATGGTATGGGTCGTGCCGACACCGATCTTGTGCATGGCTTCGTCGCGCAGCGCCATGTAGGCGTCCGGCAGTTTATCCGTCAGGGTGACCGGCGCTTTTTCCAGTTTGCGCAGCATGGTGGTATCCCCGTTCTCGCGATACTTTTGCAGCATGTAGTCGTAGGAGAGCTTTTCAGATCTGTGCTGGTATGAAACCTGCCCCACACCGATGTAGGCGAAATACAACTGCGGAGCGCGCGCTGCTGCCTGGATGCCCAGAAAACTGCCCCAGGAATGTCCCATGAGGTAGATCTTTTCCTTGCCGAAACGCTGGCGCAGGTAATTGGTTACTTCCAGGGTGTCCGCGATCAGTTGTTCGACCGTCAGCGCCTGGAGCGGGGCGCTGGGGTCATAAGAAAGCCCGGCGCCGCGCTGGTCCCACCAGCACACGGTGAAATCGTCTTCCAGTCCAGTTGGGTAGGTGTGATCGAGGAAGTAAATCGGCATGCCGGGTCCGCCATGCAGGATGAGCAGCACCGGTTTGCTGACGTCCTTGCTCTTGATGATCATGCCCTGCTGCACGCCGTTGATTTTGACGAACGTTTTTTCGGAAAGGCTGCCCGCCCGCGGTTTGCCGGTCTTATCCAGTAAGGGAGCCGGTTTTGCCCGGCTGCTGCATACCAGCACAGCAGTAATTATGAGAACGCAAGCCAATATAACGGAAAACGCGAGCAACATAATCCGTCCCTCCTTTCGTTTGAACGCCGAAGCAATGGGTGTTTTCAATTTTGTCTCTGACATTTTTATGCCTGGAGTATACCACGAAAGGACGCTTTCTTTTCGTATGATGCGGCACAGTTGCGCTGGAAGCGGGCGGAGGATTTAACCACGGAGAGAAAGACAGGTTGGGGTTGCTGGATCACAGCACGAAAAGGTAGGCATAATCGCTGCGCGCGGTTGCAAGGACAGTAAGGGGCTGCGCTTGGGCACGGATAGAGGAAGGCAATATCGCGGCGCTCAACCACAAGCTGCGCACCCGGTAGGTATGTAGGTGGGAAATTAACCACGGAGATCACGGGGGACACGGAGGGGTGCTGTAGACTTGGTGTTCTCTGTGCGCTTGGTGGATAAATAAACAAATCTGCGGTGCGGTGTTACCGGGTTGGCTTGATTTACGATATAATGGGTATTGCAGTACCCAAAACAAAGAACATATTCATAGAGGAACGGCTATGACAGACCTGACAGGCATGGACATCGGCAGGTATCACCTGGTGGAACGGCTGGGTGAGGGCGGCATGGCGGTGGTGTACAAGGCGTGGGACACGCGCCTGGAACGCGCCGTAGCTGTGAAGTTCATCCGCAAGGACGTGATCGGGGCAGCCTATCACGAGAAGATGTTGAAACGCTTTGAAAGAGAGGCGAAGGCTTTAGCGCGCCTCTCGCACCCGAACATTGTCAAGGTGTACGATTATGGCGAGCACGAGGGTGCGCCGTACCTGGTGATGGAATACCTGGAAGGCGGGACACTTAAGGGCAGGCTGGCTGGGGGCAAGCGCCTGACCTACCAAGAAGCGGCGCGTTTGTTGCTGCCGGTGGGGTGCGCCCTGGCGTACGCCCATGAGGAGAATCTGATCCACCGCGACGTGAAACCCGCCAACATCCTGATCACGAAGACGGGCGAGCCGACCTTGTCGGATTTTGGGATTGCCAAGATCCTGGACGTGGAGGAATCGCACACGCTGACGGGCACGGGAGTTGGGGTTGGGACGCCGGAGTACATGGCGCCGGAGCAATGGCGCAACGAAGTAAGCCCACAAACGGATATCTATGCGCTGGGAGTGGTGTTTTACGAACTGGTTACCGGGCGCAAGCCGTACATGGCGGACACGCCGGCGGCGATCGTAATCAAGCAAGCCACGGAGCCTTTGCCGCGCCCGCGTGACTTTGCGCCGGATCTGCCCGAGGAAGTTGAGCGAGTGATTTTCAAAGCGCTGGCGAAGGAAGCGCGTCATCGTTATGCTAGTATGGACGAATTTGTAAAAGCGCTGGAAGGACT
The DNA here is from genome assembly GCA_964524425.1 of uncultured Anaerolineaceae bacterium. Lineage (GTDB taxonomy): Bacteria > Chloroflexota > Anaerolineae > Anaerolineales > DRKV01 > JBAXBF01. The sequence goes on along the minus strand of CAZGDA010000147.1, from coordinate 955 downwards.
GGTGGCAAGCAGAGATGCAGTCGGAGATTTTGTATGTGGAGAAGAGACGATGGATGCAAAGCCTGTACTACTGTATGCTACAGCGCAGGAGCAGAGCGATATGTTAGATTCTAAGAATTTCATGAGGTTGGATGATGAGTCGCGAGGTGCAATGCCCTTGTTCCGGCAAAAAAAGGAAGAAGTAAATGTGAGTAGGAAGAAAAAAATTCCTTCCTGGTGGGTGGGGGTGATTGGATTGCTTATAGTAATGTTGTGTATAGCGGCAGCGGTTGCTATGATTAATAATATAACTCCTGTTACACTTCCTATCTCAACAGCAACTCCGGATGTGAGTGTCAATTTGAAAGACAATGCAGAAACAGTCCTTGTGCCAGCGGGAGAATATCGGATAGGTGCGAAAGATGGATATTTAACATACATAGACGCATATCGTATATACAAAACAGAAGTAAGTAATGCGGAATATAATCTGTGTGTTCAAGCGGGACAATGTAAGGAATCGAGTTGTGTTTTTCATGAGAAGGTCGAGTATAAAGACCATCCTGTTGTGTGCGTGGATTGGGAGCAGGCGCGTATGTACTGCGAATGGGCAGGCGGTCGACTACCCACAGAGGCGGAATGGGAAAAAGCAGCCCGAGGAACAGATGGGCGGAAATATCCCTGGGGAAATTTAGAACCAACGTGTGAACTAGCAAATTTTGGAGGTACAAACGGTTGTGAAGGAGGTACAATAAAGGTTGGTAGTTACCCTAAAGGAGCGAGTCCATATGGCGTATTGGATATGGCAGGAAATGTATATGAGTGGGTTTACGATTGGTATGACATTGATTATTATGAAGATTTACCTCCAGGGAAAAAAAATCCGACAGGACCTTCATCAGGAGAAAGCCGTGTGATACGAGGGGGAGGTTGGGAGAGAGAGAAATCAGAAGTTCAATCGAATAGCCGGTTTGGT
>CAZGDA010000146.1:0-3577 GCA_964524425.1 uncultured Anaerolineaceae bacterium | reverse complement strand
ATCTCCATGCCGTCCAGCCACACTTCCCACCCCAAACCCCAGGCGCCCAGGGCGGGGGATTCCCAGTTGTCCTCGATGAAGCGCACGTCGTGCTGGCGCGGGTCAAGCCCCAGCGCCTGCAAGGATTGCAAATACAATTCCTGCGGGTTGCCGGGGTCTGGTTTCAGGATGACCTGGTATTGATAATGTTGCTGGAGGCGGTTGGGGTTCTCACCGTACCTGCCGTCGTCGGGGCGGATGGACGGTTCCACGTAAGCCACGTTCCAGGGTTCAGGTCCCAGCACACGCAGATAAGTAGCCGGGTTCATCGTGCCTGCACCCACTTCTGTGTGATAAGGCTGCCAGATCAGGCAGCCGTGTTCTGCCCAAAAACGCTCTAAGCGAATGATGATGGATTGAAAATCTAATACGTCTGTCATGGATTGCCTCCGCTGTCCACTTTCCTATTTCTCTAATGCGTGCTGTGATAATCTTTGCCTGCTAATTTCCAATACGCCCGCGCCTTCGTCTGTACACCAAAAGCATGGCAGACTAGGCGCGCTGCGCTTCTTCTACGATCTTGATGCCTGCGCTGGCGCCGATGCGATTTGCGCCCGCCGCAATCATCGCCAACGTGTCGGCGTAAGTGCGGATACCGCCGGCGGCTTTTACGCCCACTTCGGCGCCAACCACGGCGCGCATCAACGCCACGTCTTCGACGGTGGCGCCGCCCGCCATCATGCCGGTGGATGTTTTGACGAAATCTGCCCCGGCTTCCTTTGACAGCAGACAGGCGCTGATCTTCTCGGAACGGGTGAGCAGCCCCGCCTCGATGATCACCTTGACCAACGCCTCCTGGCTGTGAGCAACTTGCACCACCCCAGCGATTTCGTTGTACACCGTTGCGGCATCCCCGCCCTTCAGCGCGCCGACGCTGATGACCATGTCCACTTCACGCGCCCCCGCCGCCAGCACGCCCATCGTCTCCACCACCTTGTAAGCCGCCGGGGCAGCTCCCAGGGGGAAACCAACCACCACGCACACAGGCACCTGGGTGCCTTTCAGCACGTCCACTGCCAGGGGCACGAAAATCGGGTTGATACACACGGAAGCGAAGCGATGCTCTCCGGCTTCTTCGCACAAGCGCCGCACCTGCGCCGCAGTCGCATCCGGTTTGAGCAGGGTGTGGTCAATCCATCCCGCCAGCGCAGCACCCTGGGGGGCTTTTAAGGCTGGCGGCGCGGCAGGAAGCTCGTGCTCGTATTCCGCAGCCAGTTTGAGCAGTTTCTCGATTTCTTTTTTCATTGGCTTACCTCAAAACTCGGATATTCTAATCAAATCATATCATCCCTGGCAGGACAATGCAACATGACTATTGCGCTAACACGGGTGCGTGTTCCACCGCACCGACGTAAGGGGGTGGCCAGTAGACAAACAAGGCTTTCCCAATTACCAGTTCCATCGGCAGAGGTCCCCAGCTATGCGAGTCAGACGAGTTGTTGCGGTTATCGCCCAGCACAAACAACGTCCCTTCTGGTACCACCTGATGATATTCGTAAGTCGGCTGGGCAGCGATGTATGGCTCGTCTTGGGCAACGCTGTTCACGTACACTTTACCCTCGCGCACGTCCACGCGGTCTCCCGGCAGCCCGATGATCCGTTTGATAAATTCTTCTTTGGGATCGCGCGGGTAGTAAAAAACGATCACGTCCCCGCGCTGCGGGGCAGAGAACTTGTAAGCTAGCTTGTTGACGATGACCAGTTCACCGTCGCGAAAAGTCGGCTCCATGCTGAAGCCTTCCACACGAATGCGCGCCGAAACCAGATTGACCACCCAGAACAAAACCAGCGAGAGCACAACGGTTTCTACAATGTCAAGCAAAAAACGCCGCAGATTTCCTTCGGGCTGATTTACTTCCACCGAAGCATCCGCAAGCCCAGTCTGCGGAAGAGTAACGCTTTCCGGCGCGCCTTCAACAACCGACGCGCCTTCCTCGTCAGGGTTTACGTTAATGGTCAATTCAGGTTGTTCCAATCTTTTATCACTCTTTCCACGCCAGCGCGTTTTAATCTGCATCAGACAGACCTGTATTATAACACAGTTCCCAGGACGCCAAGCGTGCTAAAGCGCGCCGTAGCGCCTTCAGCCCGTCCGGCAACGCTGCGGCTGTCAACGTGCCAGGCGCACCACCCAGCGGCTGAAATCCATCAAACCACATCCATAACCACCCTCACACCGCTCAGACAACGCAAAAGCGGGGATGGGCTGCCCTTTTCACCGCCCGCTGTCTGCTCATGCTGTGGCTGTGCTCGTTTGCGCGGCGAGTTGCTGGCGGAATTTAGCGGCGTTCTCCTGCAAGTGTTCGTCCATGAACAGACCCGCCGTGCCCAGCACGAAATGATTCGCCCCGGCTTCCAGAAATGCAGGCAGGCGCGCCGCAGAGACGGAGCCATCGGCGATGATCTCGATCTGGCAGCCCGCTTCTGCAGCGTATTGGCGCAACAAAGCCATGTTTTGCAGACCGGCGGGGTTGAAGGGCTGTCCGAAATACGCCGGTCCCACGCTGTTCGCCACCGCCACCGAGACGAGGGGCAGCACCTCTTTGACCTCCGCGCAGATGGCGCTGGTGGGCAAGACCGCAATCCCCGCCTGCATGCCGTGCCGACGAATTTGACGGACGACATCGCGGTAATCGTCGCCCTGCGCTTCGAGGTGCACAACCACCACGTCGGCTCCACAGCTCTGCAAATCCTCAACGTACATCCCCGGGTAATGCCCGTAGATGTGCACATCCAGGCGCTTGTTGGTCAGGGGTCTCAACGCCTTGACGATGGCTGTGTTTAATAGAAACGTGGGGGCAAACACCCCGTCGCACAAGTCAATGTGATAGGCATCAATGCAGGACTTTTCCAGTTTGTCAAAATCCTTTTGAATACACAAAGGGTCTGCGCAGGCTAATGAGGCGGAAATCTTGTAATCCATGCGGGTAATTTTATCCACTTTGCGCGGATATGGCAATATCTGCCATCTTGCTGGTTGCTCAACTCTGCATCGGTTAATAAGGAGACGAGTGCGATGGTTGCCCTCGAATATGGTATAATTTTTTCATAGGCAAAATCTCTTGGAGGTTAAATGGAAATTACCTGGTACGGCTTATCGTGTTTTCGCTTCGTTGAACGGGGCAGCGCTGCAATTGTTACTGACCCGTATGACCACCACTCCGTTGGCTATGCAGCCCTCAAGCTAAAAGCGGACATCGTTACGGTGAGCCACGACGCCCCCGGACACAACTACATTTCAGCAGTGAAGGGAGACCCTTACGTTATTCGCGGTCCAGGAGAATACGAACTTGGCGGCGTTTTCATTACCGGCGTGCGCACCAATGGGCGCAAGCGCCAGGCAGATGAATTGTATAACACCCTGTATAAATTCCGCTTCGAAGAAATTTCCGTGGTGCATTTGGGGGACATTCGCCGCGTGCCTACCCAAACAGAAGTGGAATCCTTGGGACAGGTGGACGTTGCCCTGGTTCCCGTTGGCGGCGGGGGCGGGTTGACGGGTGGCAAGGCAGCCGAAGCCATCAGCATTGTGGAGCCT
>CAZGDA010000145.1:0-3590 GCA_964524425.1 uncultured Anaerolineaceae bacterium | reverse complement strand
AAGGGTGCGTGTGTTTTTATAAATGATTCGATTAATCTTGATCGTTACTATATAGATAGAAAAAACAGGAACGTAAGTCAGGAGATTATTGGATATGGATAATATCCTCCAAGCAGGGAGATACGAGCAAACGCTGCTAGAAATAGCGGAAAAATTGCCCACCTATCAACGTGCACAGTTATTAGATTATGCTATTCTGTTGAAATTGCGCCAGATTAGTACTGCTGGTGCTTTGCCTATCGTAGAAGTACCTGTTGATGAAGAACGCGATTGGGGACGGCTGGCTGTGCACTCACTGGCTAAAGAATGGGATACACCTGAGGAGGACGAGGCATGGGCGTATTTACAAGAGGGGATGTAGTTGTCGTTCCATTAGATTTCTCGGATTTCAGCAATTTCAAACGGCGTCCTGCCCTTGTAGTAGCAACTCCCACTGGACTTGATCCGGTGCTTTGTATGATCACCAGCCGGATACGACAAGACACCTATAACGTGATGATAACAAATAATGATTTTGAATATGGTGGTTTACGAGTAAATAGTTACGTTCGGGTCTGTCATCTATTCACCGTAGATGGTAATTTTATCGAATACATTGCTGGGAGAATAATACCAGAAAAAATCAACGAAGTTATTGATGCGATTATTGCTATGTTGCGGTAACTAGGTCTATTTTGGGGAAATATCATCCGCCCTGCATCAGGCGCAGGAGGGCGCGGGCGGCTTCTTCGGGACCTTTGCGCTCCCAGCCGGGGATGCCCAGTTTGGTGCGTAATTGCCCGACGAAGATGTCGCGGGCGAAAAAGGCGGCGAAGTACTGTTCGGCGATCTGGTCGTGCAATTCCTGGTACTGGGTGGCGCCGAAGATGTTGACGAAGTAGGTGTGCACTAACCCGGTGGAAGTGGTGGTGCCCTTGCTCATGGCTGTACCCTCGCGGAACACGTCCAGGGCGGCTTGCGGTGAGGGCAGGCGTTCGATGACGGGGTGCTGTTCGTCCGTCTCCTCGTAGTTGTTGGCGTAAAGGATCAAGTCCACGGGGTAGCCGCGGATGACGTTCTCGTAGGTGGTGACGGGCAAGACGACGCGGGCGTTGACCTGGCTGGGGTTCATGATGATGGTGCGGTCCATCTGTCCGAAGGCGTAGCCGGGCTGCAGATCGTCCAGGCGCACAAAGGCGCCCACTTCGGTGCCGTAGCCGAGAACGTGATCGGGGTGCAGTTCCAGCGAACCCATGTCGTCGGCGATGATGGTCATCTCCTGGATCTCGCCACTGCCGAGCTGGCGGAAGGCTTCCAGGGTCTCGGATTTGCCTGCGCCGGTGTCTCCGATGATCAGGGTGGTGAAGGATTTTCCGCCCTTCATGTCAATTTTCACCATCGCCCCGTGGTAAGGCAGACGACCCTGTTTGATCATCTTGATGTTGTGAAGGGTCAACGCCATTTTCTTCAGGTAGCCGAAGTAACCGAATTCGTCGCGGTTGGGGATGGCGCCGACGAGCAAATCTTGCTCCTGGTCATCGTAGAAGATGGTGGCGGATTTGCCCATGCCCTCCACGCTCTTGCTGGATACGCCGTAAAGGAAGATTGCATCCGGTTTTTGGCGCAGGGTTTCGTCATCCGCCAACTCGAACAGGTTGCACAAGGAACTGCCCAATTCGAAGAATTTTTCGTGGAAGTAGATCAAAACCAGCAAAGAGCCGATGCGGGCAGGGTAACACAGCCACTCGTTCTTGTCTATGTTCGTGGCGTCCAGCGGGTTTTGATGAACGCGCTCGAATTGCCCGGTGCGCTTGTTCATCGGCGAATGTAATAGCAGGGGCGGGTACATGAGCACGTGACGGATGAAGCCGATCTCGCTTAACTTTTGGTAACTGCCCACCGGCAAAGGGGTGCGCTTGGGCAAGGCGATGGTGGCGACTTCGGCGCCGGCGACCACTTGACGGAAGATATTGGGATGTTTGCCGCTGATGTTTTCCTGTATGTCGCGATAGACGCCACGCACGAGGTGCATCAACGACTCGACTGTGGTGTTGAAGGTGCGATAGGGGCGTTTGTCCAGTTCGTCGCCCTCTGAATCACATACGATGTAGCGCTCGTATTTGCGCCAGAAGTCGTACAGGTTTTCGGAAAGCTGGAGCAAGAGGTAAGGCTGTTTGGCGAAACATTCGCTGTCCTCGAGGAGTTTGGGAACCCAATCCAGGGGCATCTTAACCAGGAATTGGAAGACCTGGATGAGTTTCTGAATGTCCCCTTCGGTGATTTCAGCGCCTTTTTCCTTACCGAAGACAGCCAGAAGCTGCGAGTTCTTGCGCACGAGTTCGCGGATGCAACGCACGAGCACTTCGTGGAACAGGTCGCTGGCGAGCAACTCTTCTGCGGTCTCACAGACGCGGTTTTTCAGGCGGATGATGATTTTCCGGTCAACGAATTTATAACTCAATTGATGATTTGTTCTGGACATAGGCTTGCTTCTTTAAATAAAGTGATGTTCAAAAAGATAGTCCTTTATAGTATATTCCGGCGATTCTGTCAATTCTCTTTTTCAGTCTGATAGGCAATGGAGAGGGGTTGGAAGCGATTTCACGTAAAACTGGTCGGGTCGTTATTTCCTGCGGCAGACTTAGCAAGGGTGAGGGGCGTGTTTCGCCAATGTGAATCTTTTGGACATTCGGCGGCGGCGGTTCTCAATGGTATAATGCCTTTACTATGGATGGGAAACGAAAAATAATTGCGGCGACTTTGTTTTTGGCTGCGCTGGAAGCTGCATTGACGATGGTTTACGTTCTGGCTATTCCGGCAGACGTAAAGAACGCCGTGTTTTTGGGGCTATCCCCGGCGCGCCTGTTCTTGCTGCTGTTCATGCTGGTGCTGGGCGTGGCGTTGTATTATGGCGGTTTGTATGTCTGGAAAGACGCTGCCTGGGTGCGCAGCCTGGGACGGAAGATGGACGGCTGGCTGGGAAAGGATGTGCGTCCGCTGGCAGCGTTGCTGGTGTGTGGGATGAGCGCGCTAGGGTGGGGATATCTCTATCATTTGGTGCTGCTGGGACGGTTTGGCTTGCTGCAGGCGGCTCTGGAGCGGCTGGCGCCGTTGTTGCTGTGGCTGGCGTTGACCAGTTTGCAAACCGGCGTGCTGTTCGCCTTTCTCTATCGAGAGGAGGTGCGTTTCAGGCGCCTGGCGGAGCAAAAGCGGCTGCTGTGGGCGTGCGCCGGAGGTGCGCTGGCGCTGTTTGGGCTGGGCGCTGTGGCGGCGCTGAGCGGGCTGGGTGTGCGCCCAGACGCGGTGGCGTGGGGCGCGCCGGGAACACCACTGCTCGTGTGGCAGGCGCTGCTGGCAGCCGGGCTGGGCTTGTTGCTGTTCGTCCTGAACGTTTTCCTCGGTCTGCCAAATACGCGCCCACCGGCGAGGATGGATGTGTTTTTATGCCTGCTGCTCTGGCTGGCGGGGAGCGTCTTTTGGTTGTTGACTCCCATGCCGGCGAACTATTATGCGCCGGCGCCCGTGCCACCCAACCAGGATTATTACCCCTATTCTGACGCAGCTGTGCACGACACGATTGCACAAAGCCTGCTGATTGGCGAGGGGCTGGG
>CAZGDA010000144.1:0-3618 GCA_964524425.1 uncultured Anaerolineaceae bacterium | reverse complement strand
TGTCCGAGATATCTACAATCACGCCCGGTCCACAAAGTTCCCCAAGGGGAATATCCGCAATTGCCCTGCCGCCGGAGTGAAAAGCACGCTCTCCCACCAGGTGAGTGCCCACCGTGTTGCTCCAATTTAATATTTGACCATTCGCGCCCTGCCCGCCGCCATAAGCGCCCGTTACACGCTTAAAGAACTGGACTTCCAGAGCTTTTTCTCCTGGCCAGGGGGGGGTAAAGATACTGCAATCCTGGGTAAGATCGTACATCTTTGCTTCAGACATCATTTTCACGAATTGATCGCGTTCCATAATTTAAACCTCCAAAATAAAAATGTGTATCTGATAAATTATATCTGATACTTCTCTGCAAAAGCAATCAGTGCTTCTTCAAAAATGCTCGCCGGTGGAGTTACCACGCCTGCGCCAACTTGCCCGATACCCGGGTCTTTGTGTGCCACACCAGTATTTACTCTTGGTAAGATTCCTTTCTCGACAACCTTGCGGATATCAATTCCAGTTGGGCTGCCGCGGAAGTCTAAAGTAGGGATAGTAAAATACTTATGTTCCGCAAAAGTAATTTCATACATACTGAGTGTATTATTGATCGCATCCTTTGCCGAACCGCCGATGAATGTTACAATCGCTGGGGCAGACGCCATGGCAAACCCACCAATCCCGGCTGTTTCTGTTATGGTGCTATCGCCAATATCCGGGTTGGCGTCCTTTTCCGTAAAACCTGGGAAATACAACGCTTTCACAACCCCAGCCGGCCCGGTAAACCATTGGTCTCCCATGCCGCTAACGCGAATGCCAAAATCGGTGCCGTTGCGCGCCATCACGGTTACAATCGTGCTGCCCTCAATGTTATGAGCTGCATCCACCATCGTCTTACAACCCGCCATTACCGGGTTAAGAATACTCAAAGCGTTATCGCCCAAGAATTTAATCACTTCTGAAGATGTTTTCGTATCCTTTGCCACCTTGGCTATCGCGGGTGCCAACGCAACAGTAAAGAGCATCGAGGAGGCATCCAGACGATTATGCCCATCGTCACCCATGAAAAGCGCCTTCCCCAACAGAGCGCGTAAATCCACACCACCGCAATCCGCTAACGCCGCACCTACTGTAGGTCCAAGTACCTCGTTCATCCACGTCATACGGGTAATGACTTCTTCGCTGTATGCACCCATGCGCAACACTTTTCCGCGCCCCTCGTTCAAACCAGAATAACCCTTGTTGCCGTGCGCTTTGTTATCAACTATATATACCAGCATAGAAGGAGAAATTACACCTGCCATAGGTCCTACTGCCGCATGATGGTGGCAGGGTGCAAACTCAACTTTACCGGCTTTCACCAAAGCTTCGGCGTCGTCCCAGCCTTTGGCTTTCTTTTCAAAAATCAACGCCCCGACGATCGCCCCTTTCATCGGTCCCGCCATGCGTTCCCACGTTACGGGTGGACCCGCGTGCAAGAAAAGATTATCTCGCATTCCAGGGATCACATCAATGGCTTTCCCCACACTGGTTACAATCGGATGAGCTTCCATCATCCGTTCTACTGTTTTTTGGTTTGCCTTTTCGATATCAATCATTGTTCCTCCAAAAAAGTTTGCCGCTTCATTCACAGCAAATTCATTACACCTTAAATACACAGACTTCCGAAGAGGACAAGGAAATGCACCTGATATCTTCGGAAGTCTTCATACTGCCAGTTACTTTTTCATGCGTTGTAAAATTGCCATCAACTTCTCATTACCACCCGCCGGCGGTCGCCAATCCACCTGAAGAACCGGCACGCCCTGTGCTGCGAGATTCTCGGCAAACGACTCCAATCCCACATTGATAGCTTCGAGAGGTTTTTGCATCACTGCTAAATCTATTGGTTTCATCCCCTGCGGAAGTCCTGCTCCACTTGTATCGTTCAACGCGCTCAACAATCGTCCTGCGTAGCGCACAACCGTCTCGTTATCGGTATCCACCCAGGCGCCAACGTTCTTTAATTGACGTATCTGTGCTTTAATGTCTTGCGGGTCTTCATCTGTACCCGTAACGACCGCTGCCACTTCCAGGTACCTGCCCGCCTTCTTCGCCTTCTCGCGTGCTTCTGCAATCGCCGCAGCCAGTTCGCTTGCCGGGTCTGGGTGAGACCCATAACCGATAACCACATCCAGCAAAATCACCGCCACAGATGGGTCGTCCGCCTCCTCTAATAAACGACGGATGCGTAATTCATTATCCATCATTGGGTGTAAACGTCCAACAGTAAATTCGTCTTCCCCCAAATCCACAATACAATGCTCTTGGCTCACCAGGGCATTGACTAGTTTATTTTCCTTATCAATTGGCGCGTTTGCCCACACTTTCGGCAGGTAATCCTTTAAAATAAACTGGGCTTCGTACGCCAGGGTGCCGCCAGAAAACAGCCCGCGCAGGTAACGCTGCCCAGCTGCGAATTTCTTCAAGTCAGGCGTATCCGCCGTGCTTGCTTTGGCGCCCTGGTTGACCAATTCCACTGCAATCCGTGCCGCATCGTCCAGCCCGCCGGCAAAATGCAGGTTATCCACTTGCCGCGCCCCCGGAGAACGACCGACAAAACTGACTACAACCGGCTTGCCGGCTTTACGCGCCATGCGCAGCACGTCTTCGGCTACTTTTGGCGCAGGTGGTTTGGATACCAGGACGATAACTTTTGTTTCAGGGTCGCGGCTGAGCATATCTATACCCTGCCGAAAAGTAACCGCGCCCACTTTTTCCGAAAGGTCTCGCCCGCCGGTGCCGATCCCATACGTCATCCCGCCGCCCAATTGATGAATTCGCGAGGAAACCTGTTGCAATCCCGTGCCAGCCGCAGCCACAACACCAATCGCTCCCAGGCGCACTTTGTTAGCAAAGCCTAAACCCATACCGCGCACGATCGCCGTACCGCAATCGGGTCCCATGACCAGCAAACCTTTTTCGGATGATTCTTTTTTGAGCGCAATCTCATCTTCAACAGACACGTTGTCACTGAAAAGAAACACGTGTTTTCCATATCGCAAAGCGTCCCGGGTCACACTTGCCGCGTAACGTCCGGCGACAGAAATGAGCACCCATGCAGCTTCCGGCAGCATTTCTACCGCTGTTTCTACGCTTTGGGGTTTATATTCCTGCCCTCCTGAAGATTTGCGTTTCGTCAACAAATCGTCAAAACGGTCAAAAGCGGTTTGTGCGGATTTTTCATCGTCAGCACGCACCACAATAACAAGGTCGTCCGGTTTGGCTGCCTGCACTTCGGGGGAAACCAAATCAATTCGGGCGAGTAATTCTTTGTTCGTATCCGTTCCCATGACTACCCCGGCATCTTGAATGCCTGGAAAATCCGATAAGGAGCGCTGCGTTTGCATGAGAAACGCAGAATCATAGTAAGCTCCGGAACGGACCTGTGCCTTAATTACTGCCATTAATAAACCTCCTTGAATATAAAATTACATTAGACGTGAAAACGGTTTCCAGGCGCGGTAAAAAAATTTCTCGCACTGTATGAAAGCGTTACCACTATGCTATTATACCACTTCCAATTAAACTTGGGAAGTACGAAATTGTAATAAAAATACAATCCCATCAGTAAAACGTCAAAAACAATATTT
>CAZGDA010000143.1:0-3956 GCA_964524425.1 uncultured Anaerolineaceae bacterium | reverse complement strand
AGATATCTGTCAGGTCTTTAGATAAGATTAATTAACGTTGTCTAAATAAAAAACGGGGTGTCTTTGAACTGGTTGGAAGATTTAAGCTTGATAAAAGATGTTTTGTGCAAACTGGAATGAATCTGGCAACTATCATAGTATAATGTTAATGAGTTGATTGTGTGAATTGCACGGAACGGAGTTTTGATGATTAAACAGAACAATAGAGGCTGGTTTTTTATTGCTCTGGTGGGTTTCATATTTATCGCTTTGATCGCTGCTTTATGGTGGAGTGTGATTAAGCTGGGGGAAAAATGGGACGTGTTTTTGCTGCGTCTGGGGTTAGGACAGGACGTGGAAATGATGAGCGTGGCGGCGATCGGCGGCACAATTATCCTGGCGTTTTTGTTTATCTTGCTTGTGCGGCAGTGGCAGCGCAACCAGTCCAGGGTATACCTTCTGCAAAAAACCGTAGATGAACACAGCCTGAAATTAGGGTTATCGGAAGAGCAGTACCGTCGTTATGCTTTCATCGTAAATAGTTCGTATGATTTGATGAGTTTGATTGACCGCGATTATAAATACGAAGCGGTAAACGACGCGTATTGTAAAAACTATGGATATCCCCGAGAAGAGATCATCGGCAAGACGGCGGCGGATATTTGGGGGAAGGAAAATTTTAAACTAAACATAAAAGAACACCTGGATCGTTGTTTTGAGGGAAATACGGTACATTACGAGAGCTGGTTTGCCTTTCCGGGAGGTGAATCACGCTATTATGAAATTACTTTCTTTCCGTACGCTGCGGAAGACATGAAGGTTACGCACGCGGTGGCGATATCGCGGGACGTAACCGGCGAAATGATGTCGGAAAAGGAACTGCAGCGGGCAGTGTACGTGATTCTTTTCCTAAACCGGCTGATTGAGGCGGTATCGTCTTCCCTGGATACAGACGCGATCCTATCCATTATTTGCCGGGAATTGGCAAATGCATTAAACGTGCCCCAGGTGGCATTTGCCAAGCTGGACGATGACCGGCACGAATTGTGCGTTACGGCGGAGTATTTTGTAGAAGGGTGTGCTTCTGCCCTGGGAACGATTATCCCGGTTACGAATAACCCACAGACGGAATACGTCATTTCAAACCGCCTGCCGCTCGTTGTGCGAGACGTAGAACGGGAGGGTACGGCACCTGTTTGGAAAGAGATCCAAGACAGACGCGGCACAGCCAGTATGTTGATTGTGCCTGTGTTTGTGCGCGGGATGGTGTTTGGTACCCTGGGATTAGATTCATTGAGGAAGCGAGAATTTACCGCAGATGAAATTGCATTGGCGCAAAGCGTTGCTTCTATTGCCAGCCAGGCGCTCGAAAATGCGCGTCTTTATAATGCCTTGCACCTGACCAACACGCAATTGACCAGCGCACTGGAAAGCCTGGCGAAACGTACCCATCTCAATACGCTGATGCACGAGATGGGCGATTCGCTGCAAAATTGCGAAGTGATGCAAGATGCTTATCCCATAATCCAGGAATATGCACGGGTTATTTTTGCGGACTCGTCGGGAGCGTTGTTTATCTACGACCAGGGGCACAATGCGCTCGACCTGGCTCTGGCGTGGGGGAAAGAGAATTTTTATAAACCGTCTATCAATGCGGCAGCATGTGCGGCGTTCCAACGCAGCAGCGAGGCGCACCACGGCGCTTTTATTTCCCCATGTTCGCAGTGCATCCAGGATTATTCTGTAAAGGATGACAGCGCCAGCATGTGTTTGCCTTTGTCTGCCCTGGGACAGATTTTGGGGGTTTTGTACGTGTGTGACATTCCATTGTCTGTGCCGGAGGATTGGCAGCAAAAAATGTACGCGTTTGCCGAGCGTCGGTCGCTTTCGTTGGGTAACTTGAAGTTACGCTATACGCTGCAAACACAATCCATACAAGACCCGTTAACCGGTTTATATAACCGCAGGTATTTAAAAGAAGCCCTGGTGCGGGAAGTGCAACGGGCAGTGCGGCATAAACGCTCTTTTGGTGTGATTATGATGGACATTGATAAGTTCAAGGTTTTTAACGACACTTTCGGACACGATGCGGGAGACGAGGTGTTACGTGAGTTGAGTAAATATTTGATGCGATCCATACGCGCCGAAGATATTGTCTGTCGCTATGGGGGTGAAGAATTCCTGGTCATTATATCCGAGTCTTCGGCTGAAGATACGTACCAACGCGCCCTGGAATTGCTGGAAGGGGTGAGGGGGTTGCAAGTGATGCACGAAGGTAAGCAGCTTTCGGTGCGCGTATCTGCCGGGGTGGCTATGTTTCCATTGCACGGGGACAGCGCCGAGGCGGTGATCCACGCGGCAGACCTGGCGATGTTACGCGCCAAACGAGAAGGGCGCAACCGTGTGATGCTGGCAGGGGACGACGGCGCCGGGTAGTTATTTCTCTGTATTACAAGTAGTCATGGCAAAATCAAGCCCCTGAGAAAAGAAAAGCAGGGCGGCTTGAACGCCGCGTTCCAGAATGGCGGGCAGCTCGGCAGATTCGGCGGCGGAGAAATCTTGCAGGACGTAGTCGGCGGCTTCAAGCCGTCCGGGGGGACGGTTGACACCAATACGCAGGCGCGGAAATTCTTCCGTTCCCAGGCTTTGGATGATGGATTTCATACCGTTATGCCCGCCGGAGCCGCCAAAGGGTCTCATGCGCAGGGTGCCGAAGGGTAAATCTACGTCGTCGAAAGCGACTAAAACGGCATGGGAAGGCACTTTATAATATTTTGCCAGAGAAGCCACGGCTTGACCGGAACGGTTCATAAAGGTTTGCGGTTTGGCAATGATAATTTGGCGGGTGTTGTATCTGGCTTTGGTTACCAAGGCTTTCATTTCCACGCGAGAAAAAGAGACGTCGAGGCGCTGGGCAAGGGCGTTGGCGAAGAGGAAACCGGCGTTGTGGCGGTTGTTTTGGTATTCGCGCCCTGGGTTGCCTAACCCGGCGATTAGAAATGTTTCGTTTTGCGGCAGGTAATTTTCTTGACTCATACGCTTAGATTATGCTATCCTTCATAGTATGATGCAATCCATACAAAGAGAAAAAGTAGCTGATAATGTTTTTTATTTCCAAAGCGAATCGTACGCCTTGGTGACGGCGGGTGTAATTATAGGTCCACAATGGGCTGTCTTGGTGGACAGCCTTTCCACTCCTGAGGAAGCGCAAGACATGCGTCATTACATCGAGCAGGAGCTGGGTGTCAGGGTACGCTATATTATTAATACGCATTACCACGCCGACCATACCTGGGGCAATTGCTTTTTTCCAGAGGCGACGATTATCAGTCACACACTGTGCCGCGACCTGTTGGAAAAGCTTGGCAAACCGTCTTTGGACGTAGCTCGCCGGCAGAGTCCCGCGTATCGTTCCGTGCACATCAGTTTACCACAAATCACCTTTGATTCCGGCAGTTTAACCTTGCAAGTAGGCAAGAAAAACCTATCCATTTTTCCTCTGCCGGGACATACTGTGGACGGGATTGGTGTTTTTGTGGAAGAAGACCGCGTTTTGTTTGCCGGGGACGCTTTTATGGAACTGCCCTTTATTGTAGACGGTGACGTGGACGTGCTTGCTAACTCGCTGAAGGAGATTGCCAAGATGGGGCTGGAAAATGTTGTCCAGGGACACGGGAATATCATTCTGCGGGGTGAAATTGAAGGGGCAATTAAGGAGAATTTGAGTTATTTATCCGCCATTCGCCATACGGTGGAAAAAGCACACAAGCAAAAATACGCGGGTGATTTCTTGAGCGGGGTGAATGTGGAAGCGTGCGGAAAAAGCCGGGTTTTGATTAGTGGGCTGGCAGAGGAGCTTCATCAACGCAATCTTAAAGCCCTATATAAACAGGTCTATGGAGAGTATCCAGCCGTAGAGGAATTTGAGGACGAGGATTAGGCGCCTCTATTTGTGGCAGGGCGGGCATTGGTGGGGG
>CAZGDA010000142.1:0-4200 GCA_964524425.1 uncultured Anaerolineaceae bacterium | reverse complement strand
AGGGCGCGCAGGCTGAGATATAGTTAGCGAAAAGGAAAAGGAGCAGGAGTGTTGTTCCTTGGGTTCTCAATTAAACACCCTCAACTTGCACAATTTGTTCTCGTTCAGGTCCTACAGAAACAAGGGTAATGGGTAAGCCGCTATGTTTTTTCACGTACGTTACGTAGGCGTGTGCGGCTTTGGGTAGGTCGCGCCAGTGACGGGCGGCGCTGATGTTACCTTTCCAGCCAGGTAACACATCATAAACGGGTTCATAACCAGCCAATGCAGCGGGTCCGAGAGGTAATTCTGGATAAACGACGCTTTCTTTGCGATAGGCATTACAAATGGATAAGTTGTCGAAGCCGCTGAGAATGTCCATTTTGGTCAGACATAATTCGGTGATCCCGTTGATGCGCGCGGCGTAACGTAGCAGGACCATATCCAACCAACCAACGCGACGCGGTCGCCCGGTAGTCGTGCCGTATTCGTCCCATGGATTTTCACCACTGCCGCGCAGGCGCTGTGCCAGGTCTCCCTCCACTTCACTGGGGAAGGGACCTTCACCGACGCGAGTTTGAAACACTTTGGCGATGCCTATGACGCGGCGCACCCATTTATGCCCTACTCCCAAGCCGGTCAGGGCGCCGGGGGCGGTGGGTGAGGAACTGGTAACGTAAGGGTAAGTTCCGTAATCAATATCCAGTAATGTCCCCTGTGCGCCTTCAGCGAGCACGTTAGCGCCGCCTGATAAAACGCTGTGTAAGGTGAGGGAGGTGTCCGTGATGTAAGGGGCAAGCTGTTTGGCATATTCGACGTAGGTGTCCAGGATAGATTTACTATCCAGCGCTTCAGCATGATAGATTTGGGTGAGTTGAAGGTTCGTTTCTTCTATTTGGCTGCGCAAGGCAGCGCGGAAGGCATCCAGGTCCAACATGGCTTCCATGCGGATGCCCGTGCGGGCGGCTTTGTGGGTGTAGGCGGGTCCGATGCCGCGTAAGGTCGTGCCGATTTTTGAAGAACCGCGCGCTTGTTCCCTGGCACGGTCTAGGGCTGTATGGGCGGGTGTGATAACGTGCGCAGCGTGGGAAATCCGCAGGCGCAAAGGAGAAACGTCCAATCCTGCCGCCTGCAAGGTATTCATTTCCGCCAGCAGAGTAGCTGGATTGATGACCAGTCCGCTGCCTAAAATACCCACTGTACGCGGGTGAATCATACCCGAGGGGAGCAAATGCAATTTGAAGGTCTGTTCTCCTGTGGTTACGGTATGTCCGGCGTTGTCGCCGCCGTTGTAACGGGCAACGTAATCCGCCTGGGCAGAAAGCAGGTCTACCATACGTCCTTTGCCCTCGTCCCCCCATTGTGCGCCGATAAGAATATCTAATGGCATAATACTCCTAAGAAAACGTGTGTTGATGTCTAATTATACTTCAGATTTATCCGAGTTTGCATTTGCTGAAAAATTATTTTTACTGTTCCGCTGAAACGCATTTATTGAGTTGTTTGTTTTCTATAGTAGCTGTGGTAGAATGAAATAAGGAGAAGGCAAGCTTAGCAGGAGGAGTTTCATGCGCAAACGGGCAATCATGATTACCGGTGCAGCCGGAGAGGTGGGACAGGCACTGATCCAAAAAATGCTGGAGGGTGGCGTGAAAATCAAGGCTCAGCGTTTGGTTACCCTGGATTTGAAAGCCTTACCGCCTGAAATGGAAACGAATGTTACTCACATTCGCGGGGATATCCTAGATGCCGCAGTATTAGACCGCTTGGTTAGCGAATACGAATTTGACGATATTTACCACCTGGCAGCCCTGCTTTCTACGCGAGCGGAGTTTTCTCCTGACGCAGCCCATAAGGTGAACGTAGCTGGTACGATGCAGTTGCTGCACATGGCAGCACAGCAATCTGAATGGCGGCACGAACCGGTGCGTTTTATCTTTCCCAGTTCAATTGCGGTGTTTGGATTGCCGGATTTGGAGACAAAGAGCAAGTATGCACGCGTGCGTGAATGGGAATGGAACACACCGCGCACGATGTATGGTTGTAATAAGCTGTATTGCGAGATGTTGGGCAGTTATTTTAGTGACCATTATCGCCAATTGGCTGCGCAACAACCGGTAATGCTCGATTTTCGGGCGGTGCGCTTTCCTGGTCTGATCAGCGCGTTAACGTTACCCAGCGGAGGCACGAGTGATTATGGACCTGAGATGTTGCACGCTGCAGCAAAGAGAGAACCCTACGCTTGTTTTGTGCGCGAAGATGTTCGTATTCCTTTTATGGCAATGCCGGATGCAGTCAAAGCTTTGGTTACGTTAGCAGAAGCTCCGCGGCAGGGGTTATGCCGGCACGATTACAATGTTACCAGCTTTAGTCTATCAGCCGGGGAGTTTCGCGACTGGGTTTTGCGCTTCTTCCCAGACGCGCAGATAACTTTCCAGCCAGATATAAAGCGGCAGGCTATCGTGGATTCCTGGCCTGCGGACCTGGATGACTCCTTTGCCCGTCGTGACTGGAACTGGCAGCCAGATTATAACGTGGAACGCGCTTTTGAAGAGTATCTCGTTCCTAATATTCGCCAAAGGTATCAATAGAATAGAAAAAATTATGTAGAGGTAGTGTCGAGTTTTGCGATCTATCTTAATATTTGCATAGAAAATAGCCAGGTAGCATGGATGTAGTTTTTCTCGACACGGTGCAGAATCCAGATTGGATTGAATATATAAGCCATCAATCACAGGCTTGTGTTTTTCATCATCCAGCCTGGGCAGAGTTGATCGCTTCTACGTACGGATTTCGACCTTTCGTGTTTGCGGTTGTTGATAGCGGTAAAATTGTTTCCGGGCTGCCTTTTTTAGAAACTAACAGTTACTTAAAAGGAAGAAGATGGGTTTCTTTGCCATTTACGGATTATATGCTTCCGCTGGAAGAGCGAACGAATCCCTTTTTAACAGAAAAATTGGCAGAACTCGTTGATGACGGCAGGATACCTGACGTTGAAATTAGGTGGAAATTGCCTGAAAGTGCGCTTTCCCATCCTCAGATTGACTCTGTGTTACATTTATTACACCTTCACGCTGACCTGGAAAAAACGAAAAAGAGTATTCATCCGATGCACAAACGCAATTTGCGCCAGGCTGAAAAAAACGGTATTCGAGTGGAAATGCACAAAGACTTGAAAAGCGTGGAAAAGTTCTATGGCTTGCACGTGCATACCCGTCAAAGGCAGGGAGTTCCCGTTCAGCCGTGGAAATTCTTTATAAATTTGTACGAGAGAGTCATATCTCAAGGGCTTGGCTATATACTTTTAGCGTATGAAAAAGAAGCATGTATTGCAGGAGCTGTCTTTTTGCACTGGCAAAAGACGTTGACGTATAAATATGGCGCTTCTCTCACGCGCGCCCTATCCCTAAGACCGAATAACTTGATCTTCTGGAAAGCAATTGAGTGGGGCTGCCAAAACGGTTACGCAGTGTTTGACATGGGCAAGACTGACGCAGACCAATCTGGACTGCGTGAATTTAAGAGCCGCTGGGGTGCAGACGAAATGCCGCTGGTATATACAAGTATTTCTCACACGTTACCCAAAGCGTCTGTAACATCGGGGCGGTTAATGAAAGGCGTACAAACCTTGATAAAAAACACTCCGCCAATCGTGTGTCGTATTTTGGGGGAGTGTTTTTATAAACAGGTGGGGTGAAAAGAGATGATGAATAGAAATCTATGGAATGCAAATACACCCAGTAATTTCTGGCGGTTTCTTTGCCCGATACCAGAAGATGCCTGGCGCGCTGCTATTCAGCAGGCTTTGGAAATTGCAGGTCTGCCGAGAGCGTGTAGTACTTATGAAGATTTTATTGAGCAGACTCTTGCAGAAGGCGTCTTTGGTGAACGACGTTGGAATCTCAGTGTTGCAAAGCGATTTTATTATTCAATCAAACCTTTGATTCCCCGCTGGATGATTCAAAGAATGCGCCAGGTTTACAATGTTTCCCAAACGCCGACTTTTCCGCTCGGTTGGCCCATCGAGGAGAGGTACGTTCGATTTCAATGGAATGTGGCAAGATTCCTGATGCAGAGGATGCAGGTAAATGAATTGCCCTTGATTTCTTTTTGGGCTGAGGGAAAAAGATTTGCTTTTATCCTTACACACGATATAGAAACAGCCGAGGGACAGGCTCACGTACGCCGCCTGGCGGAGCAGGAAGCAGATTTAGGTTTTCG
>CAZGDA010000141.1:0-4259 GCA_964524425.1 uncultured Anaerolineaceae bacterium | reverse complement strand
CCCCCCCCCCCCCCCCCCCCCCGCCCCCCCCCCCCCCCCCCCCCCCCCCCCCCCGGGACTTGCTGGACGATGGCTTCCAGCACTGCCGGGACGTTTCTGCCCTCTTTGGCAGAAATACGCAAGATGCTTTCGGCAGGTGTGCCGAGGAGACTCTCGATGTCTTGCGCGACTTCATCCGGGCGTGCGGAAGGCAGGTCTATTTTATTGATAACGGGGATGATTTCCAGATCGGAACCCAGGGCGGTGTATAAGTTTGCCAGGGTTTGGGCTTCAATGCCCTGTGTAGCGTCCACGACGAGTAAGGTGCCCTCACAAGCAGCCATAGCGCGGCTGACTTCGTAGCCGAAGTCCACGTGTCCGGGTGTGTCAATTAAGTTAAGTTCGTAGGTGTTACCGTTTTGAGCAGTATAATTCATGCGCACTGCGGAAGCTTTGATGGTAACACCTTTCTCGCGCTCCAGGTCCATGCTGTCAAGCACCTGGTCGGTCATCTCGCGGTCTGAGATGGTGCCGGTTAGTTGCAGCAAGCGGTCAGCGAGGGTGGACTTACCGTGGTCTATGTGGGCAATAATACTAAAATTTCGGATATCTTCAATTGCCATAACCAAGATAGTATAACCGATTTTCCTAAAAAAGTGGATTGTAATATGATGTGTGTTAGATTGTTTCTGCGGTTCAGGGACGACCGCAATTGCAGCAACGCAATTGGGTCGGAACTGGATTGCAATAGACCAATCGCCGTTAGAAATTGCGACCGCGCAGAAAAGGCTGCGTGAGGAAGCACCTTTGTTCAATACTTACGCTTTGTATCAACAAAAGAAAGTTGAGTGATGGGGAGAGGTGTGGATGAGTAAGAGTACCTGAATAACAAGTTAAAATAAAATGAGAATTCTAATAAAAAGAATTGCGTAAATCCTTGACTGTAAATAGGTGTAGTGGTAAAATTACGTTTCGTGTCGTGAGCTTTGAATCGTAAGGCTGGATTAGCCGCGAGGATAATAAGGTACGTTTGGCGAGGACATCGCAGGGCACTTCGATGTCCTCGCTTAATGGATTGAAGGAATTTTTACAAGTTTTAAAGAATATTGGTGCTATCGGGAGGCAAAATGCCGACAATCAATCAATTGATTCGCAAGGGGCGCAAGTCCAAAAAAGTGAAGAGCAAGGCGCCGGCTCTGCTATATACGTTCAATTCGATGAAGCAGCGTCGTATACGTCAGCCGAAAGGCTCACCGCAGAAGCGCGGTGTTTGCACCGTTGTCCGTACTATGACGCCAAAAAAGCCAAATTCGGCGCTGCGTAAGATTGCACGTGTGCGTCTGAGCAATACCATTGAGGTTACAGCGTATATACCAGGTGAAGGTCACAGCTTGCAGGAGCACTCGGTTGTGATGGTGCGCGGCGGTCGTGTGAAAGACCTGCCTGGTGTGCGGTATCACATTGTGCGCGGCACCCTGGATACGACCGGCGTGGACGCGCGTATGCAGGGACGTTCTAAGTACGGCAGCAAGCGCCCGAAGAAAAAATAGGGAAGGGAAGATATGGCTCGTAGATTTACACCTGAAAAACGTGTTGTTTCGCCAGATGCGAAATATAAAAGTGTTGAATTACAATCGTTCATCAATCGTGTGATGAGAGATGGTAAGCGAAGCACGGCGGCGGCGCAAGTGTACGGCGCCCTGGATATCCTTCAGGAGCGGACGAAGAAAGACGGCTTGGAAGCCTTTGAGCAGGTGATCCGCAACGTTGCCCCGGCGATGGAAGTTCGTCCGCGGCGTGTGGGCGGCGCCACCTACCAGGTTCCTATGGAAGTTCCCCCCGATCGTCAGTTTGCTCTGGCAACTCGCTGGTTGATTGGAGCGGCGCGCTCGCGTTCTGGGAAAAATTTCGCAGAAAAACTGGCTGCGGAATGTATGGATGCATTGAATAAAACAGGAAACGCGGTGAGGAAGCGTGAGGAAACTCACAAGATGGCGGAAGCCAACCGGGCTTTTTCTCATTACCGCGTATAATTGATGGTTTTTGTTTTCGTTATTTAAGAAGTTGGGAAGGAAATGGCGCGCTCTTATTCTCTGGAATGGTATAGAAATATTGGCATCATTGCCCACATTGACGCGGGAAAAACGACCACGACAGAGCGTATCCTGTATTATACTGGCAAGACGCATCGTATTGGCTCGGTTGACGATGGCACTACGACGACGGACTGGATGGAACAGGAACGTGAGCGCGGCATTACGATTGTCTCCGCGGCTGTATCTGTGGAGTGGCGCGGATATTTAATTAACGTCATAGATACGCCGGGTCACATTGATTTTACTGCGGAAGTGCAGCGTTCGTTACGCGTTTTGGATGGCGGTGTGGTGATTTTTGATGGCGTTCAGGGGGTTGAGCCGCAAAGTGAAACCGTTTGGCGCCAGGCAGATCGCTATAATGTGCCGCGTATCTGTTTTATCAATAAAATGGATCGCACTGGCGCATCGTTTGACAGGACAGTGGAGACTATCCGCAGCCGTTTGGGTGCCAATCCCTTACCCATGCAATGTCCGACAGGCGAGGAAGCCGCTTTTAAAGGCGTTGTGGATTTATTGACGCTGAGTGCGACTTTTTGGGAGGACGAGCTTGGTGAGGAACCGCGTGCTGGTGATATCCCAGAGGCAATGGTTGATAAAGTCAAGCAGATGCGCGAGCAAATGGTTGAGCGGATCTGCGAGACGGATGAGGAACTCACTCTAAAATTCCTGGATGGGGAAGTAATTGAAATTGAGGAATTGAAGAACGCTTTGCGTAAAGCAGTAATTAAAGGTGTGTTGACGCCAGTGTTTTGCGGTAGTTCGCTGCGGAATAAGGGTGTGCAGCCTTTGTTGGATGCAATTGTAGATTATTTGCCTTCGCCGCTGGATATCCCTGCGGTGAGCGGTACGAATCCCAAAACGGACGAAGAGGTAACTCGCGAGGCAAACGATAATGCGCCTTTCAGCGCATTGGTGTTCAAGATCGTTACTGACCCATACATGGGACGCCTGGCATATTTCCGCGTTTACTCCGGCAAGGTAAACACGGGCAAGGGTGTGTATAACTCGACTAAGGAGAAACACGAGCGTCTCGGACGTCTGGTGCGTATGTACGCCGACCGACGCGAAGACATTGAAGAAGTGATGACGGGCGATATTGCGGCTGTTTTGGGCGTGAAAAATACAGTTACCGGGGATACCCTGTGCGATCCGAATCACCCGGTTGTATTGGAAAACATCACTTTTCCTGAGCCGGTTATCCACATTGCGGTTGAGCCGAAGACCACGGCGGATCAATCCAAGATGGCGGAAGCCTTACAGAAATTATCTGAGGAAGATCCGACCTTCCGCGTGCGCACAGATGAGAACACGGGACAGACGATCATCGGCGGAATGGGCGAGCTACACCTGGACGTGTTGATTGACCGAATGCTACGCGAATTCCGCGTGCAGGCACGCGTTGGTAATCCCCAGGTGGCTTATCGAGAGACGATTACGCGCTTTGTGCCCAAGATAGACTACCGGCACGTCAAGCAAACCGGCGGTCATGGGCAATTTGCCCACGTTGTTTTGGAAATGGAACCCGGTGAACGTGGTACGGGAGTGGTGTTTGAGAGTGATATCAAGCAAGGCGTCATTCCACAGCAATACATCCCGGCAGTAGAAAAGGGTGTGTTGGAAGCGGCGGACGCAGGTGTTCTTGCTGGGTATCCGATTACGGACGTGAAGGTGCGTCTTTATGACGGCTCGTTTCACGAAGTGGACTCCAGTGAAATGGCGTTTAAGATTGCAGCGTTGATGGCGTTCAAAGAGGGTATTCAGCGTGGTAATCCAGCTTTGCTAGAGCCGGTGATGAAAGTGGAAGTGGTCGTCCCCGAAGAGTTCTTGGGGGATGTGATTGGGCAATTGAACTCGCGTCGTGGAACAATTCTGGGGATGGAAATCCGTCCTGGCAACGCGCAGGCGGTGCAGGCGACGGTTCCTCTGGCGGAGATGTTTGGGTATGCGACAAATCTGCGTTCGGCTACCCAAGGACGCGGTGCGTTTACGATGGAATTTGATCATTATGCGCAGGTGCCTGCCAGCGTGGCAACCGCCGTGCTGGGAGCCTGATGCAGCAAGTGGGTGAGAAACCCGGATAGTATTGAAAGTAATTAGGAATTATAGTTATAGCAGAGAAGGAGATATTCAATGGGAAAGCAGAAGTATGACCGGTCAAAACCGCATCTCAACGTGGGGACGATG
>CAZGDA010000140.1:0-4437 GCA_964524425.1 uncultured Anaerolineaceae bacterium | reverse complement strand
GAATTTCTGCATGGGATAGTATTGAGCGCAATGTTTAACATTTTATATACCTCATCATAACCAGGCTTGCTTCGCAAGCTATTCTTGCCGCACACCGACAGTCGTCAGCGCCTTCACCAGCTCCTGCGGTTCGTCCGTCCCGCAGCGATAACACCGCCCATTCTTCATATTCAACTCCACCGCCCAAAAGCCAGACACGTTGAACAACCACCCGCGCGGGATGATTTTAATCCCCCAGCCGTAATACCAGGGATTCTTGACCACCCGCCACGTCTCGATTTCATCCACCCTAATCCTTTTGCGCATCGCGCCCAACCCCCAGCCCACCGTCAGGCAGTCCTCGTCAACGCTGACTGTCATACTGCCGCTCAGCCAGGCGGCAATCCCCAACGTCAACAAGACCAACAGCGCCACCCAGTGGAAGCCGTTGACCATCAGCATATAAAGCAGAAACAGCGCCGCAGCCCCCAGCGAAAAGAGAATTACGTAGCCAATTTGGGTGTGCCGATATTGTTCCATACTACCTCCATCGCATTACTCACGTGGCGGATTTGGTTACCGGCAACCCGGCTTTCTCGTTGACGATGAGTTGGAACACGTCCGGGCGGGCGTAATGTCCCACCACGTCGAAGTCAAACCGGCTGCGCGCCACCTCTGCCATGTCCAGTTCGGCGAACAAAATACCCTCCTCGTCAAACAGAGGTCCGGCTAACACCTCGCCTAACGGCGAGACGATCATGCTGCCGCCGCGGCACACCACCTCTGCCAGACTGGAGACTTCCTCCACGCCCGCCAGGTCTGCCGGATACATGTCCTTGCGCACAAACTGGTTGCAGCCCAGCACAAAACAACGTCCCTCGCAGGCGATGTGGCGCATGGTCGCCTGCCACGTCTCGCGGGCGTCCGCCGTGGGCGCCAGATACAACTCTACCCCCTTGCCATACAGCGCCATGCGCGCCAGCGGCATGTAATTTTCCCAGCAAATCAAACCGCCCATCCTGCCGAATTCTGTATCAATCACGGTCAGCGTGCTGCCGTCTCCCTCGCCCCAAATCAGGCGTTCGGCGCCGGTGGGCTTGAGCTTGCGATGTTTGCCAACCAGCTCCCCCTTGGGGTTGAAATACAGCATCGTACAATACAACGTGCCGCCGCCAAACTGTGTGTCCCTTTCGATTACCCCCACCGCCAGATAGGCGTTTGCCTGGCGCGCCGCCGCGCCCAGCGCGGCTGTGGCAGGTCCGGGGACTTCTACCGCGTTCGCCCAGTACGCCTGCCAGGTGAGCCGCCCCTGCGGGTTGCGGTTGCCCACCACCACCCCGAAGCTCAAACCGCGCGGATAAGCCGGAATGAACGCTTCAGGAAAGAGAATCACCTGCGCGCCTTGTGCGGCGGCTTCCGCCGTCAGGCGACAGGTTTTTTCCAGGCTGCCTTGGCGGTCAAACAACACCGGCGCCGCCTGCACCACGGCGACTTTTACCTTGGGAAAACTCTCCTTCACAATCCACCTCCAGAAATGATGCTTAATAAAATTTCGCTGCAAGAACCTAGAGAGAATAATAAAACTTTTTACTTATTCTGTGCATGCTTTAAAGCTGCAATGATTTTTATCTTCTCGTTTACAGATAATGTTTTGGATCTTTCCACTGCTCGAATGATTTCACCTGTCGTGTTTTCATTAGTAATGCCATGGATTCTGCTAATATTTCCTTCTAGTTGCGAAAGTGTATCCTCCAAAGTTAGTTTTATGATTTCTGCACAATTAATATACGAATTATGATCAAGAAAAGAATACTCAGAACAAGCGATTTCCACTTGACATTCTAATAGGGCTATATTACGGCGTATAAATTCATTTATACTTGAATTGATCACAAAGAAACACACCTCTGCTTCTTCTTGATAGCATACAACAAGGTGTTTTTCTTTCGGGGGGATAGTAAAATCGCAATGTAAATATAAAAATCTACCCGCGCAAATTTGGGAATGGATTACTTTCTTACTAAAATAATCCCCCAACATGGGCATTACCCAAAAGCGTATTCTTTTAATAGTGTGCTTGAAGGTATAGACTCAATCAGTTTTTCATAAGAGATCACGTCATTTTCTTCAACAGAATTATAGGCTTGATCATGGCTTAGTTTCTTTAGTTTTCCGAAACTAAGATGTCCGTATTTTTGTATAGACTCCACTAGCGCTTCGACGTCAGATTCGCTCAACATATTCACGTCAGCGCTTCTGAGTGGTTTGATTTTATCACCTTCGACAATGAAAACTCCCGAGATTATTTCAGAAGAAAACCAACTATCTCCTCGCGCATATTTAAGAATATCATATAAACCACTCGGCACTGGACCATGCTTCATTGCTATGTATGTATCCCCACACAATAGTCTTCCATACCTCTCCAGGTGGATTCTATCCGCAAAATAGATAATTTTTAGGACAGTGTACAAATCGTTAATTTTACTTGAAACAAAAAGCAAAATCTCGACCCCTTTTTGCACATTAAACTTGACCCTAGGACTCATCAGAACCTCCAAACCCCTTGACTCGATTCTACATTACAAATCCACGCCTTGTCAAGCAAGCCTATTTACCTTCACAATACATTTATAATTCACTATTTACGAAGAAGAAGTGCGAAGTTGATAGATTTTCAGAATCCTGTCAGGTGTATAGAGATCGCGACGAACATAGATTCTAACAAGAGGGTTCTGTTATGAGCAAGCTCGCTACAAAAACCCATCTACAAAAAACACAGCCGAGGGTAAACCTCGGCTGCATTCTTCTTTTTTCCTACCCCGCCTTGCGCAGCGTATCCATCACCTTCACTGCCACCTGGTTGACGGGCGCTTTCTCGGCGTTCAAAGCCTGCAACAGCAGCTTCTCGTCGTAATCCTGGCGCTGGTACAGCGCCCCCATTTCCAACCCCAGCAGCACCCGGCGCAGATTCACGACTTCCTTTTGCAGCGCCTCTAATCGTTTCATATCCACGCAACATTCCAATTCCGAGACGTACTTGTCCAACGCCTGGATGAGACCCAGGGCGGCGTGATCAATTTCGAGAATGGCTTCTTCTTGCATGATTTTCCTCTTTATCCAAACTTGTAAGCAACGCCGTACCCGCCCACTGGCAGATGCCACTCGACGTTAAAATACGGACAAGCCACGCGGCAACTGCCGCATTCCACACACGCCTGGTAACCGACCATGATCTTGTCGTGGCTGTCCTTGCGGAACACACCCACCGGGCAGAAGAACAGGCAAGGCTTGTGTTGGCACTCAGCGCACACACCGTGCTCCTTGATGCTGATGTGAGCATACTCTTCGTCCACGTAATACTTAACGGCGGAAATCATATCATCCACGTTCACCGGTTTGAGCGTGGCTTGTTTTTCGGGGGGTAACGGTTCGTATTTATATCTTTCGCGGCTCATGTTAACCTCGCATACCTCGCAGGAGTTTCATCATATCCTGGGCAATTCCGAAGAACGAACGTCGCCGGCGCAGCATGCCAAAAATCTCATTCTCCATGTCGCGTTTGGGCATCCCGTGCGCCGTAAAATAACGCATGGCAGCGTCGTTCAACAGATTGATGTACGTATCCATTAAATGTGGTGTAGTGTCCAGGAAATCGGTCATATAACGATATTGTTTCAAATCTTTGAGGACGAACGTGTCCTCCAGTTTTTGACGATAAGACTTCAAAGCGCCTGCCGAGAAATCGCTCTTCTTGTGCGCTTCGATGGCGGTTTCGCCCGCCAGGCGTCCGGCGGTCATCGCCAGGTTGGTGCCCTCGCGATGCAGGGCGTCCACCATGCTGGCGGCGTCTCCGGCAATCATCACACCGTCCGTGTACAGGACAGGCATGTGATCGTACCCGCTTTCGGGGATGAGGTGCGCACCGTATTCCAGCGCCTCTCCGCCCGCCAGCAACGGCTTGATCACCGGGTGTTCTTTAAAGCGCGCCAGCACTTCGTACGGACGCAGATTATGGTTAGCAAATTCAGACAACAGCAAGCCAATCCCTATGGAGACACCGCCCTTGTCCGTGTAGAGAAAAGCCAGACCGGGTAAACCCAACGTGGCATCGCCGAAGATATCCAATGCCACGCCTTCATTGGGACCAGAGAGATTGAAGCGCGCTTCCAGTTCCTTTGCCGGCAGGCTGATGTGTTCCTTCACAGACAGTGCCACGTAGTGCGGGTCGAGATCACCTTTGATCAGCCCTAGTTTTTGCGTCAACAGGTTGTTCACCCCTTCGCAAACCACAACCACCGGCGCATAAATGTCGCCATCCGGGCGGTCTGTCATAACACCGATCACGCGCCCCTTCTCATCCTTGATGAAATCTGAAACGGCGGTCTTGGTAACCAGCAAAACCCCCAAATCCACCGCCTGCTGGGCAAACCAGGGGTCCACCTTGGCGCGCAAAGC
>CAZGDA010000139.1:0-4448 GCA_964524425.1 uncultured Anaerolineaceae bacterium | reverse complement strand
TTAAAATTTAAATTATTTTTCTCTTGGATTATTGATTTTATGCTAAAATTAGACCGATTGTCTTCATAACACATTTTTATTAAATAATCCACACACAGGTAAATACCATGAATGGAATGAGCCTTAAAATTTTGATGATAGAAGACGATATGGACTTTGCCCAGATCGTTCGCATGGGGTTGATTAACGATCCTGCCTGGCCCATTGATGTCAGCTTTGCTTGCACCATGGCAGAGGCTTTGGAAAAGGTTTCCACAAACAACATCAACGCGATCTTGCTTGACCTTTCATTGCCCGACAGTAACGGCTTGGACACCTTTACGCAGGTGCGCCTCTTCGCCCAACACATCCCGATTGTCGTGCTCAGTGCAAATCGCGATTTTTGGGTGGCGATTCAATCCGTGCGCGGTGGTGCCCAAGATTATCTGCTCAAAGGAGAGGTGAACGGTCCGCTTTTGGCGCGGGCGTTGTATTACGCCGTGGAACGCAACCACTTCCTGGAAACCTTACGGCGGCTTTCCTTGCTGGATGAGCTAACCGGCGTATACAACCGACGCGGGCTGCTTTCTCTGGCAGAACAACACGTCAGCCTGGCAAAGCGCACAAACCGTTCTCTTGTGATCGTTTACGCAGACGTGGACGGTTTGAAACGCATCAACGACGAATTTGGGCACGCAGCCGGCGATGAAGCCCTCGTGCGCACCGCCCAGGTGCTGCGGAAAACCTTTCGCCGGTCAGACATCATCGGGCGCATCGGGGGTGACGAATTCGTCGTCGTCGCCATAGATACATGCAGGGAAAAAACGGAAACCATCCTGAGCCGCCTGGCTCTTGCTCTCGAAGAGGACAACGCCCACGAAGAGCTGCCCTATCACCTTTCGCTGACCGCCGGGACACAGGAAATAGACATGAGTTGTAACATAAGCCTGGAAGAATGGATCGCAAAAGCCGACCAGGCGTTATACGAAAAGAAACACAGCCGCAAATGAACCGCCCATCCTCCACACGCCGCCGGGTCATGCATCATTTGCGCGCCCAGCTTCGTGATGCGCTGGTACTCTTCCAGGAATTTAGGCATTCGCTGCTGTTCTTTGTAATTATCTTGTTCCTTGGTGCGATCATTCTCCATTTTCTTTATACCTTCCCAGACACAGCACAACACCCCTCATTCAGCGAAGGGTTATACGGCACGTTCAGCCTGATTTTCTTTCAACCATCCCTCCCCTTTCCCGATAAATGGTATTTGCAGGTATTATTTTTTATCATCCCCATTGTGGGGTTGGCAGTCATTGCAGACGGCGTGCTGCGTTTCAGCGCCGCTCTGGCAAATAAAAAAGAACGCGGTCAAAACTGGCAGGTGGCTATGGCATCAACGTATAGTAACCATATTATTGTGTGCGGCGTGGGAAAGGTCGGGTATCGCGTCATTCACGAGTTACTGCGCCATGGGCGCGAGGTTGTAGCGATAGATAGCAACGCCGAAGGGCGTTTTATCGAAAGAGTGATGGAAATGGGTGTGCCTTTGCTCATTGCCGACGCACGCCGCTCGGCGAACATCATCAAAGCCGGGGTGAAAAAAGCAAGCGCAATCGTGCCCTGCACAGACGACGAACTGACCAATCTGGACGTCGCCCTGGACGCCCGCGAGATAAATCCCAACATCAAAGTGGTCATGCGCATGTTCGACCCTGACCTGGCAAAACGCGCCGAGAAAGGCTTTGGCATTCACACCGCCTTCAGCGCTTCCGCCCTAACTGCGCCTTTCGTCGCCGCGGCTGCCATGCGCCTCGACGTTAAAAGCGCTTTCTATCTGGAAGACGATCTGGTGAGTGTATCTGAAATTGTCGTACAACCTTCCTCTACCTTCATCGGTTGGACGCTGCACGAGTTCCAGGAAAAAATTAACCTCACGGTTGTGTGGTATGGGACACAGAATACGTCCGCCTTGCACCCTGCCCCGCAAACACGCATTCAGCCAGGCGCCAAAATGTTCGTTTTGGGTACCTGGGACGCCCTGGAAGAGTTGCAATCCTTAAATAAATCAGCCTAAACCGCAACTTGAAATCTACTTTTACGTAGAATCATAGAGAGCCGGGACACCACCCCCGGCTCTCTCTAAGGAGGAGAAGAAGAGAAATGAAATTTTCTTTTCTATATCTTATCAGAAGGTCGCGAATGGTGCTTGATGGTATGCCTACGATTACCCTACGAATTCCCTACGATTTTGCACAATTTCGATTTTCTGTATAAAATTATGTATTTTTACAAGGAAGGTAGAAATAATGTCTGATACAAACGAGCGGCGCACTCCCTGGTTCCTGTTCCCTTTTGTTGCCCTGTGGAATTTGTTGGCTTTTATCCTCGGTTTGACGGGCAGGCTGATCGGCGCCATCCTGGGATTGGTGCTGATGGTCGTCGGTTTAATTCTAACCGTACTGGTGATTTCCGCACCACTGGGCATCCCTCTGCTCATTGTTGGCTTTTTGCTCATACTGCGCAGCCTGTTTTGATTTAAACTTAATTCCGCGTGGAATTGACTTTTTTCAACCCATCGTCTAAACTTAGGCTATGCTTGCGCGCGTCTTTTCTTGTGCCGTCATCGGGTTGGAAGGAGTCATTGTCGAAGTGGAGGTGGATACCAACCAGGGTCTGCCCGCCATCGTCATCGTCGGACTGCCCGACGCAGCCGTACAAGAAAGCCGCGAGCGCGTCCAGTCCGCCATTCGCAACGCCGGTTTGATCTTCCCACGCCAGCGGATCACCGTCAACCTGGCGCCTGCTTCCGTGCGCAAAGAGGGTCCCGCTTACGACCTGCCCATCGCCATCGGTATTTTAATTGCCACCGGACAACTCCACCCGCAAACAGTGGAGGGCGCCTTGATCCTGGGCGAGTTATCCTTAGATGGCGGTGTGCGCCACGTGCGCGGCGTGCTGCCCATGTCGGCGGTGGCGCGCCAGCAGGGTTTCCAGCGCGTGTTTGTGCCCCAACCCGACGCACCCGAAGCAGCCCTCATCCCCGGCTTGGAAGTTGTGCCCATTTCCTCCCTCTCCGACTTCTACGCCCATTTAAGCGGGCTGCGCAGCATTGCCCCGCAAACGCCCATCGTCCTGGAAGAA
This sequence comes from uncultured Anaerolineaceae bacterium, assembly GCA_964524425.1. GTDB lineage: Bacteria > Chloroflexota > Anaerolineae > Anaerolineales > DRKV01 > JBAXBF01. The sequence goes on along the minus strand of CAZGDA010000139.1, from coordinate 1,331 downwards.
CAAGCTGTCCCCGCCCAAACTGATTTTCGCGACATAAAGGGACAGGAGCACGTCAAGCGCGCCCTGGAAGTAGCCGCAGCGGGCGGACACAACCTGTTGATGGTCGGACCGCCGGGCGCCGGCAAGACCCTGCTGGCGCGCGCTTTACCGGCTATCCTGCCGCGCATGACCATCCAGGAAGCGCTGGACGTTACCCGCATCTATTCCATCGCCGACCAACTGCCCACGGATGTGCCCCTCGTGCAGGCGCGCCCTTTCCGCGCCCCGCATCACACCATCTCCAACGCTGGTTTGGTGGGCGGCGGCAACTGGCCCTCGCCGGGGGAGATTTCATTGGCGCACCGCGGCGTGCTCTTCCTGGATGAATTGCCCGAATTTGGGCAGCGCACCCTGGAAGTGCTACGTCAGCCGCTGGAAGATAAAATCGTTACCATCAGCCGCGCCCAGGGGTCGCTCACCTTTCCGGCAAACTTTCAACTGGTCGCTTCGATGAACCCCTGCCCTTGCGGTTACTTTGGCGACCCGCTCAAACCCTGCACCTGCTCGCACACCACCGTAACGCGTTACCAGAAGCGCGTTTCCGGTCCCATGCTCGACCGCATTGACATTCACGTCGAAGTGCCGCGCCTGGAATATCAAAAACTAAGCGACGAACGCCTGGGTGAGCCTTCCGCCAGCGTACAGGCGCGCGTCGAAGCCGCCCGTCAGCGTCAGCGTACGCGCTTTGCCAGCCAGGAAAAACACACCGCCCCAAAAAACCCTCCCGGAATTGGCAAGCTTCCACCGACCTGCAACGGCGACATGGGACCCGCCGAAGTGCGCCAGTTCTGCCGCCTGGACGAGCCGTGCAGCGCGCTCATGCGCACGGCAATGAACCAGATGCAGCTTTCGGCGCGCGCCTATCACCGCGTCCTCAAACTTGCCCGCACCATCGCCGACCTGGCTGGCGTCGAGAGCATCTCCCCGGCGCACCTGGCAGAGGCGCTGCAATACCGCCCGCGCCTGGGTATGCTGGTGTGAAATTAATCCCTTAATCTTCTTCTCTAATTTGAGTAAGCCAACTTCTGGTATAATGTGGGGTTGATGGATAAAAACACGCCCTTCTTGCCTCACATAACGAAATTCTTAAATGCTGCGTTTTTTGTATTTTTTCTATCTCTATCTTTGACCAGTTGTGCCGCTTTGTCCTTTCAGGAAATCACGCACCCGATTCAAGCGGCTGCCGAGAGAAAAGGAGAACAACAAACGCGCGACACCCAGGCTTTTGCCACCGCCATTGCCATCCTGCACCAGCAACTCACCGCCACAGCCGCAGCGCAAACTGCCAGCCT
>CAZGDA010000138.1:0-4462 GCA_964524425.1 uncultured Anaerolineaceae bacterium | reverse complement strand
ATCTTGAAAGTTAGACCGGTTTAAATAAGACCGAAGTAGCGGACCCGTCAGCAACTCCTCAAAATAAGGTTTCGGATCTTTGTGCATTTCTATACTCATCCAGGTCTGTTCGAAATACTCTACCGCTTCTCTGGCTTCATTTCCATGCTCTCTGGTCAATATAGCATCTAACTCCTCAGCGTTCTGGGAAGTAGTTCTACTTTGATCCCATTTCATGAAGGCATACAGGCTCAATGCAATACAGACCATCACGAAAAGAACTAAATAAAGATAAATTTTCCCATTCCGCTTTTCCGGATTATCTGTATCTTGCATATTGCGGCTCCGTATCTAGGTTCCATGTACTTGTTAAATCCATAACCGTTAAGGCTGTAGGAATATTATCCAAGATCCATATCGCACCACCAGGATTCCACCGTCCCTCTATTTCCTCATCCGTCTGTAAGCCTCTCAAGTGCCAGGTCGCTGTATTAAAAGCTGTCGGTTGAAATCCCTTTGCAATCGCACGAAGCGCTCCCGCCTCAAGATTGGTTGCTACATACTCGATGTTCATTTCCCAATTAAGTAATTGGGATGTCATTCTTACATACGATTCTGTTTCATCGGGCTGATAAGCGGCACAATTGCCATAAGCACAGGATAGCTGTGGGCCAAAGGGATTACTGATATCAATTGTCTGCCCAAATAAATTCCTTGTTTGCATTTTACTCACAGAAACAGGCGTGCAGTCCCCTAAACTACTACAAGCTTGACCCTTCCAAAGATGTGCAGCGGTTTCGAGCCAAACATTACCAATCCCAACCGTTGACCGTTGTGGAATATCCTGATTAAATAGATATCTTAACAACTGACGCAAGTCCCTATTATCCAACGCTTCCTTTAGATACTGACCTGAAACTGTACATCCTAATGATGCTATTAGGTCTTCCAGCATCTGGCTCTTGCGATTTCTTGGATCGCTATCAGGTGGAACATTGCCAATACGTCGCTCACTCACGATCGTGGACGCAATTAAACCCGCAAAACCATTATCATCCATCGTTGGTATTTTATTATGACGAGACGCGCTTCCCAAGAATGCTTGTTTTAACTTGGCAACGTTCTTTACCGCTTCACAATCCCATCCCCCAATAGGGCAGTTGATTGTTTTCCCACTTACGGTTACCGAAGAGTAACCAGATGGATCCACATACTTGACAGGGTTGCTATATCCGTACAGCCAAGCATTGTACGACATAGGCGCGTGCGTATCCCCGTCCCAGGTGTCCCGGCTGGTGAACCGTCCTATCGAAGATGAGTAATAGCGCGCCCGCAGATAGACTCCTCCCCAATTCTCATTACATTAAGTTCCAAACCGGGTAAAAATACCCCAAAATAGCGCTCCTGGTGATATTCTGAAAACAGAAACCGGCCAAAGTTTCTCGTTTCCATTTTTTTCACCACCAGGAGGTATTCCCATGTTACCAGAAATCGAGTCGTTTCAGAAATGGCTGCGCCGCAAGGCGCCCACCGCCAGCACACCCATCCACTACATCAACGATGTACAACTGTTCTTTGCCTGGAGCGGTAAGCCGCCAAGCGAAATCACCTTCCGCGACGTGGATGCCTTCATTGAACACTGCCAGGGTAACCACCACGCGATTACCACCATCAACCGCCGCCTGAACGCTCTGCGTTCGTTCTATCACTTTTGGGCCATCGAATCGCCCACAGCACCACCCAACCCCGTCTTCCCCCGGCGTCACTATATCCGCAACGGAACGCGCCTTCCCCGTGACGTGCAGGATAAGGTCTTGCGGAAATTCTTCGCCGCCATCACTTCCCCGCGCGACCGCGCCATGTTCATCCTCATGCTGCGCTGCGGACTGCGCGTCGGTGAAGTACGCAACCTCTCCCTTCCCGACCTGTTCTTACAACCATCCCCGGATACCCTCCCCCGCCTCTGGCTGCACGGTAAAGGCGGCGGGGAACGGGTGGTATACCTCTCCGCTCAGGCGCTGGACACCCTCAACCATTGGCTGGCGGTCCGCCCGCGGAGCCGCGACCAGGCCGTATTCCTCAACCGTTTTGGCCGCCGTCTCACCGTCACCGGTATTCAGGACCGTCTGGCGCATTACTGCCGCGAGGCCGGATTATGGCTGACCTGTCACCAGTTCCGCCACACCTTTGGCCGCCAGTTGGTCGAAGCCCGCGTTCCAGTCACCACCATCCAGAAGCTCCTCGGCCACCGCAGGCTGGCTACGACGGAAATCTATCTCAACATTTCCGACCCCCAGGTTCAGGCCGATTACGAGGCTGCCATGGAAAAGCTGGTCGATCAACTTTCGTTGGAGGATTGACGCCATGACAAAAAGCACTGGCAAACGCCGCTTTCACTTCAAGAGTATCACTCCTGCCGACCCGGCTCTCAATCCACTGCGCCAATGGCCCAGCGCGAACCAAAAGTTCTACATCCGCTTCCGCGACTGGCTCATCGCCGGTGGCTACAGCCCTTCGGCTCTCCACATCTATGGAACTGCTGCGCGTCTGGCTTTGGCTTATCTAAAGAAACCTTACCGCAAGATCGATCCCGAGGTCGATCTGGATCGTGTGCGCGACTATATCGCCTCGCGCTATTCCAGCGAAAGTACACGCGCCGGTTACGCCAAAGGACTCTCAAAGCTGGCCCAATTTCTGCGCGGGCGGAAGGCAAAGACGTTTCAGGATGTGAACTGGGATTTCTATGTCGCCAACTTGCCTGATTGGTTGGTCGAGGCGTTACGCGAGTATTTCGCTTTCCGGCGTAAAAGCTGGCGACCCGATCAGTACTACCGTTACACTCAGGAATTGCTCTATCGCCTTACCATCCCTCTGCGCTGGATGGCCGCGCGTGCCTCCCTGGAAAACCCCGAAGGGATCACTCCCAGCCTGTGGTTCGACTACCTGGAGAGCCGCCTGGTCGCCGGGATCAGCCCCAGGACGGTCAACGGCGAACTGCACGACTTGCAGGGCCTCCTCGTCTACCTGGAAAGCGCCGGGACGCCTGTTTGCCCGCGCATGCTCCTCGTCAAGGGTCTCAAAGAAGCCCAATATCTCCCTCGCGACGCCTCTCCCGACCATTTGCGCCTGGTCTATCGCGCCATTCAGCTCGAGACCCACAACCCAAGGCCCAATATCCGCCGCCTGGGCGTGATGGACAAAGCCTGGTTCCTGCTCATGCTCCACGCCGGGCTGCGCACTTGCGAGATCCGGCGCTTGAAGGAAGCGGATATCGACTGGGAACGGCGCAAAATCCGCATCGAGCAGTCCAAGGGGATGAAGGACCGCTTCGTTTATCTCAGCCAGGCTGCCTGCGATGCGCTGCGGGCTTACCTTCCCCTGCGCGGTCCACTCACTCCCCCATCCGAGCCGTTGTTTCTCTACCGCCACGATCCGCTCGGTTCGCGTTACTGCCAGCAGCGTCTGAACACTTACGGTGAACGCTGCGGCATACGAATCACGCCCCACCAGCTCCGCCACAGCTGTGCGACGCTTCTGCTCAACGCGGGCGCGCCCATTCTGACCGTACAGGCGCTTCTTGGACACAAGCGCGTCGATACCACATTAGGGTACGCCCGTTTGTACGACGGCACGATCGCGGCGGACTATTACCAGGCAATGGGGAAAATTGAGGGGCGGTTGGCGCTGGCTGAGCTGGACAGCGGCCCGCTCCCGGATCCGCGCAGTGAGATACTGGCGCTGATCGCCGCGCTGCAAAACGATTCGCTCGCCGGGAACCAGGCAGTTATCGTGCAAAACCTAAAAATGAAGGTTCTATCTTCCTATTTGTGCGATGTTAAGGTGCCGGTCGAACCAAACTGAGGGATTCCTGACGGCCTAAAAGGTTGTACAATCAAGGTGCCCCCAAGAGAAGGCGAGAGGAGCTGGTTTTCCAGTTTTTCTCGTCTTTTCATAACTCGCCAGTTAATAGTTGTTCAATATTAATTACAATTTTTTGATGTAAATCCTCCAATTTTGGGATTAATGTTGAGGATTCTTGTGCCAGTTGAATAACAACAGTTGGGGGGGTATGATGTTTTTGGTGTAAATATATGTAAACCATTTTCTTCAAGTTATCATCGTCCTTGCTTTTCGAGCTGATTGTGAAAATCGCGTCTTTATAGGCTTCTATAATTTTTTCGTCAGTACCACTCAATTGTTTAAGCAATTTATCCAAAGATCCTGTTAGTTCGCGCAATAGAGTATCTTTTATCTCTTCAGAGGCTACTTTATATTGTTGCTGAACTCGTTGAACTGATTCTGGGAAATAGACGTGATTGAAATCTGCCAAGCAAGAAACATGATTAACAATATAGCTACTTGCTAAACTATAACAGTTTTCTGCCCATTGAGTTAATAGGTTAAGAAAATCACGATCTGACACTTCGATAATCGTACCATTTCCAAAAATATCATAATACATGGGCATTTTCATTTCTCCTAT
>CAZGDA010000137.1:0-4715 GCA_964524425.1 uncultured Anaerolineaceae bacterium | reverse complement strand
TTTAAAATCCTTTGCCTCATTGCTAATCCACTCTTAATATGATATACATACATCACCCTATGGAAATCATCCCACGCCGAACGTGTTTTCTGGCGGCAGCCATCCTGCTAACTTGCATTTCCGCCTGCGGAAGTGCAGACACAACGCCTACACAGAAAATGGCAGACGTCCCAGCCGACCTCCCCACTCCCCTTGTCGTTGAAGAGGTTTCCGTCTCCCCTAACCCAACCGCAGAAGGAGAATCCGCCAATCCAATCCAGGTCGTTGTCCCAACCGTCGGCGTAGCCCAAACCGCTGGTGAACCCGCACCGCGCCCTGAATTTGACAGTTTTGTAGAGCGGATCAAAAATGGCAACGCCGAACAAGTCGTCGGCATATACATAGAAAACGTGCTGGCGCTGCGCGTCGTCCAACAACCTCCCGATGACCCAAATTACGTTTCCAACGTTAAGGGAGTCGCCACCCAATTTGCCCTGGCATATCAAGTGGCGGGTAACGTTGGCTTGCTGGCGCATAATTATCTGAGTGGAGCACTTTTTTTTGACATAAAAAACGGTAACATCGCTCAACTGGTATATGGCGACGGGCGCGTGGACGAATACGAAGTAACCGATTACCACGAATATCAGGCTCTCACCCCAGACAGCCCCACCAGCGATTTTCTAGATTTGAGCACAGGGGAGACCCTGTCCGCCAGTGACCTGTTCAACCGCATCTACACCGGGGAACACCACCTCGTCTTCCAAACCTGCATTGCCCAGGATAATATAGACACCTGGGGTAGATTGTTTGTTCTATCGTTTCCGTATTGACCGAGGCTTTTCATTTCAAGTATAATTCAAGTACGATGGTTATAAAATAAGGAGGGATTTGTGGTTCTACGATATTATTTTCGTGTTATCCAACAAGCTTGGTGGTTAATAGCATTAATCACTTTACTTGCGTTGACCGTCTCGCTGGCTGTTTCCTACACCACAACACCGCTCTACCGTTCGCGTGCTTCATTAATAGTCTTCCCTAACGCCAGCCTAACCAGCAGCCGTGACGTCGTTACCAGCCTGGACACGCTGGATAAACGTTCGATTACTTCTACATACGAAGGCATCTTAAACAGCGACCGTGTCTACGAAGAAACGCTTAAATCCCTGGCGCTAAAGGACGTGAACATTTCTCAATATCACCGCTACACCGAAGTCCAAGCCGACTCGAATACCATCAACCTCTTTGTGGAAGGACCCGACCCGCGCGTCAGCGCCAAACTGGCAAACGGCATTGGTGAAAACAGCATTCGGTACATCAAAGGCATTTACCAGGTCTTTGACATTTCGTTTTTAGACCAGGCTGTACCTTCCATGAAACGCGTAAAACCAGAGGCGTTGAGGAATGGCGCCATTGCTCTGGCAATTGGCTTTCTAGCCGGCACTCTGCTGGCTATCCTCGTCGAGCAAATGCGCCAGCCCTTGGAAAGTTTGCGCCGACGGACCATCCTGGACAAGATCACCGCTGCGTATTCGCAGCGCCACTTCAAGCACCTGCTCGACCAGGAAATTGCCCGCAACCCCGACGCGCCGCTTTCGCTGGCTTTGCTAGACCTGGAAGGCTTGCAGGGAGTGGTTGATGTCTTACCAGAATCAGTATTGTCTACCATAATGCAAAGCATCACCGATACGCTGCGCCGCCAACTGCGCGGTAACGATATTATCGGGAAATGGGGGCAAACGAGTTACGCCCTCTTGCTGCCCGGCACACCAGGCAACTTTGCCACGCGCTCTATGGAGCGCATCCGCCAGGCGCTGCTCGATTCTATCAAAATCCCCTCCACGGGAGAAGAAGTGAAATTGCTGCCCTGCGCTGGCATCACAGAGCGCCTGGCAGGGGAGGAACCTGCCAGTGCATTCATCCAACGCGCCGAAAACGCCCTAGAGCAGGCACATCAGTCGGAACAGAAAGTCATTTTTGCCACCAAACAGGCGCAAGGAGATTGATTTCCCATGAAGAAACCCATACCTTTTCTCTTCTGCCTTGTCCTTGGTTTCGCCGTCGTTTTGAATGGGACGCCCGTTTTAGCTGCCGATGCTACGCCGACGCCGGAAACGCCCCCCCAACGAATCACACTCCTTACGGCTCTTCCCACGCCTGCCCCAGCGCCGGATGCGAAAGACGTCCTCTCCTTCCCGCAAATATACGCCGTTCAGGATGCCACAACAGACACGCGTTTACACGGTCCGGTTGACACGCGCCTTCTTTCCTTCAGCCTCCCGGAGCAGTGGACGCTCTTGCCGGGCGCCCGCCTGGAATTGCGCGGCACCAGCGTCATCTCCAGCCTGGTGCCTTCCCAGGGCAGTCTCAATTTCGACAACGTGGTTGCTGGGACGTTAAACGTAATCCTGAATGACGTCCGATTGCACAGCGAAGTTTTAACCGGGAACAGTCAATTCACGCTGACCATTCCCTTGCCGGAAACCTTCTTGCAACCAGACAACGAAGGCAAGTACGAATTAATTCTGGAATGGGAAGCCCTATCCTCCTGCACGAGCAACGTGGCAACCAGCGTGAGCGTGGATGAGCGCTCGCGCTTCGTTCTCCCCCACGAATTAAAGCCTTTGTCAGTGGACCTCAACCGTTTCCCCGAGCCATTTTTCTCCGCCGGCACGCTCTTCCCTGAAGCCGTGATTTTAATCGTACCAGATCAACCCTCAGCTGCGGAACTGCAATCTGCCCTGTCTGTGGTTGCTGGTTTTAGCAGGCTTTCCGCCGGTAAACAGGTGATAAATTTGATCAACGTCAGCGCTCTCGACGAGAAAACGCGCGCTGACAGCCACCTCATCTTCGTCGGCAAAGAAGAAGCCTTCCCGGCTTTGGCGAGCGACCTGGAAACCGTCTTTTCCGTTCCCCCCATTTCCGATAGCAGTATAGGCTTCATTCAGGCTGCCGTCTCTCCATGGAATCCGGAAAGAGCCATTCTAAAGATTAGCGGCGTCGGCGCTGACGCATTGATTAAGGGCGGGCAAGCCGTCAGCAGCGGCAGGCTTATCCCCCTGGCGGAAACGAACACCGCCCTCGTGCGCGACGTGTACGCAGAAGCCCATGACCAGGCGTTTGTCGAAGATAAAACCTTTTCAGACCTGGGCAAGGGTGAAATTACCATGACACGCTTTGGCAGCAATAAAATGCTCATCCCGTTTCACGTTCCGGCGGGCAAAAGCATCGGCTCTGAAGCATATCTCGACCTGGTGTACAACCACTCGCAAATGCTGGATTATCTCCGCTCAGGGATTGTGGTGCGTTTGAATCAAGTACCCATCGGCAGCGCCCGCTTCAGCGATTCGACGGCTGGTTTGTCCACCTTGCGCGCCCTGGTGCCTTCCACGGTGCTGCGTTCGGGAATGAACCTTCTGGAAATCCAGGCAGACATCTACGCCCGCGACATTTGCGCCGACCCGCGCCTTGAAAACCTGTGGATCACTATTTTCCCCAATTCCCTTCTTCACCTGCCGGAGGTGAGTAAGACCATCAGCACCACGCCGGCGCTTTCGTTGAGCGATTACACCCTCCCCTTTGCCAGCAATGCCACATTGAGCAGTACTGCCTTTGTCCTCCCTGGCGACGCACCCTACGCCTGGCAAACTGCCGCTCAAATCGCCCACAACCTGGGGACGCAAGTTTCCGGCGGGATAAGCGCTCCCCTGGTAATCCTCAGCGCTGAAGTAGACGCGACCATCTTATACGAGAAAAACGTCATTTTTATTGGGCGCCCCAGCTCTCTGCCCATTTTGACCCAATTCCAGAACGTCTTACCGGCTATCTTCGACAGCCAAGACGCATTGACGCCAGAAACGCGCTTGCAGGTCTCCTTCCAGATTCCCACCAACGCCCCGCTTGGCTACCTTGAAATTGGTCAATCGCAAGAGAATGCCGTGCTGGCAGTGCTTGGCAACTCGCAAGAGGGTGTACAGATGGCTGCCCAAACGCTATTCACTCCCAGGGCTAGCGTGAAACTCAACGGAAGCAATTTTGCAATCCTTCACAAGCGCAACGTCTACGCTACACAACTTCAAGCGATTGTAGCAGAAGGGGAAACCGCGCAAGATGGCGCTGGCGCTCCGGCTGGGGCGGCTGCCCCCGCTGCACATGGCACAACGGAAGAATTGCCGCCTGGCTACGACCAGCCAGAAACGTGGATTTTGCCTGGCATGGCAGTTTCAATTGTATTCATGTTGCTTATTATTGGGATGCAAATCCGCAACCTTTTAAACAAGCGGAAGGCATAATCAACTACCCGAAAGCAGACCGTTAGCCCGGAAACATGCGGTTCAGGAATTCCTGGCGCTGGTTGCATCCGCAGTCGTTGCCGGTAACGTTCGTATAACATTCCGCCAGTTTAACTATCCCGGTGGCGTGTGTAAAATCCGCCACCGCGTCTCCCAAAGGCTTACCCGCCAGGATACCGCTCTTGATTTTAATTTCTTTGGAGAGGTTGGCTCGTTTTTCTTGTTCTTGCATAATCATATTGTAACCGCAAAGCCCTTAAATTCCTACCGTAATATTACGGTATTTTTTTGCCAGGTTGGATAAAAACTGGAGCGTAGGAAAAAGAAACCGAGACTTGACAGGTCTCCGGGCATCTGTCAAGTCTCGGTTTGTATTATTTTTTATCCAGCATGCGCGCCAGATTGTCCAATTGAGAGGCGTGCACCACCGCCAGCACCTCATCG
>CAZGDA010000136.1:0-4805 GCA_964524425.1 uncultured Anaerolineaceae bacterium | reverse complement strand
TGAAATGAACGATTTGTGATTATGTCTCTGAAACGAACGATTAATGATTATGTCTCTGAAATGAACGATTTGTGATTATGTCTCTGAAATGAACGATTTGTGATTATGTCTCTGAAACGAACGATTAATGATTATGTCTGTGCAATGAACGATTTGTGATTATGTCTCTGAAACGAACCAGGTAGGTAGAGCGTCTATGGCAAGGGAATCACGCTGCCCGGTGAGGAAGCGGAAGTATCCGGCTGCGGCGACCATAGCGGCGTTATCGGTGCACAGGGAAAGGGGCGGGACGTGGACGGGGCAGGGAGCCTGGCTGAGCATGGTATCTCGCAAGGCTTTGTTGGCGGAAACACCGCCAGCGACGATGATTTCTTTGGCACCGAGTTCCTGGGCGGCGTGAATTGTTTTACCGACTAAGACATCCACGACGGCTTGCTGGAAACTGGCGGCTAAATCTGCCACCGGCAGGCTGATGTGATGTTCATGCAATTTGTTGACTTGTTTTAAAACGGCGGTCTTCAGCCCGCTGAAAGAGAAATTCCAGGTGTCTTTTTGCCAGGGGCGGGGGAAGTCGTAGGCGCGCGGGTTGCCCTGGGCGGCGGCTTTTTGGATGGCAGGACCGCCGGGGTAGCCTAAATCTAACAGGCGGGCGACTTTATCGAAGGCTTCCCCAGCCGCGTCGTCCAGAGTGCCGCCCAGGCGCTGATAGGTGAGGTGGTTGGGAATGAAAACGAGTTCTGTATGTCCACCGGAGACGATCAGGGCGAGCAGGGGAAATTGCGGCTCTGGGATAGGAGAGGGCTGATCGGGGTTATCTGCCGCGAGCCAGGCAGAGTAGATGTGCGCTTCCAGGTGATTGACGCCAATCAAAGGTTTACCGCTGCCGAGTGCCAAACCTTTGGCAGCGTTTAGCCCTACCACCAGGGAACCTGGCAAACCGGGTCCGCGTGTTACGGCGATTGCGTCCACTTCACATAAATCCAGATGGGCTTGCTTGAGGGTTTGTTCTATGACAGCGTAGATGGTGAGAATGTGTTGGCGAGAGGCGACCTCGGGGAAAACTCCTCCGTATTGGGCGTGCAGGTCCACCTGTGAGGCGACGACGGACGAAAGCAGCCAGCGTCCATTTTCAGATACCGCCGCGGCGGTTTCATCACACGAGGATTCAATACCCAAAATGCGCACCGGAGGGTGTTTGTGTTTGTCGAGAGGCTTAACGGCTTGGGTTGTGCTCATTTGTGATACCTATGGTATGATTGTATCGAAGATTTGATGGATGCGCAAGTCTGAGGGCGATGTTTTCCCACGGTTTTTATAAACTGACGGATATGATGAAGGGGCGCCAGGATACTGGTGGCGAGTGAGGGTGTGAAAGCTGGGAGATTAAATGTTGACACTATTTTGACCATGCGGTATAATACATCAACTTTTTGTGAAAAGGAGGTGAACGGGGTGACTTCGGTTGTGTTGCGGGCTAATGAGTCTCAGGATCAATTGTTAAAACGCTTTCGCAAGAAAGTGGCGAAAAGCGGTGTCTTGAGCACTGTTCGTCGAAAACGCTGGTACGTTTCAAAGAGTGAATTGCGCCGTATTCAAAAGAAAAAGGCGGCTCGGCGTATGCATCGGCGTACGCAGGTTGGTGATTAACCGGCGTGTAATGGATTGGTTGGAGGAATGAATGGCAAAGGATGAAGGGAAAATATTAGCTGAGGGACGTGTGGTGGAAGCACTGCCGGCAACTCAGTTTAAAGTAGAACTGGAAAATGGACACGAGGTGTTGACTTATCTTTCAGGTAAGATGCGCAAGTATTATATTCGTATCCTGCTGGGAGATCGGGTGAGGGTGGAGATGTCACCCTATGATCTCAATCGCGGGCGGATCGTGTATCGTTACAAGAAAAGCTCGGCGGCTGGTGCAGACGACGAATTTGAAGAAGAAGAAGAATTCGAATAGTTCTGGTTTTTGTTATTTTTCTTTAGCTGACGTTTTCTTCCAAAGACAATTAGATAAGTTCTTTTCCTTTCTCATTTGTATTGGACATTCCCAGATCGAGTAAAAAGCCCCGAAATTTTCGGGGCTTTTTTATTCTTTTTTCGCTGGGGGAATAAAAAAGACCTGTACAAATGTATTAATACATTTGTGAGTGGAAAACTGTACATTCATGCGTTGCGCTGACTGCCAATCTCGTTTATTCTTTTTAACATAGGTTAAATAATTTGGTGGAGGAGTGCATACTATGATTTCCTGGTTTAACGATCTGAAAATGGGTGTAAAGCTGCTGGTCTCTTTTATGTTGTTGATTCTTGTGGCGTGTATTTTATTAGGTGGTTTGGGGTATTACAATCTTATCAGCGCGGAGAGGATTATAAAGGAAATCACACGCCAGCGGGTGCCATCGGTGAAAAATGCCACGACGGTGGAACGTTACGCGCTGCGTACGATCATGGATGAGAAGATGTATTTGCTGGCGGCAAACGATGCGCGCATGGATGAGGCGCAATATCAACAGTCGGCGATGAAAAATATTGAGGAAATATTCCTGGCTCTTGATGAAGTTGACAAGGTAGCAACACAGTTCAATGACCAGGATTTATTGGCTAAGTCTCAAGAAGTACGCAGCGTTACGGAAGAGTATCGGGGATTATACAATCAGGGCGTTGCGGATTTGGTGGAAAACACACGCCTGGCAGGGGTTATGGCAGAAACGGGACAGCAGGTTACTGAGCTGGCGCAGGCTTATTTTAACAATACGTACCAGAAAACAGACGAACAAGCGCGCCTGGCATTACCGATTGTTGTGGACATTTGGGATACTGCGCTGGAGGTACGGTTAAACCAGAACAAATATCAATTGTATAAAGATGCTAAGTATTATCAGGCACTGGAAGCGGGGATAAAGAAGCTGAATACGCGGTATGGGGACTTGCAAAAGGTTACCAGTGATACAAGCGATTTGAAACGGATTAGCGAAGCAAGGCAGGCAACGGAGGGGTATCTGCAAGCGGCGCAAGATTGGGTGGAAAACGACAACGAATTGACGGCTATTTTGACGCAAATGAATGACATTGGTGTCAAGGTGCAGGAAAATGCGATGGCAGCTGAAGATGACGGGTGGCAGAAAGCCAGTGAGTCGGAGGCAAGAAGCGACCAGGTTACCAGTCAGGCGCTTATACTGCTGGTGATTTTCGTGGTTGCAGTGGTTATTTTAGGCGTTGTTTTGGGGCTTGTGATTTCGCGCAGTATCACTCTGCCGCTAGGCATTCTGGTCGGGGCTGCGAATGCTCTTTCGGTTGGAGATCTGAACCGTGATTTGGACGAGAGGACGAAGGATAAAGCACGACTGCGTCGAGATGAAATTGGAGACATTGGAAAGGCACTGGATAAGGTTATTCTCTACCTGCAAAGTATGGGTGATGCGGCGGGTAGGATTGCCAGAAACGATTTAACAGCCCAGGTAACCCCGGCTTCGGAAAAAGATGAACTGGGGATGGCGTTTGTTCAGATGATTGAAGGATTGCGAAAATCGGTTGGTGAAATTGCGCGCAGCGCCGGGGAGGTCAATAACGCATCGGAGCAGTTGACGACAGCCGCCAACCAAGCGGGAGAGGCTACGACACAGATTTCCACAACGATTCAACAGGTGGCACGTGGAACTCAGCAGCAGACGGATTCGATCACGAAGACAGCGCTATCGGTTGAGGACATGACGCGGGCGATTGACGGTGTGGCAAAAGGCGCTCAGGAACAGGCTGCTGCAGTGTCTGAGGCTTCTAAGATCACGACGCAATTGATAAAAACAATCCAGCAGGTGGCTGGCAATGCGCTTGCGGTGTCGCAAGATTCAAACGAGGCAGCCCAGGCAGCCCGCCAGGGGACAACAACCGTCACGGAAACGATCACAGGGATGCGCAGCATCAAACAGAAAGTGGGCGCCCTGGCACAAAGGGTGCAGGAAATGGGGGCGCGTTCGGAGGAAATTGGTACGATTGTCGTTACGATCGAAGATATTGCCTCACAAACCAACCTGCTGGCGTTGAATGCGGCAATTGAAGCGGCGCGCGCCGGAGAGCATGGAAAAGGTTTTGCCGTTGTGGCAGATGAGGTGCGCAAACTGTCAGAACGTTCTGCCAACGCGACAAAGGAAATCAGTGAACTGGTGCGGGACATTCAAAAGACCGTCAGTGAGGCGGTGAAAGCCAGCGACGAGGGAGATCGTGAGGTTGACGAAGGTGTTTTGAAGGCAAACCAGGCAGGAGATGTGCTGACGAGGATTTTGGGTGCGGCTGAAGCGGTCAATCATCAGGCAGAACAGGCTGCCGTAGCCACAGAGCAGATGAAAGCCGCTGCGGATGCCCTGGTCGTTTCTGTGGATACTGTATCTGCCATCGTGGAAGAAAACACAGCCGCAAGTGAGGAGATGGCAGCCAGTTCAGGAGAGGTTACGTTGGCGATCGAAAATGTTGCCAGCATAAGTGAAGAAAACAGCGCCGCAGCGGAAGAGGTTTCCGCGGCAACAGAGGAGATGAGTGCACAGGTAGAGCAGGTAACGGCTTCGGCAAGTTCCCTGGCAGAGATGGCGACAGCTTTACAACAAGTGGTAACACAGTTTAAGATATAATTAAATATGAAATAGTTTTCAAAATAGAAGAGGTATTGGTTAATGAAAAACCAGGCAGGTGACAGCGAAGCAGAGCATAGCGTAGAAGCAGCCGTGAATAAAATAAATAATGGAGTTGATGAGCGAGGGAATGCAGGCACGCTAAGTGGAGAATGTGATAAAGATCTCACGTTAATGGATGATTTA
>CAZGDA010000135.1:0-4816 GCA_964524425.1 uncultured Anaerolineaceae bacterium | reverse complement strand
AAAAAAGATAAATATTATTCCTTTACCGAAATCCGATTTTAATATAACGGCTGGAAAAGAGATCCAATATTTTGCAAAACAATGTTTTACTTATATTTGTCAAATTAACACACATTACAATCCTAAATCCTATATCCCAGCAATTTTATTACGTGGAACGTTGACCAACGCAGACCACAGCGCTTCCGCACATACCCAGACAATACCATCCCTTGATATCCCTACACAGCACATCCTCGATGAATTAACCTCGAAAGGAAATATATACCCTCATCAGCGCCTGGCAGCCCAGACCTCTGGCAACGCGTTGCTCAGCGCCCCAACCGGCAGTGGTAAAACAGAGGCTGCCTTATTGTGGTGCGCTCAACAGGCAAACACCTCCCCTCACGGCGTTCCACGTTTGTTTTATACATTACCTTACCAGGCAAGCATGAACGCCATGCTAAAACGTCTAGAAAAAACTTTTGGACAAGACAACGTCGGTTTGCAACACGGGCGCAGTTTATTAGCTCTCTATCGCATGTTACTGGAAAAAGAATACTCACCGGAAAGCGCAGCAAAACAAGCAAAATGGCAGCGCAACCTTATCCAGCTAAATCATCCACCGGTGCGCGTATTCAGCCCCTACCAAATGCTTAAAGGCATGTATCGTTTGAAGGGCTACGAAGCCATCTTGGCTGATTACCATAACGCCATTTTTATTTTTGACGAGATTCACGCTTATGAACCCAAACGTTTAGCTTTGATTTTAGAAACAGTTCGGTATTTGAGACAATACTACAACGCCCGTTTCCTGGTCATGTCTGCCACATTCCCCTCCTTAATCAAAACACGTTTGAAAGAGATTTTAGACAATCCAGTTGAAATTCGTGCAGACCTTAAGCTATATGAAGATTTCCAACGCCACACGATCCAAGTTTTGGATGGGGATTTGCTCGCTGAGGAGAACATCGCCAGAATTATTAAGACAGCTAAAGAAGGGAAATCCATCCTGGTTGTATGTAATATCGTAGATAGGGCACAAACAGCATACACGCAAATAAAATCCAGCCTGGCAGACCATGCAGAAGTAGTCCTCCTGCATGGTCGTTTTAACATGCGTGATCGTTCCAGAAAAGAAAAATGGATTCAAGACCAATTAAGTTCCACGTCTAAAAAACGTCTTCCTGTGGTTCTGGTGGCAACGCAGGTGGTTGAAGTGAGCTTGGATATTGACCTGGATACGATCTTTACCGATCCGGCGCCGTTAGAAGCATTATTACAGCGCTTTGGAAGGGTAAACCGCCGTCGCAAGCAACCCTATCTTGCTCCCGTCCACGTTTTCCGCCAACCGGATGACGGGCAAAAAATATACGACGCAGAAATCGTCAAACGGTCTTTGGCTATTCTGGAGAAAGAACACGGACATCCTCTTGGTGAAAATACGGTTGAGAACTGGTTGGATGAAATATATACCGCTACTGTGGCAGATCAATGGAATCAAGAATTTGAGGAGGCTGCGCAGAGTTTTAAAAATAGCATTATTGACTCTCTCCGTCCATTTGATTCCAATTCGGAATTGGAAGAAGAATTCTACAAAGCATTTGATGGGTACGAAGTCCTTCCAGAACCATTGTATCAAGAATATTTATCTTGTCGAGAAGAGTATCCTATCCAGGCAAATGAGCTATTGGTACCGATCCGTTCTGGGAAATACCACGCGTTAGTGAATCAAAACCTTATCCTACCCTATGAGCGCGAGAATCACATTCCCCGCATCGTTTGTTGCCCATATAATTCAGAGATCGGTTTGACGTTTGACCCCATTCCTATTGAGGATGATTAAAAGGTATCGCCATGTCCACATCCCTCACCTTCACCCACCTGCGTTTTGAACTGAAAGCGCGCACAGCCATACACCTGGGCGGCTGGCGTGCCGGTGAAAGGCTGCGCAACGCCCTCGCCAACGTCATGCTCAAAGCCGTTTGCCCCGAAAACCCGCGCACCGCCAGCCCCACCCTCGCCCACGCTGCCCAGTGCCCTGTGTGCGGTTTGCTGGCATTAGAAAACCAGTCCGGCGAAGTACGCCGACCCTACGCCCTCGTCCCGCCCCTACCGCCGCTCGAAACCGTACCGCCGCGCCAGAGCTTCTCCTTCACCCTCACCCTCTTTGGTGCGGGTTTGCGCTTTCTACCTTATTTTGTCCTCGCCATCCCCGAAATGGGGCAGGTCGGTGTCGGTCCTGGGCGCGGACAATTTGACCTGCACGCCATCCACTCCCACAACCCGCTTGCCCAACAAAGCGAAACCATTCTCGCCCCTGGCAGCAACGTCGTCAACGTACCCCAACACCCTGTCAGCTGGCAAGACGTGCAAACCTCCCTGGAACCAATCCTTGCTGCCCTGGGAAAACACAAAACCCTGCGCATTCACTTCCTCACCCCTACTCGCCTTATTGACTCCGGGCAGCGTGTCAAGGCGCCCGATTTCGGCGCATTCTTCAACCGTCTGCTCAAACGTATAGACGAGCTACGCACCCAATTCGCCAGCGAACCGCTGCGCCCCAAAGAGGAAATCATCGCCCTGCAAAACCTGGCTAACCAGGTCCGCCTGGTAGATTCCGATACACGTTGGATTGATTTCAGCGGGTATTCCAACCGCAAGCAAGCCACAACACCTATGGGCGGTTTCGTCGGCAGCGCCGAATACCGCGCCTCTGCCTGGAACGAACTGCTCCCCTGGCTTATCCTGGGGCAGGCAGTGCAGGTTGGCAAACTCACCATCAAGGGCAACGGAGCATACCAGCTGGAAATACCCGGTCAGCAACCCTATTGGAGCGACATCACAAAGCTAAAACAAAATCACACCGCAATGGAGGAGACATGAGCATAATCCAACACCTGCTCGTAGATGAGTATGGAGCACACATAGGCAAACACAGCGAACGCCTTTTAGTAACTCAAAAAGGAGACGTACTGACCCAGGCTCCCCTCATCCACCTGGAAACAGTAACCATTGCCAACCAGGGCGTCAGCATCAGCGCCGAAGCCATCCGTGAATGCACCGAGCGCGGCATCCCTATCCACTTCGTCAGCGGCACAGGCACACCCTACGCCAGCCTCTATAGCGCCGGTCTAACCGGGACTATCGCCACCCGCCGCGCCCAAATAATTGCTTATCAAAATCCGTCCGCCCTTCACTTCGTCATCTGTTTGAGCATAGGAAAACTGCAAAACCAAATCAATTTATTGAAATACATAGGCAAATATCGCAAAG
The DNA here is from genome assembly GCA_964524425.1 of uncultured Anaerolineaceae bacterium. GTDB lineage: Bacteria > Chloroflexota > Anaerolineae > Anaerolineales > DRKV01 > JBAXBF01. Next base: position 1,561 of record CAZGDA010000135.1, on the reverse strand, counting down.
AAACCAATCCCGCTTTATACGAGCAGATTCACCACTGCGCTAACGAAATCACAGACCACCTCATCGAAATCGAGCAGATACGCGCCTACCCCGAAGTTCTGGATGGCTCCGCCACCCTGGACGATTTACGCATGGAAATTATGGGACACGAAGGGCAAGCCGCTCAGCGCTACTGGCAGGCTGTTCGCCTCATCCTTCCCGAAACATTTGTCTTCCCTGGTCGCACGGGCAGGGGTGCCACCGATCCCATTAACAGCGCCCTCAACTACGGCTACGGCATCCTTTATGGGCAGGTAGAGCGCTGCCTCACTCTCGCCGGTTTAGACCCCTACGCCGGTTTCCTCCACACCGATCGCCCCGGCAAACCCAGCCTTACCCTGGATTTTATCGAAGAGTATCGTCAGCCAGTGGTGGATCGCACCGTCATCAGCATGGCAAATAAAGGAGCGCACTTCGAGCAAGATGAGCGTAAAATGCTGACCAAAGAGACGCGGCGCACATTAGCAGAAAAGGTATTCGAGCGCCTGGATGCACCAACACCCTACGAAGACAAACGCACCTCCCTACGTCTCATCATGCAAAATCAGGCGCGCCATCTGGCTACCTACCTGCGCGGTGAGCGTGGCGAATATCGCCCCTTTGTGATGGCATGGTAAATCATATCAAAACCTGTTGAAAGCGAAGAAAGTGGCATTGCTCTTTCGATATAACGGCAATAAACAACCTGAATGACCTATGCAATGTATTCTGGTATACGACATACCCGACGATCGCAAACGCACCAAAATTGCCGACATCTGTCTGGATTATGGATTAGATCGTTTTCAATACAGCGCCTTTAGCGGGAGGCTTGTGTCAGCTCATCAAGATGAACTCATGCTAAAAATAAAAAAGACGCTGGGTAAAAAACAAGGTAAGATCCATCTTTACCCAATCTGCGCCGAAGATTGGCAAAAAAGGAAAGAGATTAACCAAGATGAATAACGAGAAAGAACAAACTATACAAAACAATGAACTGCTCCGGGAGGATGACCTCCCTTTCATCGTTTCAGACCTGAAACAGTGGGAGTATTGCCCGCGAATACTCTACTACGCCCTTTGTTTGCCCGATGTGCGTCCAACGACTTATAAAATGCAGGCAGGCGTCGAGGCAGGTCTAGAAGAAGAAGGGCGTGAAAAACGTCGCAGTCTGCATCCCTATGGTTTATCCGAGGGGCGTCGTGAATTTGATGTTGCTGTAACTTCACAGCGTATGGGGTTAAAAGGCAAGGTGGATATGGTCATCTGGCTTGAAAATAAGAACGGAATACAAGAAATCATCCCTGTGGATTTTAAACTTTCCAAAACTTGTTATACACACTTCAAACTGCAATTAACCGCCTACGGTTTGCTTCTAGAAGAGAACAGCGGTATAAAGGTGGAGCGCGGATTTATATACTTCATTCCTCTGCGCAAAGCAGAAGAAGTACGTTTTACCAAACCCTTACGCGCCAAAGTGCTAAAAGCTATAGAAGAAATGCAGCGTATGTTGTGGAGCGAAGTTATGCCCAAAGCAACCCAG
>CAZGDA010000134.1:0-5013 GCA_964524425.1 uncultured Anaerolineaceae bacterium | reverse complement strand
TACGTGCCAGAAATGGCAGGGTGGGATGGAGACGTGCGCGACTCTTGCGGCATTTCCGCTGTTCGCTCTCCTGTAATGGTGCTGCTTATCGAAGCAGGGGCGTAAGAGTGCAGCGCCAGGCGATCCAAATCGCTGGCAAAAGCTCCCATATCCGCATAGCGGTCGCCTGGATTCTTCGCCAGCGCCTTCTGAAGGATGTTTTCCACTTCCTGCGGCAAATTGGGGATGATAGCCTTGGCGCTGGGCAGGGGTTGATTGATGTGCATGAGCATCACCGAAACCGGCGTGTCCCCGTAAAATGGCTTTCTGCCGGTAACCAGCTCGTAAAACACAATTCCCAGGGCGTAGACGTCGGCGCGATAATCCACCGCCTTGCCAGTGCCCTGTTCAGGCGCCATGTACTCCGGTGTGCCAATTCCCACACCCGTGCCGGTGAGAGCAGTAGCCTCTTCCGCCTCCAAAATCTTGGCAATGCCAAAATCGGTCAGAGTCGCCTCGCCCGAATCTGTGATCAAGATATTCGCCGGTTTCACATCGCGGTGCACGATGTCGCGTTTGTGGGCGTAATCCAGGGCGCGCGCCACCGGTGCAAGGATATGAGCTGCTTCCGCAAAGGGAATGGGCTTCCCCGTTCTAGCTTTTAAGGTGCCGCCGCCGTAAAATTCCATAACAATGTAAGGCGTGTCCTCAAACTCACCGTAATCGTAAATCTTTACGATATTGGGATGAGAGAGTTTTGCCAGCGCTTTTGCCTCGCGATCAAATCGCTTAAGCAATTTCTCGGTGTGTTCCTTACTCGTCGCGATCGGGCGGATGAATTTAATCGCAACCTGGCGTTCCAGGCGGCTGTCGTAGGCTTTATAAACGGTTGCCATACCGCCCTGCCCTATTTGTTCACGAATGTGGTAACGCCCAACTTCCTGACCGACAAAACTAGCCATGTCCCTCTCCTCCTCGATCCCGCAAGAGGACAACCCCTGCGGTTTTGTTGCAGCAGCGTTGCTTGTCCATATAAATTATACGACTTATCAGGCTAAACTACAACTTTATTTATTTAAAAATCACTGCTTTGATATAATATCTGCGGGACATTCTTATGCAAAACACACGCCAGGATATCCTCGCTTATTTACAGGCAAACCACACCGCCACAGCGAATCAATTGAGTCGCGCTTTGCAAATCACCTCTGCGGACGCGCGCTATCACCTTGGTTGGCTGGCAAGAGAAGGACTGGTGGAAGTCATCACGCAGCGCCCAACCACCAGTCGCGGACGCCCAACCCAGGTTTACAGCCTCACCCAATCTGCCCGCAGCAACAACCTCCCCCTCCTGGCGCAGGCTTTGTTGAGCGCGCTGCAAGAAGAAGCGCAGCCCCAGGTGCTTCACCGCGCCGCCAGACTGCTGGCAGGGGAGAGGAACACGGCGCCGCTCAACCTGACGCAGCGGCTAGGGCGGGCGGTGCAACATCTGAACGCCCTTCATTACCAGGCGCGCTGGGAGGCGCACGCCCACGCGCCGCACATTATCTTGGGCTATTGCCCTTACCTGGCTATCCTGCCTGCCCATCCTGTGTTATGTCAAATGGATGCCTGGCTCTTGGAAGAACTGCTCGGACAGCCTGTTGTACAATCCATAAAACTGGCGCCCACCGAGCTAGGCAATACGAGCTGTGTTTTTCTGGTGCTAAATCGCCCCGCCGGCATAGCCTGAACATCTCAGAACGTTTTAGACAGCCCCTTTTTCATCTACACAGCCGAGAAAAAAGAAGGTACAATATTCCACGGGGGTGGCTGGGTCCCGGTGGGTTCCCCGGTCTTCAAAACCGGTGGCGGGTCGCGTTGCGAGCCGCGGTGGGTTCGCCTCCCATCCACTCCCGCCTGCGCATGGGTAATCTACAGGTATGCGCGCCTGTCTCCTTCTGAATCTGCATCCGATTTATCCCATCCAAAACAGATCAAATAACAGGAAAACGAACTCGTTGGATTCAACCCGCCGGCGCCGAATGGGGAACGCCGCGCATAGCATGAGATCTCCTTGGCAAACCTGCTTCAGGAAGCCTTGCGCGGCGTATATTCCGCCAGGCGCGTTTGAATCTGCGCCTTTCCCTTGCGCCAGCGTACCCACAAGATTGTGAGCACAACCCCCAAGATCATCGCCAGCAAACCGAGAATACCTGCTTCTGGCCCAAATTCTCCGCCCGTCCACACCACAGGACCTCCCTGGCGGATGGCAACCAGGGCTGTTTCCGACGATAACCCGCTCACTGGAAAACCAAATATCCGTCCTTGAAAGAAATTCCAGGTGATGTGTAGTCCAATCGGGATTGCCAGTTCGCCGGTCAACAAATATCCCAAGCCCAGGAATAACCCTGCCAACATGAGATTGATCGTGCTGACGGTGGTCATCCCCGGGTTTCCCAGGTGAAGTAGCCCAAACACACACGAAGAAATCAGGTATCCAAGCAAAAGCGCAACGCCAGGGTTGAGAAAAGGTAGATTAAGCCCTTCCGCAAGGTTGCGTAAATGATAACCGCGCGAGAGCAACTCTTCCTGAATTCCTACGCATATAAAGGTAAACAGTCCGAGTAACAGAGATACGCCAAAAGGATGCCGGCTGCTGTGAAAGAACCCCTCGATTGTAATCCAACCTGCGCCAAGCTCGACGAGGAAAATGATCACCATCAGGATCGCTCCCAACCCCAGTCCAAAGAGAAAATCTAACCACCAGGCTTTGCAGAAGTGCAACCCGAAGTCGCCAAACTTCCGCCGGTCCAGAATCAAACCGGCTAAGAAAATGCTCAATGTAATAGCCAGCAGAGACGCAAGGTTAGAAGCTGCCATGAGGACAGGCTCATTCATCATGAGGTTCATCACATTCTCTTCCACAGAAGTGAAAGAACCGCTCAGAGTATTTATATCCATACCCATCAGCATTATTGTAATAATGACCACCGCACTTGAAATGAGACTGCTAAACAATAACAGAAAGATGGTCTGAAAAAGAAGCCGCCAAAAAGCACGCAGGCGACGTTGATTATGATTCCAGAAAATATTTACCATCGAGCCTCCTTATAAAATGTTACATAACCAGGATATAGAACGCCGTGATCTAAGCAAAGAATAAGTATTCCATAATCCACGGTGGGGCAATTGTAAATGGGAACGATAAAAATGAGAAGGGTTGCCAGGCGCGCAAAACCAGCCCGGGATCTAAAATCCGGCTGGGGTAAAACGCACGGAGGCGCACAAAACTAAATACCGCTCAACGGATCGGTAAAACACACTCAACCCGCCTCATCCACAGGCAAGTTGAACATACCCCATCTGAATTGTATCGCAATTGCATGTTCTACGGGGGCTTGGCTTTCTCCGCCAAACCCCCTGAACCTGTATTCACGACTTGATTACTTGACCGCCAACACAAACAAACCCGGCAGATTAGACGTAGTCTCAAGAGTGTGCTTGGCTATTTCCATCCAGCCTTGAACGTCGTCCCAGCGCAGAATGACAATGCTGCGATCCGATTCACAGGAAATGTATTCCGCGTCTTCAGCAAAGGAGACGGATAACGTCGTAGGTAACATCTCCAAGATTTTACCGTCTTGAACGAGGGAAATGGAAAGCGCATCTACGAAGTGAACGTCTTCAGGCAGAGCAGCCGGCAAGGTCTTTTTTGTCTCTGCTGCAACCGAAGCCTTCACATTTTTAGCTGCCAGGTTGGGCACCGCTATTTCATCTCCGCTCCTCATTTGCAAGACGTTCACGTGACCAGCAGCGAGTTTGACCAAACCATTACCCGTAACCGGGATGGTGCGCTGCGGGGGCAATTGCTCACTTGCCTGAGCGGTCAGCGGTATAGCTAAAATAGCCACCGCCAAGAACAATACAGAAAGGGTCAAAGTCAGTCGTTTCATACAAACCTCCAAATCAAAATATTTGTTTATCGCTGCTCTATTAATAAAGACAGCGCCCTCTCGTGCCTCGTTGCAGTTTTCTTGAATATGCAATGGTAATTGCAAAACAGAGGCAAAATTACAATATTTTTTGCAGATATATAATATCCGCACATTCTATTGAAATTATATCCAACGTCAAGGAGTTTGTCAACTAGGAAATTAGTACTATTCCTATTTTTGCAACTGGCGCGTAAATAACACCCACCTATTTTGGTGTTGTAATCCTGTTGCCTTTGTAGTGTTTTCAGAAAAATCCGCAGGAGAACAGGGATTACACGCTTCGCACAGCCGTGCTGACAAATCGTTCCAATTCGTACTCGTACAACACAGAAGCATGCTTCCAGGTTGATTGAACCGCGATTTGACTGCCTTCACACAGCTCATGTAACACCTTGCATTCCTCTGCCCCTTGGTTGACCATGACGAGCAATCCTCCCGGCTTGACACTGTTCCACACGTCTTCAAGCAAATGAACCGTGTCGAAGTTCCCACGCGGCAGCCCCCACTCAAGATGATCCCTCAAAAACACGAACGGGAATAGCAAGGTTATCACATCGTAAGTGCTCGCCTGGCGCTGGAAGGGCTTGGGAATGAACACAACCTCGCTGAGATCGTTTATATGCGCTATGGCGTGATCGTAACGGGAATGAAAATCCGCGTACACGCGGTATGCGTCCGCTTCATAACCGTATAGTCTCACCTTTCGTTTGTTCGGCGAGTGCCACCAGCAAAGCAGCGCGTACAATGCCTGAACGTAAAACCAGTGCGAAGTACCCACGTCCGCCACGCAAAGCTGCTCAGGCAGGTCAGGCATAGCCCTTTCCAGGGCGCCTTCCAACATCTCTAAATAAAACAAATTTTCTCGAAAATTCCGTGCCGTACTGTTACGAGCAAATTTCTCAAGCCGATACGTTTGCACGAAACGCGTCGTTTGGGCTTCCGCCTGCCGTCTTTCTTCTTCAGGTAAATCAGCATAGACTGCGTCTTTTGGCTCGTTTTTAAAGCGCAGCCCGCTGCGTCGCCAGTGAAAGAACTGGCGCAGGGGATAATCTATCAC
>CAZGDA010000133.1:0-5069 GCA_964524425.1 uncultured Anaerolineaceae bacterium | reverse complement strand
TATAGCGTTGCGTTGGCAGAAGATTACGAAGAAAAGCTGGATGAGCAAGGGAAGATGTATCTAGAGCGGATTCGGGCGTCGGCGCAGAGAATGGCGGGATTAATTGATCAGCTGCTGAAATTATCGCGTTTGACGCGCAATGAGATGCAAATCAGCGAGGTGGACATGAGTGAGGTGGCGCGGGCGGTGAACGACGAGCTGCGCATAGCCAATAAGAACAGAATGGTTGATTTTATTGCTCCCGAATCATTAATGGTCAACGCCGATGCGTCTTTGTTACGGGTCATCCTGGATAATTTGCTAAGCAACGCGTGGAAGTTTACTGCAAAACACGCATCGGCACGGATTGAATTGGGTTTTATTGATGAGCCTGGCAGGAAGGTTTATTTCGTGCGTGACGACGGAGCCGGATTTGACATGGCGTACAAGGAGAAAATGTTTGGGGCGTTTCAACGGCTGCACAAGAGTCAAGATTTTCAAGGCACTGGCATAGGGCTGGCTATTGTGCAGCGGATTGTGCACAGACACGGGGGTGAAATTTGGGCTGAAGGGGAAGTGGAGAAGGGGGCAACGTTTTATTTCACTCTGCAAACCGGCTGAGTGCTTTGTATGCTATAATTCAAGAGCGGTATAGACGTGCACAGCGTTTATACCACAGACTGTGAACCGCATTGTATAGTTATGAATACATTACGCGTGCGTTTGATTTTAAGTCACATCGTACCCCTGGTGGTAACCGTGCCTCTGGTAGGAGTGGCTTTAATTTATCTGCTTGAATCGCAGGTGTTGTTGAGTAATCTTTCCGCTGAGTTGCAAAGCCGGGCGGCAATGGTGGCAGAGACAACGGTTGATCAAGTGGACATTTGGTATGACGCAGAGAATGCGCAGGCATTTGTGCGCCGCGTTAGTTCGAAGTTGAACATGCCGGTGATGCTTTTGAACCAAGAAGGAGATTTAATCGCATCCAGTGACCCTTCGGACGTGGAGCGGCAGGGGCAGGCATTGAAGTTACCGGGGCTGGACCAGGCACTGGGAGGAAAACCAAGCCTGCAATTGCATTATCCGAATTTTTTACGTCCAGAGTTTGCTGATATTTTTATGCCGGTTGTGGGCAGAGATGGGCGGGTGGTGGGTGTGATTCGCCTGACCGACCAACTGGAAGGCTTTGAACAACGCTTCACCGAATTACGCAGTTTAATTGGCTGGGTGTTGGGCGGGGGATTGGTGTTAGGCGCGCTGCTTGGCTGGGGACTGGCACACACTTTGGAACGTCCGCTGGAACGAACGACGCAAGCGATCACAACACTGGCGCAGAGCAGTGCGGATGATATGAGTCAGTCTTATCCTCCACTGGCGGAAAGGGGACCGGAGGAAATCCGCCTTTTGGTGAGGGCTTTTAACGCCTTGACGGAGCGGCTGCAAACCCTAGAGGTGAGCCGTCGCCGCCTGTTGGCGAACCTGGTACATGAATTGGGCAGACCACTCGGCGCTTTGCGTTCGGCGGTGCAGGCGCTGCAAGGCGGAGCATATGAAGATGCGGTCTTGCGCGACGAGTTGATTTTTGGAATGGAAGGCGAGATCGTGCGCCTGCACCATTTGCTGGATGACCTAGCGCATTTACACGACCAGCCGCTGGGGATGCGTGAGCTTGATTTGCAGGCGATTTCTATTGGCGAATGGCTGCCCGGTGTGCTTACTCCCTGGCGAGAAGCAGCACAAGCGAAATTAATTCATTGGCAGACGGAGATCGGCACTGATTTGCCGGTTTTGATGGCAGATACAGATCGTTTGGCGCAGGCTTTAGGTAATTTGCTTTCTAATGCAATTAAGTATACACCTGAAAAAGGGACGATTCGAGTGGAGGCGGGTGTGAAATCTGCTGCGGAAGAAAATATCCCAAACAGCGGGGAAGTATTTTTACGTGTGAGCAATAGCGGGCAGACGATTGCCGCAGAGGATATGAAGCGCATATTTGCTCCGTTTTACAGGGGAAGAGCAACCACGCGATTTCCGCAAGGGATGGGCTTAGGCTTGACGATTGCACGAGATTTGGTGGCGGCGCACGGTGGCAGGTTGGAGGTGGAAAGCGAAGCCGGGTATGGGAATCACTTTACTATCTGGCTACCGGTTTCACCACCAGCCAGTGATGGAGTTATGAAGTGACGCGGTGATTTGGCTTACAAAAACAAAAAGCAGCCGATGATAGGTAGGCTGCTTTTGTTTTATGGCTTAAGAATAAATCTCAACGAGTGATGATGGTCCCCTGCCCGGCAAGAGCAGCAGAGATTGGGGCAGGGATGCGTCCATCGGCGATGATGACGCGAGTAACACCACCTTCCAGAGCTTCTTGGGCGCCGAGGACTTTTTTCTTCATGCGCCCTTGCGCGGCGTCCAGGGCATCGGATAAACGGGTGAGAGGTAAATTACGGATGAGGGTACTCTCGTCGGGAAATTTTGCCATCAAGCCGGGTACAGCAGTGAGGAGCAAAAGGGTTTCGGCTGGTAAGGCTGCGGCAACCATCGCGGCAGCGCGATCGGCGTCAACGTTTAAGGCTTCTCCTGCCTGGCTAACGGCGAGAGGGGCGATAACCGGCAGGTAGCCCGATTCCAAAAGGCTATGCAACAGGGGCGCATTGACCTGCTCTATGGTGCCGGTGTAGTCGTCGCGCAGGAGTTTCTGTTTGCCGTTTTCATTTACACGGATGGAATCTTTCCGCCGGGCGAGTAATAACCGCCCATCTACACCGCTTAATCCCAGGGCGTTTATGCCCAGGCGTTGCAGTTGTTCGACCAGCAAGGTGTTCACTTTGCCGTTTACGGACATGGCGAAGATTTCCAGGGTGGCGCGGTCGGTGTAGCGCGAGGTGAAACCAGAGGGAGAGGTTACAAAACGGGGTGGTTTCCCCAGCGCTTCTCCCAGGGTGTTGGCTTCGGCTGATCCGCCGTGGACAAATACTAGCCGGCGTCCCTGGTTTAGCAATGCGGCGGCGTCTTGGCAGATGGCGCTGAAATCTACACCTTCGGTGCCGCCCAATTTTACAACAATTAGAGGGGTTTTTGTGTTCGGCATGGGCTTAGATCGGATGCAAGCCTGGAAACTCCAAGCCTTGATTTTCGGGGAGATTGAACATGAGGTTCATGCACTGCACGGCGGAACCGGCTGCGCCTTTCATTAAGTTATCAATGGCGCAGATGGAAATAACGTGCCCGCTTTCAACGTCCAGGTCGAACCCCAGGTCAGCGTAATTGGAACCAGCCAGTATTTTCGGTTCGGGAACACGATAAACCCCGCGCTGTTCCTTTACTACGCGCAGGAAGGGATTTTCGCTCACGACCTGGCGATAAGCCTTCCATAAATCTTTAACAGATACGCCGTCTTTGACGGTGGCGTGGGTGGTGGCTAGTGCACCGCGCACCAGACCAACAGAGGTCATGGTAAGCGAGACGTTTGGCAGGCGCATTTCCTGAATGACTTCGGCGGTGTGGCGATGTCCATAGGGGGCGTAGGTGCGCACGACGCTGCTGCGCTCGGGGTGATGAGAACCTGGGTTTGGTTCGGCTCCTCCTTCAGAGGACCCGACTTTGATTTCGGCAATGATTGGTTTATCAAGTTGAAGCAGGTTTTCGCGTACGAGCGGCATCAGGGAGAGGTTGACGGCGGTGGCGTTGCAGCCCACGCCGCTGACGTAATGCGCCTGACGCAGTTCCTCTCGATGCAATTCTGGCAAGCCGTAGGTGAATTTCTGCAGCCATTGCGGCGCGGCGTGCGGGGTTGCGTACCATTTCTGGTATAGTTGCTGATCTTTGAGGCGAAAGTCTGCGGAAAGGTCAATGATATTTGGGGCGAGTTCTGCCCAGCGTTCGATTTTTTGCTGGGCTTGCCCGTGCGGAAGGCACAGGAAAAGCAGGTCAACAGATTGGACGGTTTCCGGGTCGCTAAATTTGAGGGTGGAATGTTTACGCAGGTTGGGATGCACCTGGTATACGTACTCGCCCAGGTGTGAACGTGAAGTGATCTGGACGAGTTCGACGGCGGGATGGGCGCAAAGTAAACGCGCCAACTCGCCGCCCGTGTACCCTGAACCGCCAACGATGGTTGCACGGATCATATATATCTCCTTTTTATTAAAGATGAGAGAAGGGTGTTATTCGCCCCAGTCTTCTTCTTCCATTGGCGCTAAGTCAACCGCAGGCGGTTTGAGGGAAGTAACTTCCAAATCAACGCCACATTCAGGGCAGACGACGATTTCACCGACTTCAACGCCGGCTTCGAGTTCAAATTCTGCACCGCATTCAGGACAGGTAACCATAAGTATAAAGCCTCCAAAATAAGTAGTAAGATGCAGCGTATTATACCCGAAATGGTGTAATTTTTGTTGGGATTTGAGAGGAAAACTTGCAGGGTGTTGCATTTTAAAATGAGCTGGTTTTTGGTCGCGATCTCTATGCACATAGTCTGCGATTTTTTATATTATTTTTCGGGAAATAAGAGAGAGAGATAACTCTATGTGATGATGGCGTAAGCCAGATAGCAAATAATAACGAGGAGGATGAGCAACCAGAAGATGTAGATGCTGTTGCCGAGGATGATGAGCCAGTATGAGATGATTTGGAGAAGGCGCATATCTAGCTTTATATAAGGTGAAATATTTATGGTTCCGTTGTGTGTGCGCTGTATCGGTATCTTGTTTAAATTCGAACCGTATGAAAAGCGACAGCCCACTTCAGAACCAATATGATTGTAACTTTAATAAGTGGAGGAATCAAGTAAAAAATGATAGGGGATGAATAGGGAAGCGGTTGAATTAAATCGCGGATTCAACCTGGTGTATTCGGCAGATTCTCTCTTTCAGATGGTTTGTATATATGTTTTGGTTTTCGTATGCATGAATTGGATATGGTGATTGAAGTCGTTAATCATGCCGCGCGTGACTTTCTGTCTGCCTGTTTCAGTATCCACTAATTGGATCGGGGGATTGAGACTATCCATGAACATTGTGTATGAAATATTGCGATTAGAGTTTCAGTATCCACTAATTGGATCGGGGGATTGAGACCCGTCCAGCCGT
>CAZGDA010000132.1:3490-5657 GCA_964524425.1 uncultured Anaerolineaceae bacterium | reverse complement strand
ATTTGCGATGAAAACCCCGACAATTATTGTAGCCGAAATGTCGTTTGTATTCATAATAGCTTTCAACGCCCAAGGTAAATGCCATAAACCGAAGAGAAACGCTGAAATCAATAAGGTTGTTTGAAAATCAAATTTTCGGAGGAAGAGAGGGATAAAGATACCTCTGAATAAACCTTCTTCGGCGAATGAATTTATAATGTTGCCTGACAATAATAGAAGAGTGAATCCGGCTGCACCAATCAGACCAGATTTGGGATCAATTGCTGAAATCTGAAATACAGGACTCTGTCCACGATAAACATGAAGGATATACTCTATGGAATACCCTGCCAGCAACCCTGCGAAGGTGAGGCACACTCCTAACAGCACACTCGTTCCAACCGCGCGCGTGTGGAATCCCGCTGCAGCAGGTCCCTTGCCACTTACAGCCAGGAAACTAAACAGGAGAACGACCGCAGCAGTCTTAGATAGGATAATTTCACCCCAGGTTTCGTCTAGGCGTAGGACAAAAATGTCAATTAAACGAAATATGCCGGCTGCGAATAACAAGCCAAGCGCGGTTAAAATGGGGTGTTCTTGCGTAAAAACATTTATCATTATAATAAGATAATATCAAATAAAATGCATGCTATCAATAAGTATAAGGTCTCTTTAGGAATTCACAAGCCAGGTTGTTGTAAAGATATGCGCAGGTTTGAAATAGTAGCAAAAACCAGTCAAGTGTATAGAGTTCGGCGGAAAAGTTTTGCTATCCATGATAGCTGAGTTTGGTGAATGTAGAAAATAAGAGTACAATAATGATAACGTGGAATTTCGGATGTATAGCGAGCCTTACAAGAAGCTATAAGTCTTTTCTCACGAGCCGGAATGGAGGTGTTGTATGAAAATCCGTTCCTTCCTGTTTTGGGTTTGTTTTTTCCTTTTTTGGGTGGCTGCCTGTACGGGAAGTCCGGTATCCAAACCGCCGAGTCTGGCAACGGTAACCGTTACTTTCGATATGGGAGGCGGCGGCGCTGGGTTTACGTCCATGATCTACGCTCAGGAAGTGTCCAGCGGGAAAACATTCCACGTCGTCATGCCTGCCAGCTCGCACGGCGGGGTGATTTTACCCACCTCTCCGCCGCTCTCATTTACCATCGAAGCGCCCGGCACGTACGTTTTCTACGCCGTGCTGATCAACGAGGAAAGCCGGCATTACGGCGCCACCGGTTGCAAAGCCCTGACGGACTGCCCGTCCAGCGAACTGGTGGCGCTCGATGTGCAAGCAGGCAAATCCTATGCGGTCTACATTGGCGACTCGAAAGCCAAGATTCCGCCCACGGGTGTGCCGGTTGACGTGCCGTGGCACAAGTAACCGGATGGATTCGCCCCGGCGCGCCACTCCGGGCTTAACCCTGCAACCCGGTGCTCATGCTCCGGCAGACTTTGCCAGCCCTTTCTCGGCGCGCCGTTTGACAGCCTGCAGCCACAGGACGCGAATCAACCCGCTGCCCAGTGCAATCACCCGCCAGTACAGCCCAAATTTTCTGTGCACTTCCGGCGTGGGCGTTTCCACGCGCGTCTCGGTTGATACGCGCACGCTTCCATCAGATTCCTGCACCAGGAGGAAATTTGCGGCGGTTTTGGCGAAATCCGGCTTGTTAAAACGGGTGAACTCTTCTGGATGGTTCAGTTTCACTTCCGCACCGCCGTCCAACTTCCAGAATTGACCGATCAAACCGAACACGATTTCCTCGGGTGGCTTTTCTGCCAGGATGAGGAAGCCATTTTCCTGCATTTGTGCCAGAAAAGGTGTTGCGGATGGTGTCTCCTGGATGCCCTGCTTCCCTTGACTGCTGATGCGCGCCGGCAGGTCTCGCAGCGCAAGCATGACGCCCACCAGCGGGGATAGTTCCCCCGCCGTCAATTCCTGAAACGCCCGGTAGACGCGTTCGATGGGGGCGTGCACACGCAGGCTGTGCACTTCGTTAAACTGGTAGTGGGGCATATAATCATCGAGTAACATTTTGTCTCCTTGTTTCCGCGCGAAACATAATCAACCACACAGAGGCGCGGAGTGTATGGATATTATGAGAATTAGAAGGATGACTAAAATCCTCCGCGGTTTCTGCTTCTCCGCGTGACCCAATGATCAACCACGCGGAGGCGCGGAGGGCGCGGAGGGTAC
>CAZGDA010000132.1:0-3390 GCA_964524425.1 uncultured Anaerolineaceae bacterium | reverse complement strand
TGACCCAATGATCAGCCACGCGGGGGCGTGGAGAGCACAGAAATTATGAGAATTAGAAGGAAAACTAAAATCCTCCGCGGTTTCCGCCTCTCCGCGTGACCCAATGATCAGCCACGCGGGGGCGTGGAGAGCACAGAAATTATGAGAATTAGAAGGAAAACTAAAATCCTCCGCGGTTTCCGCCTCTCCGCGTGACCCAATGATCAGCCACGCGGGGGCGTGGAGAGCACAGAAATTATGAGAATTAAAAGGATAACTAAAATCCTCCGTTGTTTCTGCATCTCCGCGTGACCCAATGATCAACCACGCGGAGGCGCGGAGGGCGCGGAAGTTATAAGTATAATAAGGGAGAATCCTCCGCAGTTTCTGTGTCATATAAGTGGATGCGCGGCGCAATTCACACCAGACAGCCCGCCGCGTTGCTCATCGTTCGCTCGGCACGGCGTTTGATTGCCTGTAACAAACAGATCCTTATCAGTACGACGCCGATGGAAACGACGCTCCAATATAGGGCGAATTTCCGTCGCGCAGCCGAGCCGGGTACGTCTATGCGCGTTTCCGAGGATATTCGCACGCTCCCGTCTGCTTCTTGAACGAAAAGGAAATTCACTGCACTTTTGGCGTTTTCGGGGTCGTTATAGCCGATGAACTCCTCTGGACTTGCCAGCCTCACGAAGGCTTCATCAGTCAGCACCCAAAACTTGCCGACGAAGCCGAACACGAATTCATGCGGCGGATCATCCGCCAGGATGAAAAAGTCGCCGTTCATCATCTGCTCGATAAACGGGCGATCGTCTGCCGCTTTTGGGATATTTTTTCCTACCATGCGACTTGGTAGTTCGCGAATATAGGATAGGATTTCCACCAACGGAGAAATTTCCTCCTGTCGTAAATCTTTAAACGCTTGATAGACGCGTTCGATGGGGGCGTGCACGCGCAGGCTGTGCAGCATATTAAATTGGTAGTGCGGGATATATTGATCGAGTAACATTTTATTTCCTCCACGTATTATAGATGTAATAGAGTTCAACTTACGCGGTGCGCGCCACGATGAAACGTGCCAGGTCGTCCAGAGCGGTGTGCTCGCGGCAGGTTGGCAGGGGGGCGATGGCAGCCAGTCCGCGTTCGACAAAGGCGCGCCCTTCTTCAAGCGCCTGATGGGTAGCCCCGCTGTACTGAATGGCGCAGGTAAGCCGCTGTACCTCCCCGTTGGCGTGGCTGCCCTGCAACACAGCACGCAAGTCGGGGTCATCCGCGTGCAACTCGTGGTAACAGATCAGCGGCAGGGTGAGGATGCCTTGGCGAAGATCGCTGCCGAGTGGTTTGCCGACGCTCGCTTCATCCCCGCTAAAATCCAGGACGTCGTCAGCGATTTGAAATGCCATGCCGATCTCGTATCCATAACGTCCGACGGCGGCGATGTCTTCCTCCCCGGCTGGGCTGAGCAGACCTGCCGCCAGCGTACAGGTGCGGAACAAGGCGGCAGTCTTGGCTGCGATGCGTTGGTAATATTCTGCTCGCGTTGGTACGCTCTGGCAGCTGCTCTGGCTGAGAAGCTGGCTGACCTCGCCGTTGACGATGGTAGCGAGCGTACTGGAGAAGAGGCGCATGGCGGGCAGCGAGTTGCACTGGGCGACGAGTCCCGCGGCGCAGGCGAAGAGGGTGTCACCGCTAAGCACCGTGACGGCAGGTGACCAGTGGGCATTCAAGGTGGGGTTGCCGCGTCGCAGCAGGGCACCGTCAATCAGATCGTCGTGGACGAGCGTGGCGGTGTGCAGCATCTCGATACCGGCAGCCAGGCTGACGAGCGGCTGGTGCGGCGCGCCCAGCATGGCGCCGCTCAGGAGGGTTAAAGTCGGGCGCAGGCGTTTGCCGCCGCGGCGGATGAGGGGCAGGAGTGCCTCTGCAAGGGCGGGAAAATCCTGCTCCACCTGGGCGCACATGCGCTGTTCCACGCGATACAGATCGTCTTGGAGAAAATCGAATTGCAAGGATGGTGTCAAAAAGCCTCCTTTTCCGAAAACGGGCGGCGGCAGGCGATGTGTGGTGATAGAAAGGCACCCAGCCAGCGCCCGCCGGAGGGTGGGTATTGGCGAAGGAGAGGCAGTTAGCCCCCCCGCTGTTTTCGGTAACTACGTTTATTTCTGATATTTCATATTTTACCGAAATATCAGACATTTGTCAAGGGACAGAATGACTTTTGTCATGTCCCTTGATAGCACACGTTTGAGTGCGACGCTTTGCGTGGGGAAGATGGAGAGCGAGTTTAAAATAAGGGGAGTATCTTGAAGGACACAATGCGACCAAACAGGCGTCGCGAAGGGCAGTGTTGTATCCTGTTTATTTCAATCTCTTTCGACGAAGCGCGAGGTGCGCTGGGGTGGGTCATAAGGCTCTCGCCGGAAATCTGTGATGCTGTAGATCAATCCATATTTGAAATCGAAGAAGGTGATACAGGGCTGCGCCTGACCGCTCACCCGAAATGTCGTAAGGGAAACGCCTTGCTCCCCCTCGGCGATGACGCGGGCGATTTCGACCTGCCAATCGCCGGGGAAGGTGGCGTTGAAATCCGTGTAACCTGCCTTGCCCTGCACGCGTTCGCGCGTCTGGGATAGACTGTAGAGCATATCATCATGCTGTAAAGCCGCGAAGGCTTGCCAATCTCTGGAGTTCGCCGTCTGCCAGTAGCGTTCGATCAGACCTGCGCTTGAGCCTTTCTTCGTATCACCTCGACTGTCTATCATAGAAACGCCGCTTGCTGGCGCGTATTTCGCGGATACATTCGAGCAGCCCTTTAAAATAATCCGCTCCAAATCAAGTTAACCTCTTACTTGGTTCACGCGGAGTGGCGAAGTCGCGGAGGGTTGATAATGATTGACAATTCTCTTCAACCCTTCTTTTAAAGTGAGGGTGCCAAAGTTAATTAGTAAACCAACAGGGAGATGCAGCAATCGTAGATACGTCAAAACTTGTTTGGCATGAACAGGAGCAAACTTTTCTACCGATTTAAGTTCAACAACAACCATTCCTTCCACCAGTAAATCCACTTTTAAGCCTTCATCAAATCGCATTCCGTCATATTCAAAGAATATAACCTTTTGGCGTTCGACAATTAGACCCCGCTTTTCCAATTCTCGTGCTAATACGGCTTCATAGACGGATTCCAATAAACCAGGACCCAATCCAGTGTGGACCTTGTATGCCGCATCAACGATACTTCCCGTTATTTCATCAATATCTTTCATTACACACTTCCTCTGTTTTACATGGGGCTACGGATGTTCTATCCCTCTTTTCCCTTTTCCCTTTTCAATGTTTTCCATTCTCTGCGCCTTCGCGTGAGTTGCAATTTGATCACGCGGAGAGGCGGAGGTCGCGGAGGATTCTCGT
>CAZGDA010000131.1:0-5714 GCA_964524425.1 uncultured Anaerolineaceae bacterium | reverse complement strand
CCATTCTGCAGCAAACAGCGACGGCGATGTTATCGCAGGCGAACGTGGCGCCGCAGTTCATCCTCTCTCTGTTCAGATAATCTGCGTAAATCTTTTACGATATTCTGCTCAGTATTCTATGATTTCGGGGGGCTTTTCAGCCCCCCGCATCGCTTTTAATTAACGATATAGAAATAAATTGAGCAAACTGAATGCCTCACTTGCGTTTGACCGCTTTTGTCGCCATGCAGGTAGGCATGTATTGGGAAGTTACGTCGTTTGGTGAGATGTCTTCGTACAAGCCTTCGATGGCAAAACCGGCGGCAATTTGACCGCCAATTTGGTCTTCCAACGTGTGGCTGAAAGTCAGAGGCTCTTGTTTAGCCATGTACTGTTCCAATTCGGTTTTGGATAGGCTTTCCAGTTCGGAATAAGGCAGTTTGTATTTTACTTCCAGAAGCCCTTCGTCCAGTTTTTGAATGTCAAATACGAAAATGGCAGGGTTCATAAAACCAGACAGCATCACTCCGCCGCGGCGCAGAACGCGATAGGCTTCTTTCCAGACAGGTTTGACATCCGGCACGAAGGAATTTGAAACCGGGTGAATGATTAAATCGAAACTCTCATCAGCAAACATGTCGAGGTGCGCCATGTCTCCCTGTACTGTGCGAATCGCCAATCCGTCTCTTTCGGCGACCATGCGGTCGCTTTCCAGTTGCGCGGGGCAGTTATCCAGCACAGTAACGTTGGCGCCGGCGGCTGCCATGATGGGAGCTTGCTGCCCACCGCCGGAAGCCAGACAGAGCACGTCGCAGCCTTTCAATTTTGGGAACCACTCCGCTGGCACCGCTTTGGTGGGAGTCAGCACAATTTGCCAGCGTCCCTGGCGCGCCGCAGCAACTTCTTCTGCACTGACGGGAACAGTCCAAATATTGCCATTTTTGACCTCGTTTGCCCAGGCGGCGCGGTTATAGGTTAGTACGTCCATTATTATTCTCCTTGCGAGTTGATTTTGTGTAAGTATAATGCAAAAGAAACGCCCCTGCCAGCCAAGCCAATAATTCAAGCCAGCGCAGCAATGAGGAATAGTTCACTCTATCTCCGTAGGCGCCGTAATAATCCAGGAATTGTTCCACGTCCCAGCCGGGAATCCAGCTAAAGGCGCGGTTGAAAATGGCGGTGGCAATCAAGGCGTACACCCACTCTCTGACGGGTAGAGCCTGGGCGCTGATGAAGCAGACAAAGAAGACCAGCGGGATAAACATATAAGACAGGTAACGCATAATGTCGTGCCCGCCGTAAAGAGTGAGCAGCAACACGATTGCCACGTAAGCGCCCAAAACCAGGCGGTAAGGTCTTAGGCTGCGCCAGAGCGCTTTCATTCGCGGCGGGGTGAGCAGGAGCAGAATGGGTAGAAAGTACGCCAGCACACCGAAAAGGAAATTGCTGTCGCGACGCAAATTCAAAGGCATGTCGGTCAGGTTGCGCAGGGACGCCGGATTTTGCGGGTCAACGAATTGGGTGGTTTCATTGATGGGGATAAAAAGCCGCGGCAGAAAGAGCGCCAGCGCAGTAACCAGCCCAAGCAAAAAAATGTTGAGGAGCAGTCGCCACTGTGAACGGTTTCTCAGCCAGTCTCTGGCGTTAAGCAGGGCAAACAGGACGGGAGGGATGGCGAGATGTTCACGGAATTGTAACCCGACGGCAGACAACAAAGCGCAACAGACGATGCGATCTGTGAGCACAGCAAGCATGGCGAGCGCCATGAAAAAATATGCCAGGTGGTCTGGGCGCGACACGTCGAAAAGCAGGTATTTGACGTTGAAGGCGCTAAGAGCCACAACGCTCATCGCCAACAAGGAAGTTCTCGTTCCAAAGCCGAGATGGCGGACGAGCAAATGCACAGCGAAGAGTTGTAATACCGCGCCACAGACAGCTATGAGGCTGTAAGCTGCGTAGGTGGGGATGTATAAAGTGGTGGAGACGGCGCGTGCCAGGAAGGGCGTGGCGAAGCGATAGACGTAAGGGGCGATGTTGTATCCCCCGAAACCGCGCTCTGCAAGGAGGTAGTAATATTTTACGTCCCAGGGCATCTGTTCTACGGTCAGGTTGTTGGTGAACAATTTTATTCCCCCTACCAGAAGGCAGGCAAAGAGGAAGGCTAGGTAATGGGGACGCAGGCTGGATTGGAAGATGGGCAGCACGGTGAGAGTTTGCAGGCTGAGCACAGCCAGCCAGAATACAAACGGGGCGAATCGCAGCAGGTAGGCGTGGATGAACTGGTCTGTGGCGTAGCGCTGCCAAAAGGCGGCGAACCAGGCTGCGCCGAGCAGGTTGAGTATGGATAGGGTGATGATTGCAGCGCACAAGGCGGGGGTTTCCAGCACACGTTGGAGGTTACGCACGCGCCGCAAGGGATTGCTCCAGGCGGAATAGGTGCTCGCAGTGCAGAGCGCCAGCAAAACGAGGGCGCCTGCCAGCATCAACCAGCGCGCCAGGGAAAGCCCGCAAAGCCAGGCATTTTTTGGATCGGTGGGCAGGCTGAAGATGTAGAGCACGATCCCCAGGCTCACCAGGCAGGCGAGGGTGAGATACCCCAGTAATGTCTTTTCTTTGAGCATACTATTCCCTCGGATGGCTATGGGGGTGTCAGGGACGTCCAGTTCAGATTCGAGCCGACGTTGGGGTTGTAATTGGGATTATCTGTAACGACGTATTCCCCCAGCGAGTTTGCCCAGGCGTGCTGGTACCCGGAAGGCAACTCAACGTTCGTACCTTTGTGAGGGTCGTAAAAGGCATCCACACCGCGCATGTATTGGCTGAAGCTGGCGGAGAGATGCTCCATCGTTTGCTGCCTTTGGTAGTAAGCCTGCATTTGCACGTCGCTGATTTCGCGGCTGGTTTGGCTGATGATGCGGCTGATTTGTCCGATGTGCTGGATGTGTTGAATCTGATTCTGGATCATAAACTGGCTGGCTTGCATCACGGCGGCAAACCAGTGTGGATTGAGACGATAGGAGTGAACGATGGTTTGAAAGAGGTTCATCCACGAATCCAGTTTCCCAGAGAGGGTGCGGAAGGAGTGCAGGTAATCTAGCGACCAAAAGACCATCTGTTGGCTGCCAAACAAACCGGGGGTGTGGATGTTTACCGCGGCGAAAACGGCGTAGATTTCTTCTTCCCACTGGTGGTTTTCCCACTGGAATTGAATGCGCGTTTTGGCTCCCTCGGCGCTCATGCCCTGGGTGGGTTGCTGGGGTGTCATCGCCTGCATTTGTTGCGCCAGGTTTTGATTGACCTCCATGTTGAGGATTTGCAGGTTTCCCGCCCGGCTGCGAAAACGCGGCAGGAAGATTTCCTGCACGCCGCGCCCGGCACCGCAGGGCGGACGCACTTCGTTTCCGAACTAAACGCTGCCGACTGGCTTGGTCATCAACATACTGGAAATGTTTGTGTAAAAGAAAGTGAGTGAAGGAAACACTTCTAATATTTCTGTGCCATCGGGACTAACGAGTTGGAAGGCGATGGCAGCTGGCGTGCCTGGGTTATCCAGACGCCAAACGACGCCGCCGGTGAAGTTCCAACCCGTTGGAATGAGCAGGCTAAAAGCTTGCATACCCGTGCCTTGCTGGTCGAAGCAGGTATACGGCTTGAGGTGTAACCCGCTGACGACGGTGGGGTTTTGTGGACTGGCGCTGGCTTGGGAAGACGCCTGATGTGTGCGCAGAAGAAGTGAACCACAATACGGGCAAACGATTTGCTCCGCCTGATCTGACAGGGGAGCGTTGCACTTGGGGCAATTGACACTAACGTATTGTGGAGAGTCTGGCTGATTCATAGATTCACCCTCGCGATCAGAGCTTCTATATAGCGTGATTTTACCTGCTGGCTGGCTAGGGCGCGCTTGAGGGGCGGCAAGCGCAGCAGCGCGCCCAAAATAGACGCCATAACCTGATGGCTGGTCAGGGCGCGATTATCAAAAATAAGGTCTTGTAAACCGCCGCGTTCGATTGCCATGAGCACAATGCGATGGATGGCGTTTGCAGGTGTGAGAATGCGACTGGGGCGGGCTGTCATGCGCACGCCGCCGTGATCACACACGCGCGCACACACACCGCACCCTAAACAAATATCTTCGTCCACTTTGGCTTTTTTGCGCTTGGGCTGACGGGGGTCGTTTGCCGAGACGAGAGACATCGCCTCAACCGGGCAGACGTTGACGCATTTCCCACAGCCGTTACAATTTTCTTCGGCAACCTGGGGGATAAAATTGCTGGTTTGAATGGGGTGGGAAAGGGCAAAACGGCGGGCGGCGATCAGCGCTTCACAACAGCAGCCGCAGCAATTGCAAATGAAACTGACTCCCTGGCGCACGTTTTCGCCAAATTGCACCAGGTTGTGGGCGTAGGCTTTTTGCAGAATATCTAACCCCTCAACAGCGTCAACGCGGCGGGCGTAACCATGTTTGCTGAGCGATTCAGCTACACCGTTGAAGGTCATGCAAATGTCATCTTGAGGAGCAGCACAGGTCTCTTTTACGAGGCTGGCTTTGTGGCGGCAGTAACACGTACCCACTGCCATAACGGCAGCGGATTGGATGACGGCGCTGGCGCGTTCGTAATCCAGCACGTGGGCGGTGGGTATGAGCGGTTCCTGAATGAACACGCGCCCGACTTTGGTTTCCCCGCGCCCTACCAGTTCACGCATGAAGTCTTCTTCTACGGTGAGGTATTGGTAAAACAGTTCACTCAAGGCTTTCTGATCAATGTCGCTGCGATAACGCATGAGCGAGAACTCGAAGAAACCTGCCATAGGCGGGGGCAGGGTGTAGATGGTTTCGCCGTTGTGCTGCACATCCAGAAGGAGAGCGCGGCTGGCAAGTTCGTCGAGGGTGTTGCGCGTGGCAGTAATATCCAGCTTCCAGATACGGCTGGCTTGTGCCGCGGTGAAAGGCTTGATGGGAAGCTGAGCTACCAGTCCGGCTTCGCTTTCGCTGAACAAGATTTGCAGGATTTTATACAACGTCTCGGCGGGCGGCGCGCCCTGGGGAAAGCGGTTCAGGCGCTGGACCAGAGAAGTATAGGCGAGAGGAGGGGGAGGATTATTCATTCAGAATCGTGAAGGCTGTGGAGGAATATGCGGTCTTGCTCATCCAGTTCGGCGGTTTCGAGCAGGTCGGGACGGCGTTTGAGCGTGCGCAGTAGGGACTGTTCACGGCGCCAGCGCGCCACGCGGGCGTGATCTCCCGAGACGAGGATTTCCGGCACCTGCCAGCCGCGGAACTCTGCCGGACGGGTGTAGTGAGGGTATTCCAATAGTCCGTTGGCGTGCGAGTCTTTGCTGGCGCCTTGCGGGTCGCCCAGCACGCCGGGCAGCAGACGGCTGATCGCGTCAATGAGGATGAGGGCGGGCAATTCGCCGCCGGTGAGTACGTAATCCCCGATGGAGATTTCTGCGCTGATGAGATGCTGGCGCACGCGTTCATCCACACCCTCGTAGCGTCCACTGATGAGGGCGAGGTGTGGCAGTTGGGCAAGCTCTTGCGCCAGGCGCTGGTTGAAAACCCTGCCCTGCGGGGTGAGTAAGAAAACGGGACAGGCGGGCGGTGCGCCCAAAACAGATTCGACAGCGGCGAAGATAGGTTCCGGCTTCATCACCATTCCGCCGCCTCCGCCATAGGGTGTGTCGTCGGTGGTGTGGTGGCGGTCGCTGGTCCAATCGCGGATGTTGTGCAG
>CAZGDA010000130.1:0-5717 GCA_964524425.1 uncultured Anaerolineaceae bacterium | reverse complement strand
TGGAACGAAAACGGACGCTCCCAAGGAGCGTCCGTTTTTTATTGGTAGAGGAGGATGTTTTCCATAACCTCTCTTAGCGTTCCAGGTGATAGGGCACGTCAATGATGATGCGTTGAAAGCCGCGCTGGCGGCGGGTGAAAAGCAAGATGCTTTTGATGAGCAACGCAGTTTGGTTATGCAGTAAATTATGCCACCACTTGGAAGGCACAATTTCCGGAAGCACGACGGCGGCTAATTGTCCGTCGGAAGATTCTTGATCGAATTCGTCCAGGTATGCAAGCAGAGGGGCAATGATGGAGCGATACTGGGACGGGCGCACGACAAATTCCACGTCCGGGAACCAGGCTTCCCAGAGCGGTCGGACGCGTTCGGCGTGCCCAGGCTCTAGCTCAATGTAAAGCGCGGTAACCCTGGAGAAACTGGCGCGGGCAAAGTTGACCGCGTCAATCATGCCGCGGTGCACCCCGCTGACTGGTATGACGGCGCGGCGAATGGAGGGGACGGGCAGAGGAGCAGCAGGAATCCCCACCGGCGAGAGTTGCTGGCGCACGTCCTGATAATGGTTGTAGATTTTTTGCAAGGCATACACAAACGCTGGAATCAAGATGCAGGTAATCCAGGCGCCGTCCAGGAATTTGCTAACCCCGACGACCAGCAGGGTCAATAGAGTCGCCAGAGCGCCAAAGCCATTCAGGATGGCTTTTACCTGCCAGCCTTTGCCGCGCAGACGCCACCAGTGAACGATCATGCCCGCCTGCGAGAGGGTGAATGCCAGAAAAACTCCCACGGCAAACAGGGGTATGAGGGTGTGCGTATCACCGTTAAAAAAGACGATCAAAACACCGGTTACAAGAGACAAGCTGAGAATACCGTTGTTGTATACCAGGCGATCGCCCAGGTTGGTGAACTGGCGCGGCAGGTAACCATCGGCGGCTAAAATGGCGGAGAGGCGCGGAAAGCCGGCGAAGCTGGTGTTGGCAGCTACGACCAGGATAAGCATAGTGCTTATCTGAATTAAGAGGTAGAAGAAACCGAAGCCAAATAGTTTTCTGGAGAGGGCAGACAAGATTGTTTCGTCGGCGCTGGCGATAACCCCTAATCCTTGGGTGAGACCGATGCTGCCCAGAAAGAGAGCCGCCATTAACGCCGCCATGATGATCATCGTGTGCCCGGCGTTCTTCGATTCAGGCGGTTCAAACACTTGCACGCCATTGCTGATGGCTTCAATGCCTGTCATGGCGGTGCAGCCGGCTGAGAAAGCGTGCAAGACGAGGAAAAGAGTCAGCGGAGTGGTAGCCAGCGGCGCGGATACTGCTAAAGGATGGCTGCCTTCGATGATCCAACGCACGATCCCATAGGCGAGCATGGGAAAATATGTAAGCAAGAACAGGTATACCGGGATAGAGATTATGGAGCCTGTTTCGCGAAGTCCGCGCAAGTTTAGGATGGTGATACCAGCCAGGAGCAGCAGGGAGAGAAGCACGCGGTATTCCCACAGCACCGGGAAAGCCGAGGCGATGGCAGCCACACCCGCGGTCAGGCTGACCGCGGCGGTCAGGACGTAATCAATTAACAACGCTGCACCTGCCACCAAGCCGGGGAACTTGCCCAGGTTTTCACTGGCGACGACGTAAGACCCGCCCCCGGATGGGTAAGCCTGAATGGTTTGGAAGTAGGACAGAGAGACCAACACCAGGAGAACGGCAATAGCAATAGCGATGGGGAAGGCAAGTCCTAAGCCGGCGCTGCCAGCGATGATAAGCCCGAGGTAAATTTCCTGGTTGGCATAAGCAATTGAAGATAGCGCGTCTGGTGAAAGCGCACCCAGGGCGCGGATTTT
The DNA here is from genome assembly GCA_964524425.1 of uncultured Anaerolineaceae bacterium. Classification (GTDB taxonomy): domain Bacteria; phylum Chloroflexota; class Anaerolineae; order Anaerolineales; family DRKV01; genus JBAXBF01. The sequence goes on along the minus strand of CAZGDA010000130.1, from coordinate 3,877 downwards.
ACTTAAGCGGCGATGGACGCCCTCTTGGGTGGGAAGCGGAGAGCCGATCAACAGTGTTCTAATTCTAGAAAACATATACGGTATATCAGCAGTGGAAAACGACCTTCAACTGCCTGGCGTGTAGCTCCTCGCAATATAAGAGAAATGGGATATCGAAATATCCCACGAATGAATGTTTTCCATTCTTTCTCATTATAGGGTGTGTTTGCCTAAGGGTCAAGTGGCATTTTCATCGGCGGGAAGGCGAAAGCGCGGCACCTGGCGCCCATCTGCGTCGCAAAAGCCGTATTCGCGGGCTAGGTCTCCCACGGCGAGGACTTTGCCAGATTTGCGCATGATATCGGCGTCGCCAGCCAGCGCCGCCACTGCCAGACCGACGTACAGCGGGGTTTCGGTTACGCTCCAATCAAACCCCGGTGTATCACCGATAACAGCCTGGACGCGTTCGGTGCGCATGAAACCGGGCGCCAGAGCCAGGGCAGCGACGTTGTGAGGGCGCAATTCACGCGCCATGCCATATGCCATGCGGTTAATAGCATTTTTAGCCACGTCGTAAAATAAATTTCCCAGGTATTTATCGTCGTCCCAGGCGGTGGTATTGATGATCAATCCACAGCGCTGCGGCAGCATGAGCCGTGCTGCAAACTGGCTGGCGATGAGATGGGCGCGCACGCCGCTGGTGAACATACCCTGCCAGTGGCGGGCGGGCAGTTCCCAGAAGGGAGCGTCAAATTTACTTTCTTCATATCGTTCGTACCCGCCCCACACGTTGTTGACGAGCAAATCCAACCGTCCCTGTTCTCGCTGCACGCGGGCGAACAAAGCAGCAGTATCTTCGTCGCGGGTATGATCGCAAAGAACGGCTATCCCCATCCCGCCGCTGGCGCTGACTGCTTGGGCGGTTTCGTCAATTGTGCCGGGGAGATTCTCGGTAGTGGATGCGCCGCGCTGGCTGCGCCCGGTAACATAGACAGTTGCACCAACCTTGCCCAGGGCAATGGCAATGCCGCGCCCGGCGCCGCGGCTAGCGCCGGTTACAATGGCTATTTTCCCTCGTAAATTGGACATTGTTGACCTCCGTCACTTCTCCTGCTAATGATAACATACTGTTGACGGATATGGTTTTCGTTTCCACGAAAATTTATACTATGATATACTCTTTATGAACAAGGGTTCAGTAATTATTTAGTTCATTTATTATTATGTAACCTTGTAACGAGTAACACGTATACTTAAACATATTTATTAGAGGATTCTACTCTTATCTTTGCAAGGGTAATTGGATAGCGGGTAGAGGATAGGAAAAACTAATTTTATTGGAGAACGGTTTTATTATGCAACCTCGTTGGCGAAAAGTATTGGCAGACATCAGAGGCAACAAGACCCGCACGGTTTTAGTTGTGCTTTCGATTGCGATTGGAGTGTTCGCAGTTGGGTTTGTGAGCACGCAGTATCTTATATTATTAAACGACATGGACAGGGAATATAAGGCATCTAACCCAAGCGAAGCTACCATCTATTCCGACGCATTCCAGGACGAATTGCTCGATTCCCTGCGCCAGGTGCCCGGTGTGGCAGCGGTGGAGGGTCGCACGAGTATTTTTGCGCGCAGCCAGGTAGAACCGGGTAAAAAAGTAATGATGTTCATCGTTGCCATCCCCCCGGTGTCTGGAAAGAAGTGGCAAAGCTACAGCGCAGAACAAAAGGAAAGCGCTAAAAGTAAAACGGATGAGATGAAAATTGACATCCTGCGCCCTGAAATCCCGCCGGATAAACTGCCGCCTTTGAATGACAATGAAATTTTTCTGGAGCGCACTTCGGCAAGCGCATTGAAGGCGAAAATCGGTGATTATATTGATGTAGAACTGGACAGCGGCAGAGTGCGCAGGATGCGCATTTCAGGAATCGTATACGATATTAACTCTCCGCCCTATATCTTCACTAACTATCTCAGTGGGTACGTCAACCCGGATACGATGGTTTGGCTGGAAAACTCGCGCGATTTCAACTCGGTTAAAATCCGCGTGGCGGAAAACAACACCGACGAGAACCACGTCAAGAAAATCGCCGCAGACGTGGCGGATAAAGTCGAGAAAAGCGGGCGGGAGGTTTATTTTACCTTTGTCTTGAAGCCTGGACGGCACTGGGGCAGCGACGTTACGCAAGCTTTGCTGCTGGTGATGGGGATTCTTGGTTTCCTGGCGGTGATTTTAAGCGGTTTTCTGGTGCTGAATACCATTTCATCCTTGCTCAGCCAGCACGTGCGCCAGATAGGAATTATGAAAGCAGTCGGCGGGCGTACGTTCCAAATCATCGGCATGTATTTTGTGCTCGTGCTCACCTTTGGCGCGATTGCCCTCGTTCTTGCCAGTGTTCCAGCAGTCGTTGCTGGGTTTTTCCTGGCGAAATTCATCGCTACCTTTTTGAATTTTAACATTGGTACGTTGCGCGCGCCCTGGGAAGTGGTTGTTTTGGAAATTGCGGTGGCGTTGGGTACGCCTTTGCTGGCTGCCCTCGTCCCGGTGCTAAACGGTACGCGCGTAACCATTCGGGAAGCAATTTCGGATTACGGCTTGGGAAAGGGGAAATTTGGCAAGAGCCTGATTGACCATCTGCTGGAAAAGGTGCAATTCTTCTCGCGCCCGGTGTTAATCTCGTTGCGTAACACATTCCGGCGCAAAGGCAGGCTGGCGTTGACGTTGTTTACACTGACGCTCGGCGGAGCCACCTTCATCGGCGTTTTCAACACCCAGGCGGCAATATCAAAGGCGATCGAGGAAACAATGGGGTATTATCTTTCGGACGTGAACGTGAGTCTTAGCCGCACCTATCGCATCCAGCAGTTAGAGCAAATTGTTTATAGCGTTCCCGACGTCAGCGGAATTGAGGGTTGGGGATACGTCAGCACGCAATTCCTTTCGCGAGATGAGAAGACCTCAAACACGGTAGACATTCTGGCTCCGCCTGGAGACGCGAAATTAATTGACCCGGTGGTTGTGGAGGGGCGCTGGCTGCTGCCAGACGACGAAAATGCCATGGTCATCGGCAACGCTTTGCTGAAAGTGCGTCCGGATTTGAAAGTGGGCGACGAAGTAACCGTGGAAATCAACAAACAAGAATACAAGTTTATGATTGTGGGTATATACCGCATGGCGGGTATGACCATAAACCCGTTCGTGTTTGCCAATTACGACTACGTCAGTAAAATCACCCATCAACCCGATCAATATGCCAACATCCGCCTGGTTACAAAAACACACGACAGGGCAACGCAGGACCGGGTGCGCGATGAGCTGGAAAAAGCGTTTTCCACTGAGGGCATCCGCGTGCAGGAAATGACCACGCGTTATCAAACGGAAGATTCCAACGCTGCCTCGGTGAACGTGATCATCATTTTCTTGTTGATCATGGCGCTTTTAATTGCGATGGTCGGCGGTTTAGGGTTGACTAGCACGATGAGCATGAACGTGATGGAACGTGTACGCGAGATCGGCGTGATGCGCGCCACTGGCGCATCGGACCGCACAGTGATGGAAATTGTGCTTACCGAGGGCATACTGATTGGGGCGATCTCATGGATTTTAGGCGCTATCCTCGCCGTGCCACTCTCGATTGGATTAAACGCAGCCCTGGGAGAATCGTTGTTGAGCAGTTACCTGCCGTACCGCACGAACCTGTGGGGTTACATAGCCTGGTTGATCATTGTACTGGTCATTTCGGGGTTAGCCAGCGCTATGCCAGCGCGCAGAGCTTCGAGCTTGACCATTCGGGAAGTGCTTTCTTACGAATAGACAACAGGGGTTGGTTTTTCAAATCTGAAACTGGAAAAGCCATCGCTGGCAAAATGCTGGCGATGGCTTTTCATTCCATTTCGTTT
>CAZGDA010000129.1:0-5884 GCA_964524425.1 uncultured Anaerolineaceae bacterium | reverse complement strand
TGTATTTTATCTTACTGGTGGTACAAAAATGATGGCACTTGCAGCATTTACACTTTCAGTTCAAAAAGAAGCACCTTTTATATATTTTCAGAGCGAAGGTGGAAAAAGTCTATTATATTCATATCGCATTGAAAAGGGACAACCAATTTTAATTAGTAATAATGAGATAAAGGCTGGTAGTATATCAATATCCGAACATCTTAATTTATTTTTTCCAGGATTTATGAAAAATGGTTTTAGCCGTGATGAACGTGGTAATCTAACAATTGGTGGTAAATTTGAAAAGGCGGTATATGATGCGCTTAAGAACCACGTGGATGAAATATTTCCTGGAATAATTCCAAATGATGTTTCTAAACAGATTGAAATCGATTTAGTTATTCGATGTGGCAATCAGATTGGAATAGCTGAAGTCAAACTAAGCAATAATGAGAGACAAAAACAAGGACTTGATCAATTAAAAATGGCGGGTGAAAGTATCTATTTGGGTACATATGTTCATCAGTTTTTAATCTCAAATCAACCTTTAGATCCCCGATTAAAACAATTAGCACGCCGACGTAACGTCACAATTATTGAGTTGCCTGATTACCACCATGGTGAACCTTTATCCACAATTGATATAAATAATCTCGTTAATAAAGTCCATTCAAAATTGATTGTCTCATGATCCTCCTCAACCTCTCCCACCCCCTCACCCCGCAGCAAGTGACGCAGACCGAAGAGTTTCTCCGCGCACCTATAACACAGGTCATTTCTGTGCCTGTACAATTCGACCCGCAGCAACCCTTCCTGCCGCAGCTGCAGGCGCTGATGGATACCATCCCCCTCACCCCCACAGAATGGCAAAACGAACCCTTCCTGGTCAACCTGCCCTCGCTCAACTTCATCGCCTCCCTGGTGCTGGCGGAACTGCACGGACGCATGGGGTACTTCCCGCCGATTATTCGTCTGCGTCCGCAGGCAAACAGCCTGCCGCCGCGTTACGAAGTCGCCGAGATATTAAACTTGCAGGAAGTGCGTGACCACGCCCGCACAAAGCGGCTTGACTAACCCCCAGCCAATCAAACTAGATACGATCCATTGGCAGCGAACCGCAAGGTAGCTGCCAACCTAGATTCCTGTATATTCCAGTGAACCTGTATAAAATATCTAAGCATTGCCACGCCCATACATACCCCCTATACCTTCATCCTCGCCTACTTTCCCGACGAATTTTGGAAAGCAGACCAAACCTCTGGTATAATCTGCCTGTTCATCTTTAAACTTCACAGGAAAACCAAGCTTTATGACAAATTTGGAATCGTTATCCTCACCCCAGTCCGCCCAAGGCGCACAAAAAAACATTCTGCACCATCTAACCGCTCACCCAAATCTGCAAAACCTGCTCCTTTCCCTGCTCGTCGTCCTCGTCGGCTGTGCCAACCTGGTGTTATCCGGTGAAGTCATATTAGAAGCCAACGGCATCGGCTACGACGACGGCGTCGCATTCCGTGACATGGCGGTCAACCTGCCCACCCTGCTGTTTAATCACGAACTGCCAAAATACTACGTACAGAGGATCGTTCCCAGTGCGCTGATCCACTTTGGTATGACGTTGCTAAACGTCCCCTTCAGTGATACAAACATCATCGCCGCCTTTCGTTTTTACAACCTCATCCTGCTAGCCATTGCAGCCTTCTTCTGGAGCAAAATCACCCAGGTGTTGGAATTCAACGTGTGGGGGAAAATCCTGGCGTTCACGGGCTTGTTCGTCAACGTCGCCGTGCTGAAACTCTACTTTTACCGCCCGGTATATACAGACCAGACGGCGTTCTGCCTGGGTGTATTGTTGCTGTACTGCTTTCTAAAGCGCAAATGGGTTTGGTTCTGGGTCGTAACCCTCATTGGCACGTTCACCTGGTCAACCATCGTCTATTACAGCATCGTCTTGTTCGTATTCAATCGCGAACTGCCCGCCCAGCCCAACCTGCCCTTGTGGATTAAAAAATTACGCCTGCCCTACCTGATCCCGCTATTGCTCAGCGGCGTGCTGCTGCTGCACTACTTTAGCGAACTCAGAGCCGGAAATTACGACAAGTGGTGGATCCTGGATAGCTCGCTCATTTACTTAAGCATGCTTGTGGCGGCTGCGTATCTGTTTTTCAGCCTGAAAGACCTGCTGCAAAATCAAGCGCTTTTCGACGTTCCAACGTTGCTTAAACAGGTATTCTCTTTGAGATTACTCTTCGCCGTGCTGTTTTTCACCCTCTACACCCTGGCACTGGCTTGGTTTGGCAAAGACGCCCGCGAGTTTGAATACATGCGCCTGTTCGTCAAGAACGGCATCAGCAAGAGCATCGGCTTGCCGGGGATATTCATCGTCGCCCATGTCGTTTTCTTTGGACCCCTCACCCTGCTGACCATATTCCTCTGGAAACCTTTCACGCGCATCGTACAATCCTACGGGGCTGGCATGGTCATCTTCGTCGCTGCCAACCTGGTATTAGGACTTTCATCCGAGTCAAGATTTTTATTTGCAGCCTTTCCCTTCTTCGTGGCGTTCACCGTGAAAGCCGCCCAGAAATTGAACTGGCAACCTTCTGTATATGTGTTCATATTTGCCACGTCATTTCTCTTTTCCAAAGCCTGGTATCGCATCAACGTCGCCTGGCAAAACGGCTTCAACCAGGCGTATTTTATGAATTACGGACCCTGGATGTCGTCTGAAATGTACCTCTTGCAGGGCAGCGCCATTCTTTTCGTTGGCTTAATCCTGTACCTGATCGTCCAGAAAGTCATCCCAGCCAGCCAATCTTGATAGACTTCTTCAGCCAACACCGAATAAACGGGAGGAACAGACATGAAAACACACCACGCATTGATCACCGGCGCATCCAGTGGGCTGGGTGCAGAGTACGCCCGCCAGCTCGCCGCCGCCGGCAACCACCTGATATTGGTCGCTCGCCGCGTAGACCGTCTCAACGCCCTCGCCGCCGAACTCACCACACAAAATCATCTTGCACCCGGTTCCATTGAAGTTCTGGCTGCCGACCTCTCCGATGAAACCGATCTCGAACGTGTATGTAAACACATTGCTGAAATCAATGATCTCGACCTGCTGGTGAACAACGCCGGTTTTGGTCTTAAAGGCACTTTCCTAGAAGCAGATTTTCAAAAGCAGATGCAAATGCTTCAAGTACACGTCGTCGCAGCGATTAAACTCACAAGGGCTGCCTTGCCAGGCATGCTTGCACGTCGTCATGGCGGGGTGATCAACGTCTCTTCGGTGGCATCATTCTTGCCTATGTCCAACAACACAATCTACAGTCCCACCAAAGTATTTCTAAACTATTTTTCCGAAACCCTCCAAACTGAGCTAACGGGCAGTGGGGTTTACATCCAGTCGCTTTGCCCCGGTTTTACGCGCACAGAATTTCATCAGGTAATGGATTACGAAGCTCCCCTGCCGCCTTCTTTTACGTGGTTAAGCGCCGAAGCGGTCGTGCGCACTTCACTAAACTCACTGGGCAGCGGTAAAGTCATTCTTGTTCCAGGGTTCTTTTACAATCTGTTCGTGCCTTTCATGCGCAGCTACATCACCGGCAGCCTCATCCTCTGGCTTATTCGCAGGTTCAAGCGAAGTCAACCTCTATCACAATAAGGCATTTCTTTAATTGCGTGGGACGTTCACCCCTTCCAGTGAATCGCACCTATCCCATCGGCTTCACAGGTAAGTTGATCAAAACACGGGTGCCGCTGGTTTCCTCCGTCAGTTTATTCTCCCCCCTCTGAATCTGGCTGGAAATCGTGATCGTACCCCTATGGCTTTCCACAATCATCTTACAAATCGCTAATCCCAGCCCCGTCCCTGGCGCAATCTTTTCCGAGCCGGGAACGCGATAAAACTTATCAAAGACGCGCTCAAGCAGCTTGGGTGGGATGCCTCTGCCCGAATCCTTCACAGAAATGACCAGTTGTTTTCCAACCGCTTCTGCTGCCAGTTCAACGTCTCCCCCTTCAGGAGTATATTTAATAGCATTGGACAGAAGGTTGATAAGAACTTGCTTGATTTTACTGCGATCCGCTTTCAAGGACGGTAATTTTCCAGGCACCACCACTTCCAGCTTTAATTGCTTCTCGCTTGCCTTAGATTTTACCAGCGTCAGGCATTCTTCCAACAAACTGGGCACGTCAAAGACGCGCGGCTGGAACTGCGCCCGCCCCGACTCAAGCCGTGCCAGGCTCAGAAAACCATCCGCGAGTTCCGTAATATACTCAGCTTCCCCTTGAATTGTTTGTAAGGCGCGGCTCTTCAATTCCAGCGCAACGTCGCGCATCCCCTCGTAATTTTCCTCTCCCTGGCTCACTTCCGTGCGTTGCAGTAAATACGCTGCGTTGCTCAAAGCCGCCAGGGGAGCGCGCAACTCATGCACAAATTCAGAAATCAGGTCCGATTGTTGGAAAAGATGCGTGTTTTCGATCGCCACGGCAGCTTGGGCGCCCAGCGCCACGATCAATTCCAAATCTTGCTCGTCGAAGGAGCCTGTTTTTTTATTTATTACTTCAATAACGCCAATGATCTTTTCTTCCACAGCCCCAAAAGAGCGCCGCTGCACCATAATCGGCACCCCAATGAGAGAATGAGTGGTAAAACCACTGATGACCTCCCCGAAATGCCGCACATCCTTCCCTACCCCCTCATGCTCCTTATCTCCAATCAACACCGGCTGGCGGTTGTTCACGACCCAGCCCGCCAGGCTGTCCATCGGCACGGCAATCCCCATTCGCAAAGGTTCCTCCAGGTTACTAGCCGCCTGGAAAAACAACGATTGTTTCGCTGCGTCATAAAGCAAAAGGGAAGCCGCTTCCGCATCACATAGATTTGCCGCTGCATGGACTATTTTTTCCAACTGTTCATCCAGATTCAAAGTTGAAACCAGGTCACGTGAAATTTCAATGATCTTTTGATAGCGCGCCACCAAATCCGTTTGTTCAACCATTTTGGATCGCCTCCACTAACATAGGCAGGACGATTGCAACGTCCTCTCTGATGATCACGTCTGCGCGCACGTCCAGATACGTTGGCGTCTTGTTCAATATAATCAACGGCGCGCCGTTTTCCAGGGCACACATGGGCAAACCAGCCACTGGCATCACCTCCAAACTGGAGCCGATTATTAGCATCAAATCCGCCTCGCGACACAACGCCTGCGCCCTCATCCAGGTTTTTACCGGAAGCTGTTCTTCCAGCAGAATTACCGCCGGCTTCAGAATCCCCGCGCAGTTTGGGCAGCGCGGGATGATACCTTTTTGCAAGTAAGCATCCACAAAACTCAACCCATCCACTGCCCCCTGTGTAAAGCTATCATATTTTTGATAACAGCGGATACAGGTAAAAACATGGAACGTACCGTGTACTTCGACCACCTGAGACGATCCGGCTTTCTGATGTAACCCATCAATATTCTGCGTTATCAAAGCATAAAGCCTGCCACGTTGCTGTAAATCCACCAGGGCATAATGAGCCGGATTAGGCTGTGCTTGCACAATGCGCGTCGCAAGATAACGCAACCAGTCGAAAAACGACTCAGGGTTATACCGAAAAGCGCTCAAAGTCGCCACTTCAGACGGGTCAAACATCCGCCATAGTCCGCAATCTTTAGAACGAAAATCGGGGATACCCGACGGCGTTGAAATACCCGCCCCTGTCAAAGCCACTACGTGGCGGGCTTGCTGCATTAGCCGGGCAACTTTTTGGAGCGCCGCAGCAAGATTACCGGACTCAACGTAGTCCATAGCCTCGCTTCACTTTAGAAAATCGTCCGCAAGCATATCACCTAACGCTTTTAAGGGTTGCGCCGACTTCTTATTCCCCAGGGTAACGACAGAAACCCCGAAGAAT
>CAZGDA010000128.1:0-5939 GCA_964524425.1 uncultured Anaerolineaceae bacterium | reverse complement strand
TTTGGGCATACGCTGCTCCGGTGTTGATCGGCGTGGTCGTTACTCTCGTCCTGGGCGAGGGCATTCTCTGGCTGGCGCAGCGTGCGCCGAAGAAGGAGGCATGATATGTCGCGGACTATACAAAGCACGCCGAAGGGTGACGGCTTTCACATGCCCGGTGAGTTTGAAGCCCACGCCGGCTGCTGGATGCTGTGGCCCGAACGCCCGGATAACTGGCGCATGGGTGCAAAATATGCCCAGGCTGCCTTTGTGGAGGTAGCCAAAGCAATTTCTCAATTCGAGCCGCTCACGATGGGCGTTTCAGCGGCGCAATTTTGCAATGCGCGCACCAAGCTGCCGCCGGAAATTCGCGTGCTAGAGATGTCTTGTAACGACGCGTGGATACGCGACTGTGGTGCGACTTTCGTAGTCAACGCAGCCGGCGTGGTGCGCGGCGTGGATTGGGATTTTAACGCCTGGGGTGGATTGACAGGCGGGTTGTACTTTCCCTGGGACCAGGACGACCTGGTGCCGCAAAAAATGCTCAACGTCGAGCGGATTGACCGCTACAAGGCGGCTGATTTCGTCTTGGAAGGCGGCTCCATTCACGTTGACGGGGAAGGCACCCTCATCACCACCGAGGAATGCTTGCTAAATCCCAACCGCAACCCGCATTTATCCAAACAGGAAATTGAACAAAACCTGAAAACCTACCTGGGGGTTGAGAAGATTGTGTGGCTGGGCAACGGCGTTTATAACGACGAGACCAACGGGCACGTAGATAACCTGTGTTTCTTTGTTCAGCCGACGCAGATTGCGCTCACCTGGACGGACGATAAAGACGACCCGCAGTACGAAATCTCGTTAGACGCCTACGAACGTCTCAGCAAAGCCACAGACGCCAAAGGACGCGCGTTCCAGGTACATAAAATCCATCAACCCAACCCGGTGCGGATTGCCAAAGACGAGAGCCTGGGGGTGGACGTTATGGAAGGCAGCATGCCGCGCAACGAAGGCGACCGTTTAGCGGCTTCCTACATCAATTCCTACATCGCCAACGGCGGCGTGGTGGTGCCAGTTTTCAACGACCCACACGACGAAGCCGCGCTGGAAGCCTACCGCAGGCTGTTTCCGCAGCGCAAGGTCGTCGGCGTCTACGCCCGCGAGATTCTGTTAGGCGGCGGCAACGTCCACTGCATTACCCAACAGCAGCCCAAAGGGAAATAAATTCAAGTCCAATTGAGGAAAACCGCCTGGTTAAACGTCCAGGCGGTACCCTACGCCCCGAATGGTGATGATAAACTTGGGGTCTTTCGGGTTGACTTCGATAACGCGGCGCAGCCAGCTTATGTGAACGTCCAGCGTGCGCGTATCGTCTGTGTAATCTGTATTCCACACGGAGGCGAAAAGCTTTTTACGTTCGATCACTTCACCGGGGTGCTGCATCAGTTTTTGCAGCAGCTTTACCAGGCGCGGGGTTAAGCGCTGTTGGCGCCCATCGCACAACACGCAGCTTTCATCCAGGTTCAAGGTGATGGAGCCAGCTTTGAGCGTGCCGGGGATGAGACGGTGCACGCAAGCCAGTATCTTGCGCGTGGTGACCGGTGTGATCAACACCTCGCTGATGCCGTCGGTTTCCAAATCGTTTTCTTCTTGCTGGCTGATGAGTAAAATAGGCTGCCCATCCAGCGACTCGGAAAACGAGTGACACACGCGCCGGCTACTTACCCTTAACGAAGGAGCAAAGACGACAACCATGTCCGGCTCCATTTGATGAGCGATTTCCAAACCCGTTTTTACACTCGTTGCAATTTCTACGGTGTGCCCCTTTTTACGCAGCGAGGAGATCAGCGCCGGGTCGCTCATCTTTTTGCCTTCAACCCATAGTATTTTTGCTTTCACGTGTATTTTGCTCCCATTTTTTATATCTTTTATGAAAGACCTAAACACACAATCGGGACGGCGCGACTGTGGAGAGGGAAGAAACAAACCATTTTTCGGAAACAATCACCAAGCAAATAAAAAGATCACTCATCTTTTATCACTTTCACACTATGTGTTGTAAAATGCGCCTACGTCCCGAACAGAAAAACCAGCGGGCTTCAGGGGATGGTGATTATAATATATAATATACGAATTGCCAATAGGACTTTTGGTATAAAGAATAATTGCTAATCTAAGGTTTGTTTCCTTAAAAGTTGCAATAATTTTAAGTTTAGCGTTTTAAGAAACGGCAGGTAACGGCTGGGTTGTTGCTTAGAATTACATCACAGCCTAAAAGGCGGTAATATTTCAAACGTGCGTCTGGGTAGGGGTCGAGCGGGCAAACCATTTCTCCCAGGCGGTGCGCTTGCAGCACGTAAAACGGGTTTACATAGAGCAACGGAAAGAAAGGACCGCTGAACTGCACGCCGCGCCGAGGAAACACGCCCGTCATGCTGATCCATCCAATAGGGATGTCGGGGGCAACGGCTTGGACTGCCTGCACGTGTTCGAGGTGAAACGAGATGACCACCGTGCGTTGGCGGACGCCGAATTGCGTCAATGCAGCTACCAAACGGCGGCACACGTCGGCTTCTAGAAAGCGGGGCGTTTTTAATTCTAAGGCTAAAGCCACGTCTGGCGGCAGGATGGCAGCTACTTCTGCCAGGCTGGGGATGCGTTCTTGGCGGTACATAGGGTGGTGCGCCCCAGCGCTGAATTGTTTCAACTCCGCCAGTGTTTTTTGCGCCACGTTGCCCCGTCCATCCGTAGTGCGCTCCAGGGTCGCATCGTGGATGCAGATAAATTCGCCGTCCTTGCTCAGATGCAAATCGGTTTCGAGGATGTCTGCGCCGTCTGTGAGCGCCTGCTGAAAGGCAGCCAGCGTGTTTTCCGGGCAAACGCTCATGTTGCCGCGGTGCGCCATGACGTAAGGCTTTTTTCTTCCCGGTAGAGAGAGGTTTATTTTCGTTTCCATCTATTTTTGATCGTCCTTTTCTAAAAATTTGCGTTTCCAGTCGTACAAACGGTTCAACGCCTCGATGGGGGAGATGGTGTTCACGTCCAGCGTTTTTAGTTCATCCAGCAGCGGGTTTGTCTCTGGAAAGAGATTGAGCTGACGGGGCACGTCTTTTTCCACGCGAATGGCTTTACCGGAGGTGGCTTCAAGCTGGTGGAGAATTTCACCGGCGCGCTTGATGACTGGCGAGGGCAGCCCGGCGAGTTCGGCAACGTGGATGCCGTAAGAACGGTCTGCTCCGCCGGGGATGATCTTGTGCAGGAAGACCACTTTCCCGTCCACTTCGCTAACGGCAACGTTGTAATTAAAAACACCGGGGAGCAGATCGGCAAGCTGAGTCAATTCGTGAAAGTGGGTGGCGAAGAGGGTTTTGGCGCGCAATTTGGGGGGGTGGTGGATGTACTCAACCACCGCCCAGGCGATGGAGAGTCCATCGTAGGTGCTGGTGCCGCGCCCGATTTCATCTAATACCAGCAGGCTGCGCGCACTGGCGGGGTGGAGGATGTTGGCTGTCTCGGTCATTTCCCCCTTGAAGGTGGCCTGCCCGCGGTGAATTTCGTCCTGTGCGCCGATGCGGGTGAAAATGCGATCTACTAACCCAATCGTCGCCGAGCGCACTGGAACAAAACTGCCCATTTGTGCCATCAATACAATTAGCGCCACCTGGCGCAGCAGGGTGGATTTGCCGCTCATGTTCGGTCCGGTGATGATGCGAATGCGTTCGTCGGGCGCAAAAAGCACGTCGTTGGGGACGAAGCGCGTTCCGCTCAGCGTGCATTCCACGACGGGATGGCGCGCATCGTGCAATGCGAGCACGTCTTCTTCCACAACCTGCGGGCAAACGTAATTGTTCAGGGTGGCTACTTCAGCCAACGCCATGCGTACGTCCAACTCGGCTATGGCGCGGGCGGTGCTCAAAAGGCGGCTTGCCTGGCGCGCCAGTTGGCGGCAGACCTCGTTGAACAAGCGCGTTTCAACTTCGCGGATGTGTTCCTCGGCGTTGAGCAGCAGGGTTTCGTATTCTTTCATTTGCGGGGTGATGAAACGCTCGGCGTTGACCAATGTTTGCTTGCGGATGTAATCTTGCGGCACAACCTCCAGGTTAGCATTGGTTACTTCGATGTAATAGCCAAACACTTTGTTGTAACCCACTTTGAGGGTTTTGATGCCGGTGCGTTTGCGTTCCACGGTTTCCAGGTTTGCAATCCATTCACGGGCGTGGCGAGAGCGTTCGATGATGTCGTCCAATTCGGTGGAATAGCCGCAGCGGATGACGCCGCTTTTTTGCAGCGTGGCGGGCGGGTCTTCTGCTATGGCGCGCTTGAGCAGGTCTAATTCGTCCTGGCAAAGTTGATACCCGTCCAGAAGGCTGGCAATCTGGGCGGTTTGCGCGCCTGCCTGCGCAGAAAAAGCCGCAGATAACAGGTTGTGAAGCGCGGGAAGGTGCGTGAGAATCAGGCGCAGGGCGGCTAGTTCGCGCGGCTGGGCTGTGCCGCCGACGATGCGGTTGGTTAAGCGCTCTAAATCTCCAAGCTGTTTCAGGGCGCTGCGTCCGTCGTTGCGCAGGAGACCGTCTTGAAAGAAGAAGTTCACGCCGCTTTGGCGTTGATGGATGGCGTTTACGTCCAGCAAAGGCTTGCTCACCCATTGGCTGATCAAGCGCTTGCCCATGGGGGTGATCGTTTTATCTAAAACACCCAACAGGGAGCCGTCAACACTGCGGTTACGCAGCGTTTCGGTTAGCTCCAGGTTGCGGCGCGTGGCGGCGTCCAGGATCATGAAATCGTCCACGTGATACGTGCTGAGAGTCGTCAGCAGGGTCAAGGCAGTTGGCTGCGTTTCTTGCAGGTATTGTAAAATGGCGCCAGCGGCGCGCTGCGCCAGGGTCATGCCGCGCAGCCCAAACCCATCTAACGTGGAAACGGAGAAATGGCTTTGCAGCACGTCGCGGCAGCGACTGGCTTCGAAGCGCCACGAATCCCAGGCGCTCAAGTGGAAGGGGAAGCCGTTTAGCGAAAGGGAAAGCGTATCGGGGTGCAGCACCTCGGCGGCGCGCAAACGCATCAATTCGGTGCGCACGACGGCTTGAATGTCGTCGCCCTGGAATTCTGTGGCGGCAAACTCACCCGTGGTGATGTCTGTATAAGCCACGCCGGCTCTGTCGTCTTGCATGACGACGCTGGTCAGATAATTATTGGCGTCGCCGGGCAGCAGACCGGGTTCCACAATTGTGCCGGGGGTGATGACACGCACGACCTGGCGGGGGACAAGACCCTTCACTGGCACGTCTCCCATTTGTTCGCAAATGGCGACGTGAAAGCCGCGTTCGATCAGGCGCGCCAGGTAGTTTTCCACCGCGTGGTAGGGGATGCCCGCCATAGGCACGCGCACGCCTTTATTTACGCTGCGCGAGGTGAGCACGATATCCAGCACGCGCGCGATGGTTTCCGCGTCGCGGTCGAAAGTTTCGTAAAAATCTCCCAGGCGAAAAAAGAGAATCGTATCAGGATACTGGCTTTTAATGTCCAGATATTGTTTGCGAATGGGGGTCAAATCGTCCGATGGGGCTGACATTTCAAAAACCTCTCAAAATGGGAGACAAACAGCCTGAATTGGCAAGGATTGTACACGAATGTTGGGTTAGATTGTAAGACTAAGTAAAGAATTCGTCAAACAGAAAACAGAAAAAGCAAAAATGTTAATCAAATTAATCCTATTTTAACCTTGACTTACACAAGGGTTTTGTATATAATAACCAAGATGAGAGCAGTATTAATGCGAAAAGCAGAGATATGCTCAGACTATCGTAAAAACCAAAAATTTACTAGGAGGTTTATCGTGAAAAAGATTTACGTAGTTGCAGTTCTATTGTTGGTTGCTATGCTTGTGTTGACCGCAGCCATCCCGAAGCCGGGTCCCAATGTAATTTTGACCCTGAAAAACCGCATGATCAACGAAG
>CAZGDA010000127.1:0-6058 GCA_964524425.1 uncultured Anaerolineaceae bacterium | reverse complement strand
ATCCCCACGCAACGACATCCCAACTTCAGCGTCTGTTAGTCCCCAGCGATTCATCCACGGGTATAAAACCACAAGATAGACAGTTATCACCGAAATTAATATAATCAAGACAATCCACCACTTGCTATATTTTTCCATAATGAGTACCTTTTTTTCATCCTTCTCTGTGCGATTCTTGGGGTAAGTTCGAACATCTATTCAATAAGTGTATGCAACACACTTTAGATTTGCCTGCATCGTGAGCCTATCAAGTCCTTATTAATAAAGGTGGGGGATTCCACGCTGGTAAATATTGCCAACATTTACACTCCAGAAGTCTGATGATTGCAGCGGAACTCATTTAATTTTAGCATCATTTCTTCTATTTTTCATTACTTATCTTGATCTATTTTTTAAAAATGGAGATTTCATCAAAGATTGATTTCAACGCAACGACGCACGCGCCGCCTTTCCCCATCATGGCTGTGCCTCTTCCGATCTCCGACGCCTGCCCTTGCCCACTCTTGCAGCAGGTTAATCACGAAAACGCCTAGGTATTATATTACGTAATCTCGTGATTTAACGAGTTACTCCACCTCTCCAGCCAGGCAGGCAGACTCTCCAACAAACCACGCATCACCGCTTGCGCTGCGCGCTCGAACTCAGGCAGATTGGCATACGCCGGGCTGCCGTCTTCGCTCACCACGTCCGACACCCCGCGTAAAATGAGACACGGCAGGCGGTTGCGCGCCGCCACGTAAGCGATCGCCCCCGATTCCCAATCCCCCGCCACGGCGCCGTGTTTAGCGCGTAAGGTGGGGATGTCCTCCGCCAGCAGGTCGCGGTCCGCCGAAAGCATGGGAGCGCGCCGCACTTCGCCAGGCAGGTCATCCCCCAGCCAATCCAGGTCCAGTTCGCTGGCGTAAGCCGCAAGCGCCTGCTCCGCATCACCCATCTGTTCCAGAATGTCGTACACCACCGTGCGCTCCACCAGCAGCACCTCACCTCTTTGCACGTCACCGGCAAATCCGCCGCAAGTGCCCAGGTTAATCAACAAGGGCGGCTGCCAGCGGTCAATCACGTACTGTGTGGAAGCCGCTGCGGCGATTTTTCCCCACCCGCCATGAAAGAAAACCACCTCCACGCCGGCTGTCTGGCGCGCAAACCATTCCCCCAATGCGGAGGATTGTACTTCCTCCACGCCGAGAATTTCCTTCACCGCCCGCCATTCCTGGTTGGCGGAAATAAGCACGAGAATTGGATTCAAAATTTCCTATTGTAACCGCACCTGCAGTGCGGGTGTGCCGCGAATCACCCCCGCTTGCTGCGGAGGCCAGTAAATAAACAGCGCCGACCCCACCACGCGTTCCAACGGCAGCATACCCCACACGTGCGAATCATTCGAGTGGTTGCGGTTATCTCCCAACACAAACAGCGACCCATCGGGGATGTTCCACACACCCGTATAATCGGGTTGCGCCATGGTGTACGGCTCGCGCACTGCCACTCCATTTACGAACACCCTGCCCTTGGAAATCAACACCTGATCGCCGGGCAAACCGATCACGCGCTTGATGTATTGTTGGGAAGGGTCAGGCGGGTACGCAAAGACGATCACGTCCCCGCGCTTGTAACCGCCCATGAACGTCGCCAGCTTGTTGACCGCCACCAGTTCACCGCGATACAAGGTCGGCTCCATACTGATGGACTCGATGCGCACGCGCGCCAGGGCTGCGTTCAACACCACAAATAAAACCGCCGCCAGTACAAACGTCTCCATCAGGTTCAAGAAAAAATCCAACACCTTAGAGGCAGCCGGGCGCCGGCTATACTTTTGTGGTTCAAAAAGAGGGGTTTCCAAGGTCTCTCCTGGAAAAGCGACAACACGAAAAGAGTTTTAGGTAAAAATGAGGCTGTCTAAAAAGTCCAAAATTTGCATTTTTCATACCATATCTGGGTAAAAATTTCACAAAGAAACCCCACTGACTGATGGCAGGAACATAGCCTTCTTTCTAACAGCCTCGTTTCGTTGTAAATGAATTTCCTCGGCTACATGACTTCAGGTGCGGGAATGCCGAGAATCTCGAGCACGTTGGCGATGCTTTGTCTCGCCGCCATCACCAGGCGGGCGCGAAAATCGCGTACTTCTGGCTCCGCCTTGAGCACCGGGCATTCCTGATAAAAATCGTTGAAGGCACGCGCCAGCTCGTACGCCAGATTGGTTAAATGCAATGGTTTAAATTCAGCTGCGGCGCGTTGCACCTCTGCTGGCAAGCGTGTGATCCAGTCTATCAACTGCACCTCGCTGGCTGCCAGATTGTGGCGCGGCGTGGGCGTAACCGCTGCGGCTTCCAAACGCCGCAAAATGCTGTTAGCGCGCACGTGCGCATACTGAATGTACGGCGCCGCCTGCCCGTTAAAGTCCAGCGCGCTCTGCCAGTCAAACGTAACCGTGCGGATGTTCTCGCGCGCCAGCATGGGATATTTGATCGCACCCTGCGCCACCGCGATCGCCACGCTTAACATTTCCTGCTCCGATAAAGAAGGATTCTTCTCACGCACCACTTCCAGGGCGCGTTGCGTGGCTTCGCGCATCAAGTCCTCCAGCAGCACCACCGTCCCTTCGCGCGACGACATGGTTACGTTGCCGGGCAAATTGACCAGCTCGTAGCCCAAATGATAACAACGCTCTGCCCACTCGTAGCCCATAATTTCGAGTGTCTTGTAAATTTGCTGCAAGTAAAAAGACTGGCGCACGTCAATCACGTAAATAGAGCGGTCAAAATGATACTGCTCGTACTTTTTTATCGCCAGGGGGATGTCCTTGGTGGAATACAAAGAAGTCCCGTCCGAACGCAGAATGACAAGGACGCGATATTTCTCTTTATCCAGCCCCAAAATCTCATCAATTCGGATGATCACAGGACCCGCAGGGCGTTCATCAACGGCGATACCGCGCCGGATGAGTTCCTTGACCATCTCTTTCCCAACGTCTTCCACTTCGCTTTCGTAGTAATAATGGTCAAAGCGCACGCCTAACTTGGCATAAATCTGAAAAAAGCCTTCCATAGACCACTGGCGCGTCTTTTCCCACAACTGCACGATGTCCTCATCACGCCGGTCCCAGCGCACGAACAATTCGCGCACTTCGCTTTCCAAGAGCGGATTTTCCTCCAGGTGTCGGTCCGCCTCGGCGTACAGATCGCCCATCCAGCGCGTCCTGTCTTCGCCGGGTTCCTCGCCGTCGTGGTATTTAATGTAATTCCACAACCACTTGATGACGTGCAAACCGATGTCCCCGATGTAATTCGTGCGGATGGTGTCGTGCCCGGCTGCTTCGAGGATATTGCAAACCGCATTACCCAGGATGGCGTTGCGTAAATGCCCCACGTGAAACGCCTTGTGTGTGTTGGGTTGGGAAAATTCCACCAACATGCGCTGCTGCGTGGGCGCGCCATATCCATACCGTTTCCCCTGCTCTAAAACTGCATCTATCACTCGCCGGCTGTATTCTGCGGTAGAAAAATACAGATTCAGGTACCCCTTGACCGCTTCTACACGATGGAATGGATTGCCAGCCGCAGGGTTCTGAATGAGCGCGGTTTGCAGTTCTTCCGCCACAGCCTGGCTTATCTCCTGGGCGCGCTGGTTCACGTTCCCCTTCTGCCCCGTTTGACGCACCTGCGCCGCTGCCAGTTGGAAGAAAGACGTGGAAATCCCCCACTCGCCCGAAAATGGAATCGGCGTCCACTTCAACAATTCCGTTGGGTCAGGCATTTGATTGCGCGCACAATAGGCGCGAATGGCAGTTTCTACCACATTTTGTTCGTTTAAAAACATCGTTAAACCGCTATACGAGAATAGAGGCTGTCTAAAAAAGGTGCACCTTTGTTCAAGCCATCTGGGGAATTTCTTTGTGAAATTTACCCCTTATCTGGGATGAAAAAAGCAAATTTTGAACTTTTTAGTCAGCCCCTGGTCAACTGTAATTAAACCAGTCCGGGGTTAGGCAGCTTTCTTTTCTAGTTTTGCCAGATGTTTCATCAGGCGGCTTTTGCGGCGGGCGGCGTTGTTTTTGTGGATGATGTCCTTTTCAGCCGCTTTGTCCAATGCTTTGATCGCCGTCAGAGTCGCTGTGCGAGCTGCTTCCACGTCGCCTTCTTCAAAGCTAAGGCGTGCTTTTTTCACCAGCGTGCGAGACGCGCTTTTATAAAAACGATTGCGCATTCGGCGTTTCTCGTTCTGTCTGATTCGTTTAATAGCAGACTTTGTGTTTGCCAACTTGTACCTCCGAAAAATAATCCCAGATAATTCACGAACGATAATTTTACATGATAGCTCCGATTTTGTCAAATTTTATCCGCTTTAATCTCCCCGGTTTCTTTAAATTTCTGACCAACTCCCTTAAAAACCGGTTTACATTCCTACGATATTAGGGTATCATCAGAAAATTGGAAGCGCCTTCATGGATATCCCCACCCTCAACCTCGTTAACGTATTTTTAAGCCTGGAGTTTGCCATTCTGATGACCCTCCTGTGGGTCTCACAGAATCGCATCTCATCTATCGGCTATTGGGCAGTGGCGGAATGGACTAGCCTTTTCTCTTTTGTTGCCTCTTTCTTATTTTACATGACCGCCCAACAGTTTTGGATTATTATATCCTTTGCGGGTTTCGGCTTGACGTTCGCATTTGGCGTCGAAGGGTTAAGCGCTTTTCGGCGTAGCAGGTCTTTGACAAGATACGTTGTGCTGGCTACAATTGCACTTACTTTGGGGATAGCCTATCTTGAAGCGCTTTCTTACTCCTTAGAATACCGCGTATTCCTCTCTACCATTGGATGGATTGTCTTCTCCACTCTCATGCTTCAGGTGGTATGCCTGCCCGGCGACAGGGAATCGTCCACCATTTACCATCTCTTTACGTTTGTTTACATTGGCAACATCATTTTTCACTTATTGCGCTTGTGCGCCTCTCCACTCGTAGGCTGGCTCGGTCCCCTGGACAGCATTCAATCCCAAAGCCTGAATTTCATGGAAAGCATCGTTTTTAAAATGGGTTCCGATTTGTGCATTGTCGCCCTCATCATCCAGCGCATTCAAACGCGCCTGAACTACATGGCGCACTACGACGACCTCACCGAAATACCCAACCGCCGTTTCTTCGTAGATATGGCTGAACGCGAACTTTCCAACTGCCGCCGCACAACCAAGCCGTGCAGTTTGCTGATGATAGACATAGACCATTTCAAGAACATCAACGACCGCTGGGGGCATCAAGCCGGCGATCGCGTTTTGTTTATCTTTGCACGTGTCGCCCGCCGCAGCCTGCGTCTGCACGATTTACTCGGACGCCTGGGCGGTGAAGAGTTTGCCGTCCTGCTGCCTGAAACAGACCTCACTGCCGCACGCGATATTGCCGAACGCCTGCGTCTGGCGGTACAGGAGTACGTGGTGGATTGGGAAAACGCGCGCATTACGTTCACCATCAGCGTTGGGGTTGCCTGCTTTCCGCAGCACGGCACAAATTTCGACTTTCTGCTTAATCGCGCCGATAAAGCGCTCTATCACGCTAAAATCCTGGGACGCAACTGCGTTGCCCTCGAACATAAATCTCAGCCTATGCGTCTTCAAAACGCCTGACTCCAAATTCAAGAGCATTTCAATGCTTCTCATCGTGCTATGTCTTATGTGATACAATAAGAGCAAGCAGAATTAACTTATGTAAAGGACATAAATTAATGCCCTCTCCACTTATGCAAAACACGTTCTTTTACGGGGATACCCTGGATATACTACGCGAATACGTCCCCGATGAAAGTATAACGTTAATTTATCTCGACCCGCCGATTAATTCCAGCCGTTCGTACAACATACTCTTCAAAGACGAAAGCGGGCAAGCTGCCGACGCACAAATTTAACCTATGCGCTTTGACGTTTTCACTCTCTTTCCTGAAACCATGCAGCCCTATCTGGAAAGCAGCATTTTACAGCGCGCCTGCGCGAAGGGGTTGGTGCAGATTCACCTGCACAACATCCGCGATTGGACCAGCGACCGCCACCACACCACCGACGACACAC
>CAZGDA010000126.1:2848-6214 GCA_964524425.1 uncultured Anaerolineaceae bacterium | reverse complement strand
ATTACGAAAATGAAGGCGACGATGCCGCCACCGACCACGAGAATGAGACCCATCACCACGAGGTCTGCCAGACGGGTTTTAAGAATTTCCCAGGCGCGGCGAAGTGCAGCGCCAATGCTCAGGTTTTCGATGATGAGGGCTACATTGGCTTGCTCCACGTAGACTTCAAACAACCAGGTGAGGGGAATGAGAAGGCAGCAATATGGTATTAATAAACAGATGCCGAGAATGGTTAACACCAAAAAGACGGCAACGGCAACGGTAGCAATAAACCAGCCTATGCCGAGGAGTAAATTGAGCAAAAAGACGCGCCAGAAAAAGGGCAACCCGCCTTTGAATAGCTCACCAAAAGTGATCGGTTGAGGCGTTTCCAGGGTGGCGTTTTGCTCGGCTTGCGCGGCGCCGCGGATCAGCCCAATTCTGCCGATGGTGCCCAGGAAAACGGCGAGCAGAAAGAGCAAGAAAACAACAACGATGACAACGAGAGTGACCAGGGCGATGACGATCCAGACTGTCTGATCGCTGGCGCCGCTAAACAAGTTGTCAAAGAACTGGGAAATCTGCGGGGGAAGGGTAACGTCGTTGTTGGAAATATTATTGTTCCCCGGCGTATTGCCAGACCAACCAGAACCTCCACCGCCGCTGCTGTTGGCGCAACTGGCGAGGATACCGAATATCCAGAGGACTTTATGTTTCCAGACTATTTTCCAGGCGCGGGTGAGGATTTCACCGATGTCCATGAATTACTCCTTTTATTTTGGATACGTTTGTGCCAGATAGTCAATGAGGATTTTCTGTTCGTCAGCAGACAGGACAGCACCTTTACTAATCATGCGCTCCACAGTGGTTTTCCAATCTTCGGCGCTCTTCTTCTTTGAGGTGGTCTTGTCTAGTCCGTGGCATTTTGTGCAACGCTCTTCCAACAAGACTTTGCCGCCTACGTCGGCGGGTGCGACTGTGACGGCTTCTTGCTGCGCCGGTGCGGGGGCTGCCTTGGGTTGTTCCTGTGCAGGGGAGCACTGGGCTGCGAACAAAAGCAAAAGAATGGAAATCAATAGAACCAATACGATTCGTCTGTTCATACGGCGTGCCTCCTTTTGAGAAAGTGGTTTTTTCCGGTACAGGCTTTTCGTTAGCGCTTGTTCACTGGTCCTGTAACTACGTGTCGTTTATATTATAACATACGTAAAACTCGCTCACATGTTGCGTAATAAGAGAGAATGGGTGAGTTCTTTGAGAGCTTGGGAGGCTTGACCGGGGAGGCTGGCTTCATCCAGCGCTTGCAAAGCTTGGTGGGTTAAGCGGCGGGCGGTTTGGCGAGTGTAATCGCGTCCGCCTTCGCTTTCTAAAAGGTCTGCCATGGCTTGAACGTCGGCGGGTAAAATGGCGCCTTTTAACCAACGGTGAGAAAATTCCTGGTTTAAGCTAAGCCCGTACAAAACGGGGAGAGTTTTCTTGCCTTCCAAAAGATCACTGGCGACGGATTTTCCGGTAATTTGCGGGTCACCCCAAATGCCCAGCAAATCATCGAGGACTTGAAACGCCAAACCAAGATTTTCACCGAAACGGCAAAAAGAAGCGCAGCGGGTTTGCTCTGTTGCGCCCAAAATGGCTGCAGTGTGTGTACAGGCGGTAAACAGGGCGGCTGTTTTGCCGGAAATCATGCGCCAATACTCATCCAACGTGATGTGCGCCTGTGTTTCGTATGCCATGTCCAGATGTTGCCCCTGGGTAAGGCTGAGGCAGGTATTTTGAAGGATAAGGACGACCTGTAAAGTTGAAGCAGCCGGGAAGGTGTTTTCCAAGCGCAGGGCGGCAAGGTGTGCTAAAGTAAACAACGCATCTCCGGTGTTGATGGCTTGCGGGATGCCCCACTTGACCCAAAGGGTGGGTTTGCCGCGCCGGGTAGAGCTGTGGTCTTCGATGTCGTCGTGGATGAGGGAGAAATTATGGATAAGTTCAATGGCGGCGGCGGCGGGGAGTGCTGCTTGCCAGTCTGCGCCGGCTGCCTCGGTGGATAACAGGGTTAACAACGGGCGAATGCGCTTACCAGATGTTTTCTTTTGTCCTGCTTCCCAACCCAGATGGTATGCAAGCATTTGATGGAGTTCGTGTAGATGCGGTTGATTGGTTAATTCCAGAATGGCGTGCATTTCGTCCTCCACGGCGGGGATGAAGCGGGCGACGTAATCGTCGAGTAATTCTGTGATAGGTGTACCTCCTTTTGGGGTGGGTTGAGTTATATCAATGATTGTAGATTTTGCCAAAGGGTAGGAAATCTGTACCTGTTAAATTATACCCTGAAATGGAATTGTTTTATATATTTCTAACATGGGCATATTGATTATATAAAATTAATATGATATAAATATAATATATTATCCAAGTAATACACTCGTCAGTATAAGGAGAAAAAACCTATGGCAGTGCGTAACGCAGAGGCAGTTTGGGAAGGTACGTTGAAAGAAGGCAAAGGAAGGATGAAGCTGGGCAGTGGCGCGTTTGAAGGAGGGTTTACTTACGCTGCGCGGTTTGAAGAAGAAAATGGTACGAATCCAGAGGAGTTGATTGGGGCAGCGCAGGCAGGTTGTTTTTCGATGGCGCTCAGTTCGGGGTTGGCGAAGGCAGGGTTTGAGCCTAAACGCGTGTTTACCAAGGCGCAGGTGCGTCTAGACATGGTGGATGGGAAGGCGCGTATCACTCAAATCCACCTGGATACTACGGCAGAGGTGCCTGGAGTGGATGCACACAAATTCCAGGAAATTGCCGAGGCTACCAAGAGAGGCTGTCCTGTTTCGGTTGCACTGGCAGGAGTGGAATTAACCCTGGAAGCGCGACTGGGTTGAGCGGTTGGCGAGGTGGCGAGATAAATCTCGCGCTCCTCTGCTGCGTCGGCTGGCTGGTTGGCGAGAGACGAGATAAATCTCGCGCTCCTCTGCTACGTCGGCTGGTTGGATGGTGAGAGACGAGATAAATCTCGCGCTCCTCTGCTACGTCGGCTGGCTGATTGGCGAGAGGCGAGATAAATCTCGCAATATGTGAGTGGATTCGTGTGAACTCAGGCGGAGGAATCGGGTGGTTTGGGTGAGTTGTTCTTCTTTCTGTTGCGCCTGTTGCGCCCGCCGCGACGTTTTTTCGCCCTGGGAGGTTTCTCACCTTCGGTGTGTTGGGTAACGGGTTGTTCAGCAGGCGGTTTCGCAGGACGGCGTGGTTCTGGCGGGGCTTCCTTAATCGCAATGCTTTCTTGCTCGCGACGCTGGGCTTCCTCTTCGCTCCAGGGGACTATTTCACTCATCGTATATTCCCGGTAACTGCCATCCAGGAGGCATATAAGAGCGCTGCCCTTGAGGGGGTAGAGAGTTACAA
>CAZGDA010000126.1:0-2838 GCA_964524425.1 uncultured Anaerolineaceae bacterium | reverse complement strand
GGAAAGAGCCGCTCTCAGGCTGCAGGCGGCGCACCCCCGCCTTCCGCTCCGCCGCCGGGGCCCTTACGCCCTTTCCTTCTTCTTCCCCGCCCACTGCGGTGCTTCTTGGGCTTCCCTTCTCCATTCTCTCCGCCGTTTCGCGGCTGGGCTTGTTGAGCAGGACGCTGGGGAGGCGCCGCCGGGCGGCGGCGTTCGGCTTCGCGCGCCTCGCGTTCCAGGATGCTCACCTCTTCGCGGCGCTTGGCTTCCGCCTCGCTCCAGGGTGTGATCTCCGGCATGCTGTACTCACGGTAACTGCCGTCCTCCAGCGAAACCAGGGCGGTGCCCTTGAGGGGGTAGAGGGTGACGACCTTGCCCTCGCCGCGCGGCGTGAACACGCGTTTGCCGCGTTTGGGCATGGACTTGCGCACGTCTTCATAACTTTCGTACTCGTATACCATACAGCAGCGCAATCTGCCACACATGCCGGTGATTTCCATAGAAGTCAAGGAAATCTGCTGCGCTTTTGCCATCTTGACGGAAATGGGGTTAAAGCTGGTAAGGAATTTGGCGCAACAGCGCGTCTCGAGACCGCAAGCACCCATACCTTCCAGTGTTTTGGCTAGATCGCGAGGTCCCACGGCGCGCAGCTCAATCTTCACGCCTGGATAAAATTTTTGCATGTCGTTGCGCAGGTCTTCCAGGTGCGGTTTTTGCTCGTTTTCGCTGCTATACAAGAAGGATAGACGGCTGCCGTCTAAGCTAAACTCGGCGCTTGAAATCTTGACGTCGGATATGTGCATATCTAGAACTCTTCGGCGACAGATTTCGGCTGCTTCGCATTCTTTTTTCTGCCACAATTGACGCAGCACCAGGTCGCGGGGAGTGGCTTTCCGCTCTACAGGTTTCCACCCTTCGGGGGGTCGCTCTGGAGCAGTGTCAAAGGTTTGAATCACTTCGCCCATTTGTCTGCCCCGTAATGTTGGGACGATGACGTAATCCCCGACATGCAGATCGCGCACGTCACTGGCATCAAAATGGTAGACCTTATTTACTTTTCGGAAACGAATACCTACAATAAAAGGTTCGGTCATAGTTCACTGTTGCGCTCCAGGGCGAGAACGCTCACTCTGGCGGCGATATTTTGGGTCGCTTCCAGCAGCGCTTTGGCTACGGCGGATTCGGGATGGGTGATGATGACCGGTTTGCCTGCATCACCGCCTACACGCACGTTGGGGTCCATGGGGATACTCCCCAAAAAGGGTGCGGAGGTTCTTTCGGCGAGTTGCTGCCCACCGCCGCTGCCGAAGATATCCATGCGCGTACCGTCTGGCATTTCCAGGTAGCTCATGTTTTCTACAATACCAATAACGGGGACGTCCAGTTTGCGGAACATCTCCAAGCCGCGTTGGGCATCTTCCAAAGAAACCTGTTGGGGAAGGGTTACGATTACGCCACCACTCAAGGGGATGGATTGGGAAAGGCTCAAAGGAGCGTCGCCGGTGCCAGGGGGCAGGTCAATTACCAGGTAGTCAAGTTCGCCCCATTCTACGTCGCCAATAAACTGCTGGATGGCGCTGTGTAGCATGGGACCACGCCAGATGAGCGGCTGGTCTGGTGGCACGAGGAAACCGATAGACATGACCTTTACGCCGTAATTTTCGGCAGGGATGATGCGGTTATTTTTACCGCGCGGCATTTCATGAACACCCATCATGGTGGGTACGTTGGGTCCGTAGATGTCTGCATCCAGCAAACCGACGCGTGCGCCGCTTTGCGCCAGGGCGATGGCGAGGTTGACGGCTATGGTTGTTTTTCCGACGCCACCTTTGCCAGAGCCAACCGCGATGGCATTGCGCACGCGGATATCCAGCGTGCGTTTGAGACGCTGGTCGTTAGGCACGCTGGCGCTCATTTTCACGTCCACTTCTTTAACGCCGGGCAACATGGCTACGGTTGCTCGGGCGTTTCGCTCGATTTCTGTGCGCAGCGGGCAGGCGGGAGTGGTCAAGACGACGTTGAAACTGACTTTATCCCCTTCGATCTTGATATCTTTTATCATGTTGAGGGTAACAAGGTCTTTGCGCAGTTCCGGGTCGTATACGTTCCGAAGGGCATCTAAAACGATCGCTTCGGTTAATTCATGTGTGGTTGTCATTCTTTATCCTTTTCTAATTCCGTTAAGCCTTGGCTTTCTTGGCTGCTTTGGCTGCTTCCGCTTCGGCGCGCGCTTTTTCTTCGCGGGTGTAGTTTATGGGGCGGATGTTGGCGTAATAGGAAAGCGGCTTTGAAAGTTTGGCTTTGTTATATAAATTGTTTGTGTAGCGATTGTACACGGCGATTTCATAATCGTGATCCATTTTAATTGCGTCGAATGGGCAAAACTCAGCACACAAACCACAGTTCATGCAGATGTCAACGTCAATGTAGAATTCTGCCGGGGCAGGGATAGGCTTGCCTGTTTCCGGGTCAGTAGTGCGCACAATCCAGATACACTGCGGCGGGCAGACTTTAGAACAGATGCCACAGGAAGTGCAGCGGTCTTTGCGTGTGCCGTCGGCTTGCTCTTCATAGATGAGGAAGGGAACGAAGCGAAATTCTTCTGGCACGGGGACTTTCTCTTCGGGATATTGCACCGTAAAGGCACCGGATACTTCTGTGCTGCTGCGGTAGGCAATACCTTCCTGGGTGTGGTAGCGTTTTTTACCGCGTTTGAAATCGTCAATATACGTATCCAGGAAACGTTTGAGCGTGATTCCCAGACCTTCGATTATTCCTTTTCCGTACATGTTCAAACTCCCTTTTCTGAGCGCCTGTTAACGGTCTGTTTCTCCCAGCACGATGTCAATCGAGCCGAGA
>CAZGDA010000125.1:0-6368 GCA_964524425.1 uncultured Anaerolineaceae bacterium | reverse complement strand
GCCGAAAGCATCTTGCGTATTTCTGCCAATGATGGCAGAAACGTCCCGGCAGTGCTGGTAGCCATCGTCCAGCAAGTCCCGCCCCCCAAAGGCAACCCAGACGCCCCCTTGCGCGCCCTTATCTTTGACTCGCATTACGATTCCTACAAAGGCGTCATTGCTTACCTGCGCGTAATTGATGGCAAATTCACCACCACAGACATACTCAAACTTATGTCCACTGCTACGGAATTGAGACCAGTCGAAATCGGTATTTTCTCACCCGCCATGCGCCCAACCAAGGAATTATCCACAGGTGAAGTCGGTTACGTCGCCACCGGGCTTAAAACGGTGCGCGAGTGTCGCGTGGGAGATACCATCACCCTGACTTCCAATCCCGCCCCCGCGCCTCTGCCAGGCTATAAAAAAGCCAAACCGATGGTCTTCGCCAGCATCTATCCCGTCGAAAACGACGATTACGAAAACCTGAAAGAAGCCCTGGAAAAACTTCAACTCAACGACGCTTCACTTTCCTATCAACCAGAAATATCTCAGGCGCTAAATTTCGGTTTTCGCTGCGGCTTCCTGGGTATGTTCCACATGGAAATCATCCAAGAACGCCTGGAACGGGAATACGACCTGGACATCGTCGTAACTGCTCCATCCGTTGAATATGAAGTGATCATGCGCACTGGCGCAAACATCCTCATTGATTCGCCTGCCAAGCTCCCCGATGAGGCAGAAATCGCCGAAATCCGTGAACCCTGGATGAAAGTGCAGTTATTCACCCCCACGGATTATTACGGTGCAATCATGGAACTCGTTACCCAGCGGCGTGGCATCTTTCTGGGTCAGGAATATCCCGCCCCCAACCGCGTCCAACTTAATTTCGATATTCCTCTCTCAGAACTCATCGTAGACTTTTTCGACCAACTAAAATCTCGCAGCCGCGGCTACGCCTCTATGGACTACCAGTTTGGCGAATACCGCATGGATAACCTGTGCAAGTTAGAGCTTCTTGTGAATGGTGACCCGGTTGATGCACTTGCCACCATCGTCCACCGCGACGACGCCTACCACAAAGGACAGGCGTTGGTGTCCAAACTTAAGCGCCTCATCCCGCGCCAGTTATTTGACGTCGCCATTCAGGCATCCGCTGGCGGGCGCATCATCTCGCGTGCTAACGTTAAATCCATGCGTAAAGACGTCTTAGCCAAATGTTACGGCGGTGACATCACCCGTAAAAAGAAATTACTTGAAAAACAAAAACGCGGCAAGCGACGTATGAAAATGGTCGGTACAGTAGAAATCCCCCAGGATGCTTTCCTGGCTGTCCTTAGACTCGGCGAGGAGGAATCCTGAACCCGTGCAGCTTAACCTCATTCTTTATTGAGGTTCATTGCTCTCGCTATGGATTTGTTTATGGAAACACGCACTCAGCCGCAAAAATTCAATTGGCAGCGCACCCTGTTGGGCATTCTGATCAGTCTGATAGCCTTAGGAATCGTGTTCTACTTTGCCGATTTACGCCAGGTACTCAGTGCTTTGCGCGGCGCAAATTACATTTACTTACCCCCGGCGATAATCGCTTTCATTCTTGCTCTCGCCTGTCGCAGTATGGGGTGGGGCACATTGCTCCAGGAAAAAGTGCCTTTCAACAGGTTGTTCTTCACAATCAACATAGGTTACCTCCTCAATAACATCTTTCCTTTTCGGGCAGGGGAAATCGGTCGCGCCCTGCTTTTGAAACAAACCAACAACATCAGCTTTTGGGAAGTTGCCTCTACCATCCTCATCGAGCGCACGTTCGACATGCTTATTCTCGTCAGCATCTTGTTAGGCAGCCTGCCTTTCGTCGTTGCTGCCACCGTTGCAGGGGAATCAGCCGCCTGGGCGCAGCCAATTGCTTTAACCATTGCCGTAATCGTGCTCGCCTGTCTCGTCGCCCTCCACCTGATCGCCCGCAACCGACTCGCCCTCACAAACTGGTTGCACACTCTCGCCGAACGCTGGCATATTGTCGCTCGCATTATTGGTGGGCGGTTGGACGCCTTCTTGGACGGACTGGCAGTGCTGACCGACACCATGCGCTTCTTGCGCACTCTTGGTTGGATTGCACTATGCTGGGTATTCTCCGTCGTTGAAGTCTATCTGGTTCTCAGCGCATTTATCCCGCAAGTCTCCTGGCTATGGGTCATCTTCGCCGTAGGGATCGCCTCCCTGGGTGTGGCAGTGCCCTCCTCCCCCGGCGGTATCGGTGTTCTAGAAGCATCTTACGTGGGCGCATTAGCTATTTTTGGCATCCCCGCTTCCACAGCTTTGGCGTTTGCCCTGGTTGCGCATGCGCTTTATTACCTGATGACAATACTCTTCGGCATCTTTGGTTTGGTACGCGAAGGCGAATCCCTCGGGCATTTATATCGCCAGGTCATCAGCCGCTAAACTTGTCGAATAAAGGATATAGATGATGAGAAAACACTATCTCATTACTGGCGGTGCCGGTTTTATCGGCTCAAATTACGTTCACCGTCTTTTAGCGCGCCGCGAGAAAGTTACCATCTACGATAATCTCTCCCGCGCCGGCGCCTCGTCAAACCTTAAATGGCTGCAAGAAACCCACGGGGATAATTCATTTGACCTCATCCCCGGTGATATTTGTGATGCGGCATTGCTGACTGCCGCCGTCCGCTCCGCCGACGTCATCGTCCATCTTGCCGGGCAGGTCGCCGTAACCACCTCCGTTCGCCACCCGCGCCAAGACTTTGAACAAAACGCTCTGGGGACGTTTAACCTCCTCGAAGCTGCGCGTCTCTCCGGGCGCAACCCCGTTGTTCTCTACGCCTCCACCAATAAAGTCTACGGCGGCATGGAAGACGTTCACGTCGTTGAAGATACCACCCGCTATCGCTACGCCGATTTTCCCTACGGAATTTCTGAAACCCATCCCCTGGATTTTCATTCCCCTTACGGTTGTTCAAAAGGCGCCGGAGACCAATACGTGCGTGATTATTCCCGCATTTACGGGCTGCCCACTGTGGTTTTACGCCAGTCCTGTATCTACGGACCACGCCAGTTCGGCATCGAAGACCAGGGTTGGATTGCCTGGTTCATTATCGCAGTCGCCAGCGGACGCCCAATCACAATTTACGGCAACGGCAAACAGGTGCGCGACGTGTTATACGTAGATGATTTGCTGAACGCCTACGATGCAGCTTTATCCAATATTTCCTCCGCCGCCGGACAGGTGTTCAACATTGGCGGCGGTATTCACAACACCCTCTCGATCTGGCTGGAATTTCGCCCGCTTCTCGAACGCCTTTTTGGTCATTCCATTCCCACATCGTCAAGTGAATGGCGCCCCGGCGACCAGCCTGTATACATCTCCGATATTCGCAAAGCCAGTGAACACATCCACTGGCAGCCTACCATTGGAGTTGAAGAAGGGATTACCCGGCTCTATCATTGGGTAATGGAAAACAAAGGATTGTTTCGCTAATGCGCATCCTCATCGTCTTAACCTACTATCGCCCACACACCAGCGGATTGACCATTTACGTCGAGCGCCTTTCTAAAGCCTTGGTAAAACACGGACACGATGTAACCGTGCTGACCTCGCGTTTCAATCCCAACACGCCTTCCACGGAAGTGCAGGATGGGGTTTGCATAATGCGCGCCCCGGTATTATTCCGCATATCCAAAGGCGTCATCATGCCTACCTTCGGTTGGCTTGCCACAAAACTCGTCGCCGAACACGACGTTGTTCACCTTCACCTGCCCCAGTTTGACGCCGCCGGTATTGCCATGCGCGGCAGGTTATTACGAAAACCAACCATCATCACCTATCATTGCGACTTGAAACTACCCCCCGGCGTTTTCAACTCCTTCGTCAACCTGGTTGTACATGGCATGAATCACCTGGCGGCTTTCAACTCCAATAAAATCGTTACGTACACGCAGGACTTCGCCGACCATTCCCCTTATCTTCGAAGCCACGCCTCAAAAGTACACATCATCCCCCCCCCCCGTCGAGTACCTTCAAGCCGCACCGCATGCTGTCGAACAATTGGCGCGCTCACTCCATCTCAGACGTAGAAACGACTCCCCCGTCATCGGCATGGCTGCCCGCCTTGCCGCCGAAAAAGGCGTCCAGGTCCTCCTCGACAGCCTGCCTGGAATTCTCTCGCGCTTTCCGAATGCAACCGTTTTATTCGCCGGGCAATACAAAGACGTACTCGGAGAAGAAGCCTATTACCAGCGCTTGATCCCGCGTATTCGCAATTACGAAGAAAAAGGGCACTGGAAATTTCTTGGCATCCTCACCCCGCAGGAAATGGCAGCCTTCTATCCCAATTTAGACGTGTTGGTCGTTCCCAGTCTAAACTCAACCGAGTCGTTTGGTCTGGTGCAAATCGAAGCCATGATGAACAACGTACCGGTGGTAGCCTCCAACCTTCCAGGTGTGCGCCAGCCTGTGCGCATGACCGGCATGGGTGAAATTGCTGAAGTAGGGGATGCGCGCAGCCTCACCGAAAACCTGCTCAAGATCTTAGAAAACCACACCCATTATCGCCGCGATCCCGCCGAAATTATTCAACGTTTCAGCCCTTCTGCCACCGCCTGCGCCTACGAAACCCTGTTTGGCTCCATGCTGGGAGAGTGACGGACCATGCACCCGCACGCTGACGCGATTATCCACTCGGTTCGCCTCATCCTGGAAAGCATTCCGCCTTCCATAACCGTGGTAGCCGCCGCCAAAACGCGCACCACCGCCGAAGTAGAAGCCGCTATTCAGGCTGGAATCACCCACGTGGGACATAATTACGTTCAAGAATGCCAAAAAATGAGCGCTGAAATTTCCCCCGCATTACGTGCTGCCACCACCTGGCATCTCATCGGTCATCTTCAACGCAACAAAGCCCAACCCGCCGTGCGCTTATTCGACGTCATCGAAACCGTTGCCTCGTTTGCCCTGGCACAAGAGATGGATCGTCGCAGCGCTGCTCTGGGGAAAACAACTCCCATCCTCATTGAAGTGAACAGCGCCCGCGAAGAAAACAAAAGCGGCGTCTTCCCCGAAGCTGTGCCAGAGCTTTTTACATCCCTCGCCTCCCTGGAACACGTCCAGGTGCAAGGGCTTATGACGATGGGACCTCTGTGTGAAAACCCACAAGACTTACGCCCCTATTTCCGTCAAACCCGCCTCCTCTTTGAACAACTTAACGCCATCCCAAACGTTCCCCAAAAATTGCGTTTCCTCTCTATGGGCATGAGTGACAGTTACTTAATTGCCATTGAAGAAGGCGCAAACATTGTGCGCATCGGCACGCGTATCTTTGGAGAAAGACCCGCACGATAACTCACGAAATCATCAAACCCTTCACCTGGCATAAGAATTGCACTATATGGATTGGATATTTCTAATCCTAGCAAAGAAAAGGTATGGGTTTATGAAAACACGTTTCGTCTTAATCTGCCTTTGGGTATGTATATTCGCAATAACGGGAGCAGTAGCTGTTCTTCCTGCCCGCGCCCAGCAATTTGCTGCCACGTCATCTGCTACGAGCACGATACATACGGCTACGTCTGCCCCGACCTACACACCCTATCCAACCCACACTCCTCAATTTGGAACACCGACCGTAGCTCCTACCCAGCTCACACCCACACCTGCCAGTCTCGACCGACCATTTATCGTCATTCAGGAATACCATTCCGATTACGACATCATTCAGCCAGGCACAGAATTCACCATTACCATGACCATCGCCAACACTGGCGAGTCGCCCGCATACAACCTTGTCGTCAGCTTTTCAAACAGTTCCGATGCTCTGCCGGTGCGCAATGGCGGCGTGCACACCATTCCTTTCCTGGATACCGGCGCATCCGTCCAAATTCAGCAGCCCATGCTTGCAAACAACAACCTCAGTTCCATGCCCTCTGTGCCGGTGCAAGTCTCCTGTACTGACGAGAATAACCTTTCCTATAACCAATCCTATATCCTTGCCTTTCAGGCTTCTCCAACCTATCCAACCGCAACCTACATGCCTGCGCCTACGGAATTTCGGCGCCCCTTCATCACCCTCCAAAATTACGAAACCGGCATCGGCTTGCTTATCCCTGGGCAGCCTTTCACACTCACATTTATTGTGTCCAACACAGGACAAATTAACGCCATGAACGTTGCTCTTACTTTTGAAGGCAGTGACTTTTTCCCGGTGGAAACTGTTGGGGTTTACAATGTCTCCCGTCTCGGTGCAGGCAACCAGCTACCCGTTTCACAACCAATGCTGGTCAACAAAGACCTGGGCACCAAATCTGTCGTTTCTTCAGTCGTTAAGGTTACCTACAACGACGACGCCGGCAAAACCTACGAAGAGCGGTACACCATG
>CAZGDA010000124.1:0-6642 GCA_964524425.1 uncultured Anaerolineaceae bacterium | reverse complement strand
CACTCCCGCTCCTCCCCCCCAGGCGCCCGATCCCACACCCGTTGAAAAGGAAGAACCAGCCCAGGCTCCTGCGCCAGTGGACGAATGCAATCCCGCCATCCCGCCGCTCACCTCCTCCGGTTTCATCATGGACGCCACCCTGGCAAAATCGGTTGACCCTGCGACCGTCGCGCCGGTGGACCCCACAGACGTATTCACAACAGAGGACGTGTTTTACCTGGTTGTAACCTCCAACAAAGCCCCGGCAAACACAAATTTCCAGGTGATCTGGTACGCCACCAACGTTGGCGAAGGCGAACCCTGTAATAAAGTGATCGGCTTCGACGAGGTATCCACCGACGACACGCGCCACATCGAATTTCACATTGAAACTACCACGACCTGGCTGCCGGGTCTCTACCGTGTTGAAGTGTACGTGAACGAGCAACTCGAACGCGTTTTGGATTTCACGGTGGAATGACTTTAAAGCGGGGTTGAGATGATATAATCCCGTACGTTGAGGAAAAATTATGCTGCTTGCCTGCTGCGGATTGGATTGCGAAATCTGCCCCGTGTTGGTCGCCACGCGCACCCACGACCACGCTCTAAAAGAAAAAACCGCCCTGGAGTGGTCGTCCCTTTACGCCGCATACCTCCCCAAAGACGCCTTAACGGTGGAGGACATGCACTGCGGCGGCTGTGCGGCGCACGATGGGGCGTTGTTCATCGGCTGCACGGCGTGCCCAATGCGCACCTGCTGCCGCCAAAAAGGCTTTTCCACCTGTGCGGAATGTGCTGAGTTTGACGCCTGTGAGATGTTGAACGGTTTCTTTTCCGTCAACCCCGTGGCGCGGGAAACCCTCAAGCACATGCGCCTAAGTGGTTAGGGAGGCGACTTAGCTATGGAAAAACACGTCGAATGGCTTCTGGAAGGTGCAGCGTGGGTGGAATATCTCACCCGCCAAGACTTGCTCAACCAACCCGCCCATCACCCCGACGTCCAGCAGGCGCGCGCCAGAATGCTTGCTGACCCTCTCATCCAAGGGCTGGTGGCAGACCTCGCCAATCTGCACATCACTCCCTTGAACAGCCACAAAAGCGCCGCACACCCCTTGCATAAATTGTCTTTCCTGGCTGAAGTGGGGCTAACCGCAGACGATGCACACATGCGCGACGTCGTTAAAAACATCTTGGCGCACCGCTCGCCAGATGGCGTTTTTCAGACCTTGATGAATATTTCTGTCCATTACGGGGGAACCGGCAAAGACGAATTTCACTGGGTTTTGTGCGACGCGCCCCTGTGGATATTCATCCTCTCCCGCCTCGGCTTAGGGAAGGATGAGCGCGTCCAGGCTGCCCTGGACGTCTTGCACGCGCTGGTGCGCCAAAACGGCTTTCCCTGCGCCGGCGCCCCTGAAGGGGGCAAGTTTCGCGGCCCGGGGCGCAAGGACGACCCCTGCCCGTACGTCAACTTGTTGATGTTAAAAACGCTCGCTACCCAGGCGGAATGGCGCCAGCACCCCTCCGCCCACTTGGCGGCTGAATCCCTGCTTGCTTGTTGGCAACGCCGCAGCCAGGAACACCCCTACATGTTCTTCATGGGCACAGATTTTTGCAAACTCAAAGCGCCCCTGGTCTGGTATGACCTTGTACACGTGCTGGACGTGCTCACCCGCTTCCCCTGGTTAAAGGGAGACGCCCGCCTGGACGATATGCTGGCTGTGCTGCGCGCCAAGGCGGACGGCGAGGGACGCTTCACGCCAGAGTCTATCTGGACGGCGTGGAAGGAGTGGGATTTTGGACAAAAACGCCTGCCCTCCCAGGGGTTGACTTTGTTTTGCCAGCGTATTTTAAACCGCGCCGCGGGTTAAGCCATGCCAGAATACGTACAAATTGCCGTCAACGTCCCCCAGGTTACCAGCGTCTTTGATTACCACCTCCCGCCTGCCTTGCAAGGACAGGTAAACAGCGGGCACCTGGTTACCGTGCCTTTTGGGAAGCAGACCGTACAAGGGGTGGTGTTGCGGCGCATCGAACAACCTGCCGCGCCGGAGACGCGCCCCGTTATCCAGCTTGTGGATAGCCAGCCGGTGGTAACCGCAGCGCAAATCACCCTGGCGGAGTGGCTTGCCGCCCAAAGCCTCACTTCTCTGGCTGCCTGTTTGAATTTGATGTTGCCGCCAGGCTTGAGCAAACTATCGGACACGCTTTACACCCTGATAGACGAAAAGCCAGCCCAGGCGCCTGCCAGCCTGTTGAGCGATACGCAACGCCGCCTGCTGGAAGAGTTGCGCCAGCGCGGGGCGCTGCGCGGTAGACAGTTGGAACGCGCCCTGCCGCGCCGCGATTGGCGCAGCGCGGCGCAAAAGCTGGTTCAGATGGGCGTGCTTACCGCCCAGCCAGTCTTGCCGGAACCAGCCCTTCATCCAAAAAAAAAGCGCACCGTGCGCCTGATTTGCACACCCCAGGAAGCCGAAGCCGCCATGCCCCTGCTTGGCAAAAAAAACACGCCAGCCTTGCCGCGCCGCCAGCTCATGCTGCGTTTTCTGCTGCACGAAGCCGGCGAGGTGGACGTTGCCTGGCTGCACGCAGAATGCGCCGCGCACGGTCAACACGCCACACCGGACGATTTGAACGCCCTGGCGCGCCTAAACTTGATTGCCTTTGGCGAGGAAGAGACGTACCGAGACCCGCTGGCAGGTCTAACGCCCACCATCAGCCAGCCGCCTCCCTTGACCCAGGCACAGGCGCAAATCTGGAAACAGGTTCAGGCGCATTGTGCGGCGCAGTTTGGCAACGCGCACAGCGCCTCCATTCCTCCGCTGCTTCTGCACGGCGTAACCGGCTCGGGCAAGACGGAAATTTACCTGCACGCCGTGGCGGAAGTGCTGCGCCAGGGGCGTCAGGCAATCGTGCTCGTCCCCGAGATCTCGCTCACCCCGCAAACCGTGCGGCGTTTTGTGGCGCGCTTTGCGGCGCAGGTGGGTTTGATTCATTCCAAACTCTCTGAAGGTGAGCGTTACGACACCTGGCGGCGGGCGCGCGCCGGCGCGATCTCGGTTGTAGTGGGGGCGCGCAGCGCCCTCTTCACCCCTTTTGCACACCTGGGGTTGATCGTTGTAGATGAATGCCACGACGATTCGTATTACCAGGCGGAAATTCCGCCCGCCTACGACGCCCGCCAGGCTGCCCTGGCGTATGGGCGCGCCGCCGGAGCGGTTTGTTTGTTGGGTTCGGCTACCCCGGATGTCGCCAGTTATTACCGCGCCGAACAAGGCGAATGGCAATTGTTAAGCCTGCCGCAGCGTATCTTGGGGCACCGCCAGGTGCTTCAGGCGCAGGTCCGCCACACCGGCGGCGTTTCGCGTTACCAACCCTTGGAAGAGCAAGCCGAAACGATTGCCCTGCCGCCCGTTGAAGTGGTGGACATGCGCCAGGAATTAAAAGCCGGCAACCGCTCCATCTTCAGCCTCCGCCTGCAAAGCAGCCTGGCAAGCGTATTGCAAAATCAGCAGCAAGCGATTCTATTCCTCAACCGGCGCGGCTCCGCCACCTACGTGTTTTGCCGCGCCTGCGGTTACGTGTTACGCTGCCCCAATTGCCTCGTGCCGCTAACGTATCACGATATCACCTGGGGATACGAAAAAGGCGCCAGTTCGCGCGACCTGCCTCTGCGCTGCCACTACTGTAAATACGAACGAAAAATGCCTAAAACCTGCCCGCAATGCGGCAGCACGCAAATTCGCCAGTACGGCGCCGGAACGCAAAAAGTGGAAGCGGAAGTGCGCCAGATGTTCCCCCAGGCGCGCACCCTGCGTTGGGATTGGGACACCACGCGTCAGAAGGGCGCCCACGACGCCCTGCTTAACTTTTTCCTCAATCATCAGGCAGACGTGCTCATCGGCACGCAAATGCTGGCGAAGGGGCTGGACCTGCCGCTGGTAACGCTGGTGGGCGTGGTGCTGGCAGACGTGGGGCTGAACCTGCCCGATTACCGCGCCGGAGAGCGCGTCTTTCAACTCCTCACCCAGGTCGCCGGGCGCGCCGGACGCAGCCCGCTGGGCGGCGCAGTGGTCTTGCAGACCTTTCAGCCAGATAATTTCGTCATTCAAGCCGCGGCGCGCCACAGTTATCCGGACTTCTATCAACGCGAGCTGGCTTACCGCCGTCAGCTCGGCTATCCGCCTTTTGCTAACCTGGTGCGCCTGGAACTGCACCACACCGACGCCCGCAAAGCCGAAGAGAACAGCCGCCAGCTTGGCGCGCAAATATCCGCCTGGATAACTGAGAGCGGACAATCTGCCATCGAGATGATCGGTCCCGTGCCGTGTTATTTCGAGCGCACGGCGCGCCTGTTCCGCTGGCAGATCATCCTGCGCGGGTCAAACCCACTCGCCCTGCTACGTGGCCGGCAGTTGAAAGACGTGCTCGTGGAAGTGAACCCTCCCACACTCCTTTAAATGAAAAACTGAAAAAAAACGACGCGGCTGGCTTACCCGTCAGGCGGGCGGCGAAGTGGGGTTGTATAACCCGGACCAATCCGTGCCTAAAAAACCGGCGTCGTAGGCGCGCTTGTCCACCGCCGCGAGTTCAGCGATCATCGCCTCCGACATAAGCGGACGCGGGCGCGCCTTCCACAGGCGTTTTTCCACCGCGTCTGCGCCGGCGTCACTCCACATCCAGCCGGTTTTATCCAACGTGCTTAGATCAATTGGGTATGTGTAGGCGCGCAGGGTTTTTTCAGCGTGCAGGTTGAAATAATCCTCGAAATAAGACATCACCAGTTCACGCAGGTTACGATAGATCGGTTCGCGATAACGCAGCCCGACAAAATTCGATTTTGCCAGCGCGCCCAGCCCACCGTTGCGTCGGAAGATAGCCAGCACGTGATCGTCGTCGCGTCCGTCGTCAGGCAGCAGGTCCACCACCACCGGTGGATATCCCAGGCGACGTAAAGCCGCCGCAGCCAGCAAGGCGCCGTCTAAACAATGCGCCTGACCGTCCTGTAATACGCGTAGAGGGCAACGATTGGCGTTTTCGGCGCTGTATGGAATAGAATCGAGGTACGCCTGAATTTCAAGCGGGCTGTTGAGGGAGAGCATAGTCTTGCGTTCCTGTCTGCCAAGTTTTTGAAGAAATTGTTGTACGACGTCCATGGTCTACTTCTCCTCCCTCATTCCAGGGTCTTATCCCCGTGGCTGAGAACGTAAAAACTGCGCGGGTACGTGCCGGGCATAAAAATAAAATCCGTCACCAGGTAGCCCTGGGCAAACAAGCCCTCGAACAGGGCGCGCGTGTGCAGGCGCCATTCCAGCGCCAGAGCAGGCTGGACGGAACGTAAATATAAGTAATCGGAAGGAATTTCGAGCAGCAACAAAGGCACGTCTTGGTCGGGAACGTGCGCGTTGAGGTCTGGCAGAGGCAGCCCATCTTCCCCCAGGTGAGAACGGTTGAGGATGGGAGTGCCGGCGTCCAGGAAATGCGCCAGGTCTAAGCTGGCGCGGGCGCGGCGGCTCAAGCGGCGGTCAACGCGGCGTGAGTTGACCCACCAATCCACAAAAAAGCGGTCCGACTGATCACCAGCGTTCAGCACGTCGCGCATCTCGCCGTATTCGTTGCGCAAATAGGTGTTACACACCGCACCCAGGCGGGCGATGTTCAGGTGGGCGTTGCGGCTGAGCAGGGGGTCATACGTCCAGTTGATGCGTTCCAGCCCCTGGTGGCGCACCATCTGCCATTGGGCGCGCTTGAGGATGAAGCCCAACCCCTGGTCGCGGTGGTTTGGCAGCACGGCTAACATGTGTGAATAATGCTTGGGCACAGGTTTGCCGGATGAAAAATCAATGCCGGGAAAGCCAAACACAAAACCAGCCAGTTCCGGGGCGGCTGCACCAGCCTCGGCGGACGCAGGAGGGTAAGCACCGATAGCCAGCCCTCCGTTGTGCACGGCTGCCAGCAGAACGTGCGCCGGCACAATCTCGGTCTCATCCCCAGCCCACACGTGGCGTTGCACGTCTTCTACCGCCTTCATCTCGGCAGGCGTACTTAATACGCGAATCGTATATTCCATCATGGTACGAATATTGTACCATATTCTTTGTAGGCTGTTCCACGTTTTATTTAACAGAACAGCAAATATTTTTACGCGATTTTTATGCTTGTGAGTATTGCAATTTTCAAAAATTTGCAAAAAATTTACTTGCAAATCGTAGAGTATTAAGGTATAATTTATTCAGCGTAGCCTATCGGAGTGGCTGGTAGTAGGCATCTGTTCTATTAAGGAGTGGGATATGATGATACAGGGTCCCCAGAACGTATATAATTCACTGCCCAACCTCGATAACCAGAACCTGGTTTCGAGACCGGACGTCAACCGGAATCAGGGCGCCGCTGGCGCGCCGCAACTGGATGAAAAGCTTCAATCAGAGCAGCAGTCGCAAAGCGCCATACAAGAGCCGCTGGACGTTTCTAGCCAACAGGTGAAGAACCTCAGCGACATCTACAACACCTACCAGTCCTACGTCAACCAGATTCAGGCAGAAGATACGCTCGTCAATCGCGTGGCTTACGGCGTGGCAGGCGTAAAAGACCTGCTCTCCGCCGCTTGATTCGCTTGCGCAAGTAGTTAAAACCCAACAAAGGCAGACGGACGGGCGCGAGCGT
>CAZGDA010000123.1:0-6663 GCA_964524425.1 uncultured Anaerolineaceae bacterium | reverse complement strand
ACTTCATGCCCGGTAAAGGACGGATTTTTTCTTTTTAATTTAGGAAATTCGATTATAATTGA
This sequence comes from uncultured Anaerolineaceae bacterium, assembly GCA_964524425.1. Taxonomy (GTDB): domain Bacteria; phylum Chloroflexota; class Anaerolineae; order Anaerolineales; family DRKV01; genus JBAXBF01. The sequence continues at coordinate 6,601 of CAZGDA010000123.1, read as the reverse complement.
TAGGTAGAATAGAGAGGTATCGTGCCGAGAAGAAAAGATAAAAAACAAGACGTTGAAATCCTCAATGAAGAGGGGAAAGCGGCGCCTAGCCTGTCTGATCCATGGATTTCGATGCGCAGTGCCATTATTATTGTTGCAATATTAAGTCTGGCAATGGTTATTCTGGTTGTTGTGCAGGGTAATCCACAAATGCCCATTTGGGAAAGATTGGTATACGGCTTAGGCTTTGGCGCCAGTATTTGGGTGGTTGCAATTGTATTTTATGTACTTAACCGATACATCTTGCGCAGGTAAAACTATCTGTAAAGGGAGAGAAAAAGAATGGGAAAACCACATGCAATAATCATCGGTGCCGGGTTTACTGGCGTTGCAACCGCGCATGATTTGGCGTTGCGCGGTTTTGATGTAACTGTGGTTGAGCGTGGAGCGCTTGTGAGTGGTACGTCGGGTCGTACTCATGGATTATTACATTGTGGCGGTAGATACGCTGTAAAAGACCATGAGTCAGCCGTGGAGTGCATTGAGGAAAACCGAATTCTGCGGAAAATCGTGCCTCAAGTGATTGAACCAGGTCCTGGGTTATTTGTGGGCATTGATGAAAGTGATATGGCATATCGAGATGCCTTTATAAAAGGTACTCAAGAATGTGGTATAGAAATTGAGGAAATAAACGCGAAAAAGGCGCTTGAGCTTGAACCGAATTTGAATCCAAAATTGATCACGGCATTCATCGTGCCTGACGGTACGTTTGATCCGCTGCGCCTTGCATTGGCTTTTAGTGCCACCGCAAAGAAGAACGGCGCCAAGTTCAAGTTATATACAGAAGTAACTGATCTCATTATAAACGGACAGAAAAACGTTGAGGGGATTAAAGTTTGGGATCGTAATAACGATACTCGCTATGAAATACGCGGGGATGTAGTTGTGAATGCTACCGGTGCATGGGCAGGAGAAATTGCAAGCATGGCTGGTGCAGACGTGCCGGTGAAACCAACGCCGGGTGTTATGGTTGCTTATGATAAGCGCTTGACTCAGCGGACAATAAATCGTTTGAATGCACCGGGAGACGGGGATATCATTCTGACACAGCGACGGATGATGGTGGTAGGGACGACCTCTTATGAGGTTACGGAAGTGGACTACGTGCCTGTAAATCCAGACCACGTCAAACTTATGTTGGAGAGGGGTGCGGATTTGATCCCTGCTTTACGTAACACAAAAGAACGTGGCGCGTATGTTGCTACACGTCCTTTGGTAGGAGGTGGTGCAGGGCGGAGTGTGGCGCGCACCTTCAAGTGTTATGACCATAAGGAGATTGACGGTGTAGAAGGCTTGGTTACCATTACAGGTGGTAAAGCGACAACATTAAGAATGATGGCGGAAAAAGTAACAGACATGGTGTGCCAGAAAATGGGAGTTACGGCGGGGTGTGTAACCAAAGAGACACCTTTGTTATCGTATCGCCAGTTTTATGCGTTGCCAGATTGAGATACTTGTCAGGGAGTTCTTATTATCCCTATGCTATGGAACATGAGAAGGGAGCTATGCGGCTATGAGTCAAAGTAAGTGGAATGTAAAGTTTATTGTATACCGTAAAAAAGAGGGGCAACCGCCGCGTTACGATGAATTTATGATGGAGGTTGATCCAGACGAATACGTTTTGGATGGTGTGGAACGGATTTGGGCGTATAAAGACCGCACATTATCGTTTCAACACGCCTGCCACCATTCAGTGTGCGGCGCGTGCGGGATGCGCGTGAATGGCGTAGAAAAACTAACGTGCATCACACCGATACGCGATGTAACCCATGATGGCGGTACGATCCTTGTTGAGCCATTGCGGAATTTTGAAGTGGTAAGTGACCTTGTGCCAGACCTGGGAAAATTATATTCACGCATGGAAGGTGCCGGTGCAAAACAAGTTTATTCCCTTGCTGAAGCGCCAACGGTTTCAGATAGTATTGCACGGTCGAATGAAATAAAGGCGCAAGAAGAATATCGTTTGGGGGATTGTATCGAGTGCGGTTTGTGTATCAGCGCCTGCCCGGTTGCAGGTACGGCGGGAGATTATTTAGGCCCGGCTGTTTTGGCGGCGATACAATTACAATGTATAAATGGAGAGACACCGGCAGAATTAGACAAGGCTGATAGCGCACAAGGTGTATGGCGCTGTCATAGCGCGTATGAGTGTTCGGCAGTTTGCCCATCCAACGTGGAACCTGGATGGCGGATAATGGATCTGCGCAGACAGATCATCGCTTATCGGATTCGTAAATTTTTTGGACAGGCAAAATAGGACTTTCGTGCAGAAGGTATGAAGGAGAGTATATAACCATGCGGTCTATACAGAAGAATAATACGGTAATTGATGTATTGAGCTGGTTCGACCCACGCAACCGCCAGCCCGGTACCTGGGCGTTTATTCTCAATCGCATCACTGGCTTGGGTTTGACGCTGTATCTGTTTTTACATTTGATCATTCTAGGACAGCTTGCCCAGGGACCTGAGGCATATGATAGCTTTATTGCACTGGCGAAAACCCCGCTTGTGCTTTTTGGTGAATTATTGGTTGTGGTGGCGGGTATTATCCACGGTTTGAACGGTATCCGCATCATTTTGACTACATTTGGCGTGGGTGTGCCGCGCCAGAAACAAATGTTTTACGGTATGATGGTTATTGCAGTTATAGCCAGCATTATTTTTGCCGTGCGTATGTTTACGGCGTGAGTAGGAGTGGAGGGAAGTTATGATGAACGTACAATCGTCACCCAAAGCAGGGGAAGGCTCCTGGCTGTGGTTGGTAAAGATCGTAAGTGGTGCACTGGTCATAGTCCTTTTGTTAATTCACTTCCTGGTGAATCATTTCCTGGCGCCTGAAGGGTTGCTATCTCACGCCGATGTAGTAGCATATTACCAGAATCCGGTCGTGATGATTATGGAAGCGCTGTTCTTGATTTTTGTCGTTAGCCACTCCTTAACAGGATTGCGCGGCATCATCTTAGACATGAATCCGAGTAGTGGGACGATGCGCATCCTTGACACTTTGATGGTTATTGTGGGAGTTGTGTCAGTGGTGTATGGGGTCTGGCTGTTGACAGCCGTTGCTGCTTGGGGAGCGGCTGGTTAATGTTATGATTGGAATTGTCGTCGTCAGTCATAGCAGAGTGCTGGCAAAATCGCTGGCTGATTTGGTGAAACAGATTATTGCTGCTGCAAAAGATGTGCCGATAGCGTATTCTGGTGGAGCAGGTGAGGATCATCAAGAATTTGGCACCGATGCTCTGGAAATTATGGAAGCCATCCAATCCGTAGCAGGGGAGGATGGAGTATTGGTGTTGATGGATTTGGGGAGCGCGGTCTTGAGCGCTGAAATGGCGTTGGACTTGCTGCCGCCTGAAATAAGTCAAAAAGTAATGATCTGCCCGGCTGCGCTGGTAGAGGGGGCGATCTCGGCAGGTGTGCAAGCCAGCATGGGCAGCGATTTAAAAACTGCTTTCCTGGAAGCTCAGCAATCGTTATTACCCAAATTACAACAATTGGGTGGAGACTCTGCTGGATTGACACCGGTAATGGTTACGGAGATAACCCCTCCGGGTAGTGGAGAATCTGCTGTGGAGGCGGTGTTGGATATCCGAAATACGTATGGATTACACGCCCGTCCCGCGGCGCAGTTTGTGCAAACAGCCGCGCATTTTGATGCTACAATCCAGGTGATTAACTTGACTAACGGGCGTGGTCCCGTCTCTGCCAAGAGTTTAAACGCATTGGCAACGCTAGGTGCGGTGCAAGGACATCAAATCAAGGTAATTGCCAGTGGGGCGCAGGCAACCCCGGCAATGGAGAAATTACGCCATCTTGTTGAAGATAATTTTGGCGAGTCCACTACGCCACCACCTGCCGCCGAGGTAGTCAAACCGGAGTTGGAACGCAAAGCGTTAGCCCCCGCGCCGGTGGGGGCACAGAGGGCGATCCCAATTGCTGAAGGAATTGCGCTTGCCGCGCTTTATCATTATCAGCCTCCCCTGCCGCCCGTGCCTGATACGATTGTGGAGGATGCGCCTGCCGAGTGGCAGCGTCTACAACAGGCTATTGCGCAAACCCACCAGGCAATTCTAGAACGACGCAAGCAAACCGCACAGCGATTGGGGGAAGCACAAGCAGCCATTTTTGATGCACATTTGCTTATTTTGAAAGACCCCGATTTGTTGGAGGCGGCACGCTTGGCGATTTTCGATGCCCATAAAAATGCTGCGGCAGCCTGGTTCGACAATGTCAAAGATATCGCCGCGCAATACGCTGGATTAGACGACCCTTACCTTAAACAACGCTCGGCAGACGTTATGGACGTGGGTAACCAGGTTCTATACGCGCTGGCAGGCGAGGTCGGTTTACAGATGATAGAATTGCCACATGCGGTGATTCTAGTGGCAGATGAATTGACTCCGACACAAACAGCAACGTTGGACTTAACCAAGGTGTTGGGGATAGCTACTGTTATGGGAGGGACAACATCTCACAGTGCCATCCTGGCGCGTTCGCTGGGTATTCCCGCGATCAGCGGAATACCAGATGAGGTTTTACGCCGGGCAGATGGAACCCTGTTTGGATTGAATGGGTTTGAGGGGTTTTATTGGATAGAGCCTTCTAAGGAAGTGCAGGCGGATTTGGAAAAACGGCGTTCTGTGTGGCTGGCTGAACGCCAGGCTCTTTTGGCAGCCAGTACACAACCGGCGTTTACCCAAGATGGGCAGCGTGTGGAAGTGGCGGCGAATGTAGGCAGCCTGAAAGACGCACAAAAAGCGCGTGAAAATGGCGCCGAAGGCGTGGGCTTGTTGCGCACGGAATTCCTATTTCTCACGCGGCAGACACCACCAAATGAAGAAGAGCAATTTACAGCGATGCGCGATATTGGTAAAACGTTATTGCCTCATCCCGTTGTGGTGCGGACGTTAGACGTGGGCGGTGATAAACCGCTACCTTACGTTGAAATGCCACCTGAGGCAAATCCATTTCTGGGTGTGCGCGCAGTGCGACTTTCTTTACAACGCCCGGATTTATTCCAGACGCAGTTACGGGCAATATTACGCGCCGCAAACGAAGCAAATTTACGGGTGATGTTCCCGATGATTGCCGGGCTTGAAGAAATACGGCAAGCGCGCCAGGCGTTGCTGCAGGCGCACGAGGCGTTGGAGCGTGAAGGGGTAGCACATCGTTACCCGGTGGAAACAGGAATTATGGTGGAAATTCCATCTTCAGCTTTGCTTGCACCTGTATTAGCCAAGGACGTGGACTTTTTCAGTATTGGTACGAACGACTTAACCCAATACACGTTAGCTGCCGAGCGTGGCAATCCCAGTCTGGCGTATCTTACAGATGCATTGAATCCGGCGGTGTTGAGCCTGATTCAGCGGGTAGTTCAGGCAGCACACGCAAATGGCAAATGGGTGGGAGTGTGCGGCGAACTGGCGGGAGACGTGCTGGCTGTGCCTGTTTTAGTCGGTTTGGGTGTGGACGAATTGAGCTTGAATCCAGCTGGCATTCCGCGCGTGAAGGCGTTGGTGCGTAAACTGCGCCTGCCTGAAACGCAAAAGCTGGCAGACCAAGTGTTAAATGCCGAAGATGCAAGCGCAGCACGTTGTCTGGCGAAGGAGTTTGTGGAGCAATATGGGTGAATCGTATCGTGAATTGCTAGATTTTGCCGTAGAGACGGCGTATCTGGCGGGACGTTCTACTCTGGGATATTTTCGCACGGGTGTACGCCCGGACATGAAAAAAGATAATTCCCCCGTAACTGTAGCGGATAAACTTTCGGAGCAGGTGATTCGGGCGCGCGTCAAGGAATATTACCCCCACCACGCGGTGCTGGGAGAAGAATATGGACTGGAGGGCGGTGAGCACGCCACTCACCGCTGGCTGGTTGACCCGATAGATGGGACAAAGCAATTTGTGCGCGGACTTCCTTATTATTCTGTGTTGATTGGTTTGGAGATCGAGGGAAACGTGGAAGTTGGGGCGGCTTATTTTCCTGCTGTGGACGAAATGTTTTTCGCCGCAATAGGAGAGGGATGTTGGTGGAATGGACGACCTTGCCGCGTTTCTGCTGTGGAGCAGCTCAAACAGGGGTATTTGCTCTTTGAAGCCATGCACCTGGAATTGTTGAGACCGGCGTGGGATTACATCAAGCAGCATACATATCACCAGATGGGCTGGGGGGATGCGTATAGTTTTATGCTGATCGCCAGCGGTAGAGCAGAATTGATGCTCGATGACGGTTTAGAAGTATGGGATTGTGCTCCTCTCTCTCCTATTTTAAAAGAAGCTGGTGGTTATTTTGGAGATTGGGATGGCACGCCGTTCAGCCACGGCAGACGCGTGCTCGCCACCACGCAAAAGCTGCTGCCACAGGCATTAGAATTGACGCGCATTGTGCGCGAAAGAGCAGCCGCGCTAAAAGCTGGGTAATGCGAACTTCATTATCACTTATAAAATGCAGAAATGTATTTAACCCTGATGGATATTCATTCTGTCGGGGTTTTTATTTATATAATATGGGTGTTGTTCTAGCCCGGGAACATCCAGTTACCGGAACCGAGGGATTGGT
>CAZGDA010000122.1:0-6791 GCA_964524425.1 uncultured Anaerolineaceae bacterium | reverse complement strand
ACCAGCGTATAGCTGGCGGCGATGGCTTTGTTTACCCCGTAGGCGGCGAGTACGGCAATCCCCGGCGCGTCGAAGGTGCCCACGTAACCGGGGGCGGAGGGGATGGTGGTGGCTAAATTGACGACGCCGTTCATCAACATGAGGGCGAAGAAGCTGACCTGGAAGGGGAAGGCGTGCATCACGAACCAGTATTTGCCGGTCTCGAACAGCCAGATGACGACCGAGGTCAAAAAGACCATCAAGGCTTCGCGCGGTGAACGTAACGACTCCAGCCCGCCCAGAAACCGAGCCGTGACGCCCATAATTTGCGGGCGCAAACGCGACGGGGCAAAGCGCTCTACGAAGAAATTTACCAGGCTGTGCGTGCGCGCCGGAAACATGGCAGCCAACAGAAAGACGAGCAACGCACCGCCGAAGGCAAGCGTGCCGAGCAGGGCGATGTTTTGGATGCTGGCGCTGCCGATTACGCCGGCGCCCTGAGTCAGACGGGCGAGTTCTGGTAGATTGATGAAGATAAACGCCAGCATAACCACACCGTCAAAAATGCGCTCGACGATGATGGTTGCCAGGGAGGCGGAAACGGGCACACCCTCGTGGCGCTTAAGGATGACAGCGCGCAGCACTTCTCCGGCGCGGGCGGGGTAGATGTTGTTGCCCATGTAGCCGATGGCGACGATGGGGAACATTTTGCGGGTGGATATGGGTTTGATGGGACGCAGCAGGTAATGCCAGCGCCAGGCGCGCGCCCACACGCCCATGAAGTAAACGATGACGCCAGGGATGAGCCACCAGTAGTTGGCGCTCTGCATGGACTGCCACACTTCTTGAAATTGCAAGCCGCGCAAGGCGAAATACAGGAATACCAGGCTGACCAGAATGCCCAGCCACAATTGCCAGCGTTTCATGCCTGGATTGTACCACATTTGGGTTTTCCTGGGACGTAAAATGGACGAGGGGACTTTGGCAAAGCGTCCCTTGATGATAAACTCAGTTTACGGGGTGGCGCCTGGATGGGAGACCAGGTAGGCTCTATCGGCAAGGGCAGGGGGCGGGGAATAAAACCGGGGGCATTGTCAGCAACTCTGCCGTCAATGCCCCCAATCAGGGTTTGGTCTGTGTTACGATAAAGAGGTTTACTTATCCTGCAGGGCGGCTAAGCCGGGCAGCACAATCCCTTCCAGCATTTCGAGCGAGGCGCCACCGCCGGTGGAAATGTGCGTGATTTTATCCGCCAAACCGGATTGTTGGATGGCAGCGACCGAGTCGCCGCCGCCAACGATGCTGGTGGCGTTGCTGGCGGCTACGGCTTTGGCGATGCCAAACGTACCTTCAGCGAAGATGGGTGTCTCGAATACGCCCATGGGTCCGTTCCAGACGACAGTCTTGGCGCTTTTGATGATGGCGCTGTATTCGGCGACGGTCTTGGGACCTACGTCCAAAATCTTCCAGCCGTCGGGGATGTCCCCAGCAGGTAACACTTTTGTCTCGGCGCTGTTGTCAATTTGCTGGGCGATGACCACGTCAACCGGCAGGCGCAGTTTGCTGCCGCCTTCCTTGAGCAGTTCTTTAGCGGTGTCCAGGGCTTCGGCATCCACCAGGGAATCACCGATGGCGTGCCCTTGTGCTTTGAAGAAGGTGTTTGCCATGCCGCCGCCGATGAGCACGTAATCGGCTTTGGTGAGCAGATTGCGGATGACGCCGATTTTATCGGAGATCTTCGCCCCGCCTAAAATCGCCACGAAGGGCTTGGCAGGATTGGCGATGGCTTCGCCCAGGTATTTGATTTCTTTTTCCATAAGGAAACCCGCCACGGCAGGCAGGAAATGCGCCACGCCCTCGGTGGAGCAGTGGGCGCGGTGGGCTGAGCCGAAGGCGTCGTTGACGTATACGTCAGCGAGGGCGGCAAACTGGCGTGACATGGCTTCGTCGTTCTTCGTCTCGCCCTTGTGGAAACGCGTGTTTTCCAGGAGAAGGACGTCACCGGGCTTGAGCGCCTGGGCAGCTTTTTCTGCCACAGGACCAACGCAATCGTCTGCGAAAGCGACCGGTTTGCCCATCAGTCCGCTGAGGTATTCCGCCACGGGGCGCAGGGAGAATTGCGGGTCGGGTCCTTCTTTTGGACGCCCGAAGTGCGAGCACAGGACCAGGGATGCGCCCTGGTCGAGCAGGTATTGCAGGGTGGGCAGGGCGGCGCGGATGCGGGTGTCGTCTTTCACCTTGCCTTCTTTTACCGGCACGTTGAAATCCACGCGCACCAGGACGCGTTTTCCTTTTACATCAATATCCTTGATTGTCTTTTTATTAAACATAACCCCTTCCTTATTTATTTCTTGTATCCCTTGTGAGGGATGTTATTGGGATATTGTCAAAGCTTCCGAGAGGATGTGAATCTCGGAAGCTTTGGATTTTTGATGCAGACGTTAGAGAGATTTCGCCATCTTGGCTGCCAGGTCAGACGTGCGCACGGAGTAACCCCATTCGTTGTCGTACCAGGTGATGATTTTGACGAAATTGCCGCCGAAGCACATGGTCAACAGACCGTCAACGATGGAGGAGCGTGGGTCGCCTTTGAAGTCCATAGATACGAGCGGTTCCTTGGTGAAGCCCAAGATGCCTTTTAATGCACCTTCGGAGGCGGCTTTGAAGGCGGCGTTGATTTCGTCGGCGGTGGGGGATTTCTCTAGCTCGGCGGTGAAATCTACGACAGAGACGGTGGGGGTAGGCACGCGCAGAGACAAGCCGTCCACTTTGCCTTTCAGGTCGGGGATGACCAGGGCGAGGGCTTTGGCGGCGCCGGTGGTGGTGGGGACGATGTTCAAGCCAGCGGCGCGGGCACGGCGCAGGTCTTTGTGCGCCAGGTCTAAGATGCGCTGGTCGTTGGTGTAAGAGTGGATGGTGTTCATCAAGCCGCGCACGATGCGGAAGTTGTCGTGCAGCACTTTGGCGGCGGGAGCCAGACAGTTGGTGGTGCAGGAGGCGTTAGAGACGACGTTGTGTTTGGCGGGGTCGTACAGGCTGTCGTTGACGCCCAAAACGATGGTGATGTCTTCGTTTTTGGCGGGGGCAGAGATGATGACTTTCTTAGCGCCGCCCTGGTCTATGTGGACGCGCGCGCCGGCTTTACCCTTTTCGGGGTCGCCTTTGGCGTCGGTGAACTGACCGGTGGACTCGATGACGATGTCAACGCCCAGGTCTTTCCAGGGCAGTTTGCCGGGGTCTTTCTCAGAGAAGACTTTGATGGTCTTGCCGTTGATGACCAGGTTTCCGTCTTTGGCTTCCACCGTGCCGGGGAAAACGCCGTAGTTGGAGTCGTATTTAAACAGGTGGGCGTTGGTTTCCGGCGAGAAGAGGTCGTTTAGACCAACCACTTCCAATTCACTGCCGTGAAAATCCATGATCGCTTTCAAGACCTGCCGCCCGATGCGACCAAAACCGTTGATACCAATTCGTGTTGCCATAGTATAAAATCTCCTTTATTCTATAATAAGAATTTTTAAGTGCTTGTTTTTATCAACCTCTAATTATACCCTAAATTTTATCAATGAGGGGACCTGTTCTCTCTTCGTACACGTCCATAATGACCTGGGAAAGGCGGGTGGAGTCGTGCCGCCAGGGGTATTCGCGGTTGATCAGATCGGCGCGGTAAACAGGATAGTGTTCTTCCAGTTCTGGTTCGGCGATGACCCAACGCGTTTTACCAGACGGGTCGGGGTATTTGCCCAGGTATTCGGTGTTGCAAACGATCAGGTCGAACAGCGCTCCGCCGGTGTGGGCTTCGATGGCGCGCACGTGATCGCCGCAGGTGTAGTTGTCGGTTTCGCCGGGTTGCGAGGCGACGTTGCTGACGTAGAGCTTGAGGGCGGGGCTGGCGCGCATGGCTTGTACCAAGTCATGCACCAACAGTGTGGGCAGGATGCTGGTGTAGAGGCTGCCGGGGCCGACGACGATTAATTCGGCGTTGAGGATGGCTTGAATGGCTTTGGGATAGGCGGGCGGGTCGTCGGGGACGAGCCACAGGCGGCGCACCTGCCCGGCGCTGGCGGTGATGCGGCTTTCGCCTTTCACGCGCACGGCTGCGCCGGTGTAGGGCAGGGTTTTATCTGCCATCAGGCGCACGTCGTGCAGGGTGGCGGGAAGCACTTCGCCGTGCACCGAAAGCACGCGCCCAGATTCAGCTACGGCGGTTTCGAAACTGCCGGTGATCTCGGATAGGGCGCTGATGAACAGGTTGCCAAAGGAGTGCCCTTCCAGCCCGTCCACCGACTTGGAGAAGCGGTATTGAAAAAGCTGCGAGAGCAGGGCTTCGTCGTTGGAGAGGGCTGCCAGGCAGTTGCGGATGTCCCCCGGCGGAAGGATGCCCAGGGCGTCGCGCAATCTGCCGGAAGAGCCGCCGTCATCCGCTACGGTTACGACGGCGGTGATGTGGTGGGAATATTCCTTCAAGCCGCGCAGCAGGGTGGAAAGCCCCGTGCCGCCGCCGATGACGACGATGCGCGGTCCGCGCTTGCGCCGGCGGTGGTTGAGCATGGCATCCACAACGGGTTTGCCCGGCTGGGTGAAAGGGGCGAGCAGGGAACGGTTCAACTCGTAGATACCGAGCAAGATCAAGCCCAGCCCCAACCCGCCGAAAATGACGGCGCGCAGGGTGCGGTCTATGAAGCGCAGGGAGAGGGCGGAGAGCAGCGGCAGCCACCAGGTTTCCGGGGCGGTGCGGTAGAAATCCAGCACGAAGACGCCGAAGCCGATGCCGAGCAGGGTGGTGCCGAGCAGGACGATGAGGATCCAGCGTTTTACTCCCATGCCAGGGATGAACCATTGCAGATAGGATTTCAGGCGGTTAAAAAACTGGCGGGCGGGGGGAGGTGTGTATTTCATGCGTCTTACCTGCCTGATTATAACTTTAATCCCGCGTCCGCTCAATAGGGGAAAGGCGTTTCTTAGCGTTCTCTAACGTCGGGGGGAGACCGGACAAGATGACGTGAAGGTTTAGTACTGTCTATCGGAATAGATCGGCATGGGTTCCGGTTCGGATGAGAATGATTTCTTTGGTGGTTTTTCCTAGAGTAACAACCAATCTGTTTCCATGTGGCGTTCCCGCACGTCACGGTACTGTCCATATAGAGGGTGGTCGTGATATTTTTTGTCCAAGGGTTGTTCCAGAAGCAGGTGTGTGATGATGATCTTCAACTTCTCAATATCCTTACCACGCCTGGTCATCAACCGGACGTCTGTCTTGAATTGAACCGTGCGCCGCAGGGTCTTCATTCAATCAATGTTCGTATCTTCAAACAGATCATCCATGTTGTCGAAATCTACCAGATCATGGTGGTTCCGGGCGTCATCCAGGGCGCGGCGGGTGGTTTCGTTGGGGATGTGCAGACTGAAAGGCAGCCCGCGCTGCATTTCCACCTGGCGATAAAACAAAGTGATGGCTTGGGAGGAAGTCAGACCTAACTGGCGGAAGATCTGCTCGGCGTTGTGTTTGAGTTTGGAATCCATACGCGCGGAGATGGTACTGGATTTCATAAATAATCTCCTGTGTTTCAATGTATATATATTGTAACACTTTTTTACGTATAGGCAATGTGCGAAGAGAATTGTTATCTTAAAATCAAACGATTTCTATTGCAATGTGTATTGACTCGGTGGGGGGTGAATGTATAATTTATTTTATCCCTTGCTGGTTTGTTGTGGTGAGGGTTTTCGTCTGCTTTCGACAAGTTTAAGCCAGGGCGGTGGGGCGAGATAAATCTCGTTATACAAAGCGGTTCGCGCTCCGGTTGATCTGAGATAGTTTACTAGGCATTAAGACAGCGTTCAAGTAAATAGCAACGTGTTTTTACTTCTGCATACAACTTAGCGGCTTTGCTGGGTTTTGACTGCTTCAACGTAAGTGCGCAAGACGGCGTTGATGCGCGTCTGATAGCCATGTCCTGCCGCTTTAAACCACTGCAAAACGTCGGCGTCCAGGCGGATGGTTACCGGTACTTTGGATTGCGGCAGGCGAATCTGGGCGTGGCGAAAGAAATCCTCATCTAAAGCAGGAATGTCCGACGTATCAATGTCCTCGTCCTGCAGGGCTTCAAGCCGTTCCCAATCCGTGTGAGATTTTTTCCTGGTAGGCGCCTCTTTCATGTTTCTTTGCCTTTCGCATGGATATGATTCGAATAATGTCATTTTCTCGTTCCACATAGACAATGACGACTACAATATTCCTTAACACCCCTAAACCTATCCAGCGCTCATCTCCGTAATTTAATCGCGTATCAAGCCAGACAAGCATTGGTGTAGAAAACATTAAATGGGCGTCGAAGAAATCCAAACCATGTTTACGAATATTATCGCGGTTCTTCTTGTCCTCTCATTCGAATTTCACATCTTGATTATAAATACAAATTGTATGTACGTCAAGAATGATTCAGTACCCCTCGATGTGGAAAGGTGCAGAATGTGTTTTCTATAAAAAGAATCTTGAAGCATAACCACATCAGTAATTATGATATACTTTAGAGAGAGGTTATATTTTAATAAACTAAAATTCCAGAACAAGGGATAACCATACCTGTGAAATTCTTCGATGGAGAAAAAAATTCATAAGGAGCAAAACATGCTTTCGGTTAAATTCACCATCTCGGAGAACTCAATCACTGAATTTGATAGCGCACCACGCGTGTGATCTGTTATGGATGCTTCGGTTAACCTTGATCGTTACTATTGAATAGAAAAAAAGGAACGTTAGTCAGGAGATTATTGGATATGGATAATATCCTCCAAGCAGGGAGATACGAGCA
>CAZGDA010000121.1:0-6977 GCA_964524425.1 uncultured Anaerolineaceae bacterium | reverse complement strand
AGCGCGCCTCAATGGCATTGAGGAGGCCGAGGGTTCGAATCCCTCTGGGTCCACTTTCGGGCGACCAATGGCTGCGGTTTCAAGGCTGTCGAATAAGAAGGTCGTGCCTTTGTTTATACCGAAAATATGGTATTTCTGTGTGATATATTATCCATATCTGGTATAAATAAGGCAAATTCAAGACCTATTCGACAGACCTAGTTAACGCAATTTGGTCGCGTTTGTTTTTAACGCTTTTTGCAATTATTCGAAACAGGTCATTTGTGCGCTGTTCAGGAGAAGGAGAAGACGTATGACCAAAACATATAACCCCGCCGAAATTGAGCCGAAGTGGCAAGCCAAGTGGGAAGCCGACGAGCTTTACCGTTCTAAAGTGGATTGGAGTAAACCCAAGCATTATGCCATGACTATGCTGCCTTATCCCAGCGGTGATTTGCACATGGGGCATTGGTTTGCGATGAGTCCTTCAGACGCGCGCGCCCGCTACATGCGCATGAAAGGTTTCAACGTGCTCTTTCCGATGGGGTTTGATGCTTTTGGCTTGCCAGCGGAAAATGCTGCCGTGCAGCGTAACATTCATCCCAAGAAGTGGACGTACGACAATATCGAGAGGATGCGCAAGCAATTGCGCAGTATGGGTGCTATGTTCGACTGGAAACGCGAGGCAGTGAGTTGCGATCCGGCGTATTATCACTGGACGGAGTGGTTTTTCAAAATCTTTTATGAAAACGACCTGGCGTACCGCGGCGAAGCACTGGTGAACTGGTCACCCACTTTGCAAACGGTTCTGGCAAACGAGCAGGTGATTGATGGTAAGGACGAACGTACCGGACAACCCGTCATTCAAAAGATGATGGAGCAGTGGTTCTTCCGCATCACGAAGTACGCAGAAGAACTGCTCGACTTCAGTCAATTGGATTGGCCTGAGCCGGTGAAAATTATGCAGACCAACTGGATTGGCAAGAGTGAAGGCGCCTGGGTAACGTTTTGGACGGAGCAGGGCGACGCGCTGGAGATTTTTACCACGCGCCCAGACACGTTGTGGGGGGTTACGTTCATGGTTCTGGCGCCGGAACATGCCCTGGTGGAAAAGGTTACCACACAGGCGCAGCGGAAGGAAGTGGAGACGTATAAGCAGCAGACGGCGCGCATCACCGAGATTGAACGCACGGCTGAGACGCGTGAGAAGACGGGCGTGTTTACCGGCGGGTACGCCACCAACCCGGTGAACGGGGAACGCGTGCCGATTTGGATTGCGGATTACGTGCTCAGCACTTATGGTTCGGGGGCGATTATGGCAGTTCCAGCGCACGACCAGCGCGACTTTGAATTTGCACGCAAGTATGGACTTGAAGTGCGGGTGGTCATTCAGCCGGAAGGCGAGGCAATAGACGGCAGTACGATGCTTGAATCGTATCCGGCAGCAGGGAAGATGATTAACAGCGCTATTTTCGATGGCACACCCAGCAATGACGCCAAAGGGCGGAAAAACCCCGCCATCAGCGCCGTGCTGGATTGGTTGGAGCAGAAAGGGATTGGGAAAGAAGCCGTGAATTACCGCTTGCGCGATTGGCTGATCAGCCGCCAACGCTATTGGGGCGCGCCTATTCCCATCCTCTATCGCAGCGACGGCACGACGGAGGCTGTTGCAGACAAGGATTTGCCTGTGCTGCTGCCGGACGACGTGGAGTTTATGCCCACTGGACAAAGCCCGCTGGTGCTGCACGAGGGGTTTTTGAACACTACAGCTTCAGATGGTAAACCGGCGCGGCGGGAGACGGATACGATGGATACTTTTATGTGTTCTTCGTGGTACCAATATCGCTATCTCAGCCCAGATTGCGACAAAGCACCCTTTGACGCAGAAGAAGGCGCTTACTGGCTGCCCGTGGACGTTTACACTGGCGGGGCGGAACACGCCACCATGCACTTGCTTTACACGCGCTTTTTCACCAAAGCCATGCGCGACCTGGGTGTGTTTGCAGAAACAGAAAAGGTCATGCGCAAGAACGGGCGCGCGGTGGGCAATCTGTTTTCTGAGCCGATGACTGTGCTGCGCAACCAGGGGCAGATCTTAGGAGAGGAGCGCGCAGGAGATTTTATCCTGGCGCAAGGACGCTGGGAAGGGAAGAAGCTCTTTGCCCGGCGAGTGGAAGTGATTGAGCGCAAGAACGCCCCAACTGCTTTTGATGGTGTGATGGGCGAGATCAAACGGCGCATGGAAAATGTCCTGCAGGTGGATACGGGTGTGGAAGAATTGGTTGTGGTGGAAGTGGAAATAGACGCGGAAATACTCATTCCTGATATCCCGGGCAAGAATACGGTTAATCAATTGAAGCACCACCTGGAAATTCAACGCATGTCCAAAAGCAAGGGCAATGTGGTGAACCCGGACGAATTGGTGCAGAAGTATGGCGCCGATACGGTACGCGGTTACTTGATGTTTGCTTTCGATTGGGCGAAAGGCGGACCCTGGGACAGCCAGGGTATTTTGGGTGTGGCGCGCTTCCTAAATGACGTGTGGCGCGTGTTTATGGACCCCCTGGCGAAAGGTTTGAGCGCTGTGGGAGATAGGGACGTGCGCGCGCTGCGCCGCAAGGCGCACCAAACCATCCAACGGGTGGAGCGCAGCCTGGAAAGTTTTAACTTTAATACTGGTATGGCGGCGATGATGGAATTGAAAAACACCATGCAGAAATACCGCACGACGCAGGTTGTGCATACGAAAGCCTGGGAAGAGGCGAAACGCATTCTGGTGCTGTTGATGGCTCCATTTATGCCGCACATTGCTGAAGAGTTGTGGGAAAGCATTGGCGGGGCGTATAGCGTGCACCAACAGGCTTTCCCGAAGGCGGATGCAGAGATCGCTGCGGATGAGGAGATCACCCTGGTGGTGCAGGTAAATGGTAAAGTGCGTGATCGTATCACCGTTGCGGCGGACATCAGCGAGGCGGATGCGCAGGCGGCTGCGCTTGCCAGCCCGGCAGCGGTGCAGTTCATGCAGGGGAAGCCGGCGCGCAACGTGGTGGTTGTGCCAGGGAAACTGGTAAATATTGTGGTGTGATGGTTTGGTTTGGAGCTTTGACGCGGCGGGCAGGTTTGTATTGGCAGGGTTGAATACTTTGGGCTTTTCCTTGACAATCTTGTGGATACAGTTATAATAAGCAAACACGCGCTGGTGCTGGAACTGGCAGACAGGCATGGTTGAGGGCCATGTGCCGCAAGGCGTGTGGGTTCGATTCCCACCCAGCGCACTGAAGAAAAACGGTCTGGCGTGAAAATTCGCCGGGCAACGGTTGGAGGAGAGGTTTCCAGAAGAAAGACTTGGAAACCTTTTTTGTGCCCTACGTGGCATTTCTTCAGGAAATTCAATTTACATCTGGGATAAAAAACTGGATTTCTTGAGCAACCGCTTGGGAAAAATCCCACGGAGCAATAAAGAAATCCTTTGATTAAAAGCAGGTTTGATGAAGACACTTCCCGGCGATGAGGCGGGGAAGCGTCATTACTCGTTTAATAATGCGGCGCTGCTTGTGCTGCGGCGCGAGCTTTTTTCTTCCAGGGCAAACAGGGCTTGTGTATCGAGGATGAGGATAATATTCGTGTCTGTGCGGGCAATACCGGAGAGCAGGTTGGTCTCTGCTGCGGAGACGATGCTGGAAGGCGGTTCGATGCTATCGGCGGGCAAGGTGGTAACGCCGGTTACGGAATCAACGCGGATGCCTGCCCATTCGTTGAGGATGCTGATCACGATAACGCGCGTGTCTTTGTTTATTTCTGCGGGGGGGAAGCCCAGGCGTGAGCGCAGGTCAATGATCGGCACGATTTGCCCGCGCAAATTGGTCAACCCCTCAACGTAAGCCGGGGTAAAAGGCACGGGACAGACTGATTGGGGTTTGATAATGGTTTGCACGGCGGAGATTTCAATGCCGTAGTAGTTTTTGCTGAGGAGAAACGTTACCACGCGTGTGCCTTCATCCAAGGCGATCATTTCCGCCGGAGGCATAAATTTCTCTTCTGTGGCTGGTATTTTCAGCGCGGTTTCTTTCTTCCCCTCCGCGGACTGCAAGGTTTGTTTTACGCCGATGGTGATGGGTGCAGAAGCGCTTGAGGCTGAACGTTGCGGGGATGGAGAAGGCGATTGCGGTGCAGCGGGTAGGTTTTCGGAGGGAGGGGGTGGGGCAGCCGGTTTTCCGGCAGCCGCGCGCTGGGTTTCTTCCGTGGAGAGGTTGAAGGGTGCGTCGGCTGTTTGCGGGGCGGCTTTTGAGGAAAGAAGGGGTGTTTTTTCTTCTGCGCCAGGTGACGGTGTGTCTGCTGCGGTTTTGGGGCGCGGTTGTTTTGGGGCTGAGAATAACCCTTCTAAACTGGCTTCTAATTTTTGCTTACGATTGCTCATATCATTTCCCTTGTTTCTGGAAGATAGATTGGCTGTGCGTTTTATGCTACGTGCGGGGCAGGGGGCATGTTGATCTTGGGGATGCTCGTGTCTTTACGCCTGCCTTCTCGCAGAGCCAGGTGGATTTTTAAAACCAACTCTGATGTATAAACAGGCACTACGATGCGAGCAATATCCAGGGTGTAAATTGTGGCACCTTTGCCAACAAGTAATGTGGGGGGAGAGATGTTCGCTTCGTAGCCTGCTTCGGAGAGTTTTACACTGGCACGCCCGGTGATTACGTTTCCCAGCTCGGCGATGCCGCTTTGCATTAAGGGGTCCATAGCATCCATTGGCTGTCCCATGATTTTTGAGACTAAAGTCAGGGCGGTGGATTTGGACATGCTGTATAAAACGTTACCTTCCACTGCACCCACCAGGCTGATAATTACAGTGAGGTCTTCGGTTACGTAGGCATTTTTTTCCAAGCCTAGCTGCCCGCGTTGCATTTCGATCCCCGTTTCGATACGGATGATCTCATAGGCGGCATCAACAAAGGGGTTTAAAAATTTTACGTTCATAAAGCATCTCGCGCGGTTGAGAATATTACGAAAGCCTTACGAACGGCTTTCGCGGATTCCCAGGTGAACGGTAACCATGCCCGCTTCTGTTCTTAGAGGTACGACGATGCGTTGAAAATCCAGGGTGGAAATTTCAACGTCTTTGCCCTCAATGAGGGTGGGGGGAGAAATCTGCGATTCGTAACCTGCCTGGGACAGTTTGATGGTTGCCTGACCGGTGATGACGTTTCCCAATTCCGCCACACCGCTTCTTGCCAGGTCGTCAAATTCGGCGAAATCCTGTCCCATCACGCGCGAAACCAAGGTAAGCGCGGTGGAAATGTTCATGCCGTAGAGAACAGTACCCTCCACCTGCCCGACGAGGCTGATTAATACCGTAACCTCATCGGCGGTCAGGGCAGATTTCTGCATGGATAATTGCCCTTTGTTGACGGTGAGTCCACATTCGGCTTCGAGGACTTTTGCTGCGGCTTCTGTAAATGGGTTGAGAAATTTAACGTTCATAAATCGTATCTCCCACGAAGTAAGTATGAGACTTGAAATTTAAATCAAGCTGTTTTGACATAAAAAGAAACGCCCTGGGTGCGAAATCCAATTTCTTGTGGGCGAGGGATAATTTCAGTTGCGCCGACGAACAATACGCCGCCTTCGCGCAAGGCTGCGTGGAATTTGGTGTAGAGTTTGTCTTTGGTTTCGGATGTGAAATAAATAACCACGTTACGGCAAACAATGAGGTCAAAATCTTTATCAAAAGGATCGGTGATCATGTTTTGTTCGCGAAAATCTATGCGCTTGGCTAGTTTATCGGAGACAAAGTAAGGCGGTCCCCCGGGTTCAAAATAGGCGGCTCGTTGCGCAGGGGAGACGTTTTGAATGTCTTCCGCGGTGTAGGGTCCACGTTTTTTGGCTTTATCCAAGGCGCCACGGTCGAGGTCGGTGGCGAGCAGGTAATGATGGCGCGTGCCGGACATTTCATCGAGGATGATGGAGAGGGTGTATGGTTCAGGTCCGATGGAACAGCCTGCACTCCAGATGCGCATAGCGCCGCCGGGGCGATTTGCGAGGGCTTCTTTGAGCAGGCGGGGTAGGACGGTTTCGCGCAACGACTGCCAGCGTTCTTGATCGCGGAAGAAGCTAGACACGTTGATGGTGAGGTAATTGCGGAATTTGGAGTATTCGTCCTGGTCGGCGCGAACGCGTTTGAAATATTCGTCCCAGTTGGTGGCGCCGGAGCGTACCAGCCACGAATCCAGGCGTCGTTTCATTTGCTGGTCTTTATAATATTCCAGGTCTATATCAAGGATGGACTTGACAGATTTTTTAATGAGAGCGTAGGTTTCATTCTCCATGTGGCGGCGCTTTTATCCCTTTCTGTTAAACATTTTTTGAATTGCGCCAGCAATTTCTGGCAGAGGTAAAACCTCGTCGGCGGCTCCGGCTTCAAAAACACTACGTGGCATTCCCCAAACGACGCAAGTGGATTCGTGTTCGGCGATGACCCACCCACCGGCGCTGTGAATGAGCATGGAGCCGTTGGTGCCATCGCTGCCCATTCCGGTTAGAACGACGCCCACAATGGCTGCTCCAAAGCGTTGAACGGTGGAGGTCATGGTTACGTCAACGGAAGGGCGGACTCCATGAACCGGGGGAGATTGGTTTAGGGTGATTTTGCTTTCCTGGTCTAGGAGCATGTGAAAGCCGCCTGGGGCAACCAAAGCGCGTCCCACTTGCAAGGTGTCTCCTGCTTCTGCTTCTTTGACGGTGAGTTGAGAGACGGAATCCAGCCGTTCTGCCAGGGAACGAGTGAAGCCAACCGGCATGTGTTGGACGATGAGAACGGCGGCGGGGATATCCGCCGGGATTTCGGGGACTACGGTATTGAGGGCGCGCGGACCGCCGGTGGAGGAACCGATGATGAGCACTTTGTCGGTGCGCGTCATTGGGCGAGTGAATTTTTCTTTTGGCGGTGTGGTGGGAGGAAATACAGACGCCAGGGGAGAGGGCGGGGGATGCGTGGGGAG
>CAZGDA010000120.1:0-7161 GCA_964524425.1 uncultured Anaerolineaceae bacterium | reverse complement strand
TAGAGCGGGTGATGGGATTCGAACCCACGAATGGTAGCTTGGGAAGCTACTGCCTTACCACTTGGCTACACCCGCTGGTTAACCTGATTATAGTGTTCTATGCGCAACCTGTCAAGAGACAGGCTGGCTTTTCAACGCTGGGTTATCTCGACGTCCCCCGAACCCTGGTCAATTTCCATGGTTATCTGGTCTGCGGCGCGGCTGAAATTCTCGCTCTCCCAGGTGCCGCGGCGGCGCTCCTTGCCCTCCACCAGTTTCAAAGCGGGAGCGTATAAATCTCCCGAACCTTGATCCACCCGCAGGCGCACACCCACTTCCTTGGGCACCTGGATGATGGTATCACCCGAGCCGCTGTCAATCAGCGCCTCGTAGGTCCCGGCTGGCAGCTTCAGGCGCACCCTGCCCGACCCAGATTCAATTTCCAGGTGTTTGATCAACAGCTTGCTCATGTCAAAATCCTGGTTGCCCGAACCGCTCTCAAAACGCAACCTGTACTCGACGGCTGGATGCAGCGCAAGCTCCCAATCCGTGGGCTGCATGTTGAAAGAGATCCACTGCTCGGGGCTGAAAAGCGAGCCAAGTTTAATATCACGCCGCTGCCCGCTGCCCGACACCTCAAAAGTCAACGTGTTGTAATACGCCACGTCCCCTTCCAACAGGCTGGAACTGCTGGTAGGTAAAGCCGCTAAGACCTGGTTGCCCGTGCCCCAATGCACGTTGAGGCTTGCTTCTTCCACCCCTTCCAGGGGCAGTTGAATCGTTTTGCTTTGCAGCAAGGGGCTGGCTTCCGTCAACCAGTCTATCCCCTGGACGTTTTTCGGTCCGACGATCAGAAGCCACAACAAGCCGCCCACCACCAGCAGGGTGATCAAGGAGGAAATCAGCGAACCGATCCACGAACGCCGCCCGAACAGGATATCCAGCCCAATGATGATGAGCAGCGCAGGCCAGAGACGGTAAACCATTCCCCAGGGAATGGGTGCCAGATAGCCCAGGTTGGTGAGCAAAAAATAAACACCGGCGCCGATGAGTAAGATCGGTAAAACGAACGAAGGGTGCCGGGGACGAGAATCGTATGTCATTAATTAGCCTCCAAAAACTTGTCGTAATTCTAAGCTGTGTTTTTCGCTCCCGAATTGAACACGCTCAAATCAACGACAAAACAGTTTAACTCCAGGTGCAATTTTCGCTCAGCGTCCTCGTAATTTGGGCTGGCATCTGCGGCAGAAGAAAGGAACAACTCCCGTTTCTGTCCCAAAATTTTGCTGTCCATCGCAAAAGCGCTGGCGGTTACGGCAACCCCCACCTCTGGCGGTACGATGACGTCAATATCGGTAACAAAACCGGAGATGCGGATCGCCGTCTCTCCGCTTGGAATGTGGGCGGCAGAAAAATCCAGGTTTATATTGCTGACAAAAGTCCAGATTTCCTCCGTTTCCACCTGCCATTCCCCGCTGCGTCTGAGGTCTCCCAGGGGGAAGATGTGCGCGTCGGCGTTTGGCAGGCTCCAATGCGGGCGAAACAAGAGCAACACACCCACAACGACCAACCCCAGCGGAAAACACAACTCACCAAAACTGACGTGGAAAATCGCCCCTACCAGAGCGACCACCCCGATCAGAATTAAAATACCACCCGCTAAAAACCTGCCCTGACGAGTCATGCTATCACTCTTTCATCTCATTCCAAGGGACGTTGCTAACGGCTGCCTCGCACCGCCCGCCACAGCAGCACAACTCCCACTCCAATCAACGCCACCGGCAGGCACAAATCAATTGCCTGTAAATGGTTGATGTGCAACAGAGCTTCAAAAAAGAGAAAACCAACCGAGAAAATCGCCAGTCCGATCATCACCAGATTTCTGCCGGTTTTAATCACGTGGTCTTGATGGGTATGGATACCGTATAAGATTTCCCCCAGCCCAATGGAGGTAGGAAAGAGCAGCGCCCAGGCATACGCCCAGCTCGCCCACAAACCGCTAACGCTCATCCCCATCAGCAGCAAGCCCAGCATGGTAACGATACTGCCTAAAATGGCAAAGGGTTCTCCCACCTGCCCTTGCGTGTTTAATGCCACCACCAGCAGGAAAACGCCCGGCACAATAATAAACAAAGGCCAGATAAACTGCCCGATGTGAATGCCAAATAAACGGGCTACTAAAAGCAGCCCTCCGAAGCCAATTAATCCAAGCCCGATGACGCTGCTGCTGCTCCAATTTCTGCGCGCGGGCGCGGCTGGCGCCAAATCGAGCGGCGGGGTTTGTTCGTTTGGCAGTGGCGCCTGCGCGGTTTCCGCTTGCGCCTGCGCATCCACCGGATTAGGTTGGGGTTGCTCACTCATAATTTCTATCCTCAATGATATCTACGCACCTGCCGCAAAAAAGTTGCAAGGCAAACTCATCTCCCCTGCAGCTTGCTGAGCAGTTCCCAGGCTTTTTTCTGGGTGTTACCCACCACGTCCGTCAGACCACAATCTTTAAGGCAGGCTTCCAGAGGACCGAACTCCCAGCGCGCCGAGGCTTTGTTTTTAGATTGTACTTTGTGCGCCGCGCACACAGAGCCATCAAAAAACCAGAAAATGACGTAGGTAATGCCACTGTTACCAATCACTTCGTAGACAGTGGCTTTTTGCGCAGTATTCCAAAAATCCGACGCTGTGGACATTTACCCCTCCCGTTCCTGCAAGCCACTTCGTTCTGTGCCGCTTAATTGGCGCTTCCTGGCGCCATCACGGGCGCTTATCCCTGCCTTTCAAAGTGCGCAGCGCGATGGAAAGACCAGCCAGAATTAACAAAACGGGCCAAAACTTGAATAAATTTGTATCCAATACGGTGATGCCGCTGAAGATAATAAATCCCAGGGCGCTGATGCCCACCAGAAACCAGCCGCTGTGGTCTAATCTGCTGCCGGGTGTAAGCAGGCTGCTGAGCACCATGCCAATCCCGACGAAACCGGGGATGAGCGTCCAGACATAAGCCCACGTCTCCCAGTTTCCGGTTTGGTTTTGATAATACAGGATGCCGCCAATTCCAGAGATGATGCAGCCGGGAATTGCCAGCGCACCAACCCGGCTGAGCACAGCCGCGACGAGAAAAACGAAACCCAAGCCAAGTATGTAAACAGGCCAGGTCAATTCCAGCACGTTGGGCATCCACATGCGCGCCAAAAACGCCGCGCCCAACAAGACGAGTAACGCGCCCCCTACCAGGCTGCTGCGCCGTTCCATCGTTCCTCTAGTGCGTCCAAATCTGCGTTAAGCAGATCATCCTTCATCCAGGGCAAACCCGACTTTGACGGTTACCTGCCATTGAGACACCTTACTGCCCTCGATCGCGCCGCGCGTTTCCACCACTTCAAACCAGCGCAATTTTGGCGAAATTTTGGCGGCGCGTGCCACCGCGTTTTCAATGGCATCTTCCAACGATTTGGACGACGTGCCGGTCAATTCAATTTTCTGAAACGTTTTGTCGCTCATACAATTCTCCTTTACGCGTGCCTTCTATCATTTCTTATTTTAACACGGAACGGATAGAATAGCCAAACGCTTAACCAAAAATTGGAGAAAAAACCTCACAATTCCTGCCTTCCACCCTTCCCATAATTTCGGGGCGCGGGTAAGATTATACATCAACATAGGTTTAGGAGGCATACAGCATGGATATTTCTTCCATCCGCCAACGCAACGAACAAGTGGAAAAAGAAGCCCTGTTTTTACAGGACGTGTTAACCGAAATTCGTAAGGTGATTGTCGGACAAGACGCAATGATAGAGCGCATCCTCATCGGTCTGCTCAGCGACGGGCACATTCTCCTGGAGGGTGTGCCGGGGCTGGCAAAGACCTTGCTGGTCAAGACCGTGTGCCAGGTGATTCAAGCCAAATTCAGCCGCATCCAGTTCACCCCCGACTTACTGCCCGCCGACCTGACCGGCACACAGGTCTACAACCCGCGCACCAGTGAGTTCTCCGTCCATAAAGGACCCATCTTTGCCAACCTCATCCTGGCAGATGAGATCAACCGCGCCCCCGCCAAGGTGCAATCCGCCCTGCTGGAAGCCATGCAAGAACGCCAGGTAACCATTGGCGAAGCCACTTACCCTCTAGACGACTTGTTTTTGGTGCTGGCAACGCAAAACCCCATCGAGCAGGAAGGCACTTACCCTCTGCCAGAAGCCCAGGTGGACCGCTTTATGCTCAAGGTGATCGTGGATTACCCACAAGAAACGGAAGAACGCCAGATCATCGAACGTATGACCGGCGCGGCGCTTTCCCAGCCGCAGGCGGTCATCACCCCCCAGCAGCTTTTGCACGCCCGCCAGGTCGTGCGCCAAATTTACGTGGATGAGAAGATCAAAGACTACGTGCTCAGCCTGGTCATCTCCACGCGCAAACCGGAGACCGTTCACCTTGCCGAATTGAAGCCGTTCATCGCGTTTGGCGCATCGCCGCGCGCCGGCATTTACCTGGTGATGGCAGCGCGTGCCCACGCCTTCCTCAAGGGACGCGGCTTTGTTACCCCCGAAGACGTGAAACAAATCGCCGCCGACGTGCTGCGCCATCGCGTCATCATCAGCTACGAAGCCGAAGCGGAAAATGTAACCAGCGCCGACATCGTCCAAAAAATACTGGATTACACCGAAGTGCCATAACAACAGGTTCTATTTCTGCAACCCAACTTTATCTCACTCTGGACTTTTAGTATGATGTAAACGAGATTATATCTACAATATTAAGAGTTGGAGCGTATCGTTTTTTCTTCTTTGCAGGCGACAAGGACGAACCTGTGTATGTTCACATCGAAGAAGGTGAAAAAATCGCCAAATTCTAGCTCAACCCGGTGCGCCTGCAAAGAAGCGGGGGGTTCAACCGCCAGCTAATTGCACATTTACAGGCTCTCGTTGAACAATATCAACAAGTGATTTTGGAGCGATGGAATGAGTATTTTTACGACTGAGGTGATAACCTCAGAGATAATCAATGTGTTTATATCTGACGACACCCTGCGCGTTGACCTCGAGGACGGACGCTCTGTGTCTGTACCCCTCACCTGGTATCCGCGGCTCTCTTCTGCCACACCTGAAGAACGCAGCCATTGGCGGGTTATTGGGCGCGGGGAAGGTATCCATTGGCTTGACCTGGATGAGGACATCAGCGTAGAGAACATAATATTAGGAAGAACATCCGGCGAAAGCCAACAATCTTTACTACGCTGGATGGAAAACCGCAAACGGTAATTTATAAATAAACAGGGGCACTATATGTCTCGCGCCCCTGTTTATTATTTTTGGTTTTACCCGGCTTGTTTGACTCCCAGGGTCAGGTCAAACCCTTCCACTTTCTGGCTGTCCACAAACATCCCAGCCGGCGGTTGCGCGGCGTTTAATTCGTTGGAGAGCGTCTCGTTCTGGATGTACTCTTTCCAGGTCTGGAACACGTCTGCCATTTCGCCTTGCGCCACGTAGTAGATAACAATGCGGTCTTCGATGTTGAAACCGGCGTCCTTGCGCATCGCCTGGATGCGGCGCACCACCTCGCGCGCCAGACCTTCGGCGCGTAACGCCGGCGTTATCACCGCCTCCACCGCCACGGTAACGACTTTATCAGCGGCTACAGCCAAACCTTCCGCCGGGTTGGACTGGACGAGGACTTCTCCCGGGCTGAGAGAAACCAGCTCGCCCTCCACTTCCACGTTGAGCGCATCCCCGGCGCCAACACGCCGCGCTACGTCGGCGGCGTTCAACTCCCCCAGCGCCTTGCGCAAAGCCGGGAAACGCGTCCCAAATTTTGGACCCAGCAGCTTGTTGTCCGGCAAGATACGGTATGTAACCAGCCGTGAGGCGTCGCCGACGACCTCAAAATCCTTGACGTTGAGTTCGTCTTTGACAATTTCAACGTACTCTTGATCCAGCTCCGACCAACCTTCACTGACGTGCACGTAGACCTTCGCCAGCGGCTGGCGCACCTTGATCCCGGCGTTGCCGCGTGCGCTCAAGCCCAGGCTGGCAACCTGACGCGCCAGCGCCATTTGATTGACCAGATTCTCGTCCATCGCCGCGCTGTCCGCTTTCGACCAGGCTGTGTGATGCACACTCTCGTACGCCTCGGATTGCACCGCGCGCACCAGGTTTTGATACATGACCTCCGTTACGAAAGGCATGAAAGGCGCCAGAGTTTTAACCAATTTTACCAGCACATGATACAAGGTAGCGTAGGCTGCGCCTTTGTCTGAATCGTGTTCGCTCTTCCAAAAACGGCGCCGGCTGCGACGGATGTACCAGTTCGAGAGGTCATCTACAAACGCTTCTACGGCTAACGTGGCAGTGTAGGCGTCCGAGTCTTTCAAGGCGGCTTCCACACGCGCCACCACTTCATTTAAACGCGCCACAATCCAGCGGTCGAGTGGATTGTCGCTGACGGGTGTGGCGCCTTCCGGGTTGTCTTTGTCAAAGCCTTCCTTCTGCGGCTCCCAACCATCCAGCATGGCATAGGTAATGAAGAAACTGTACACGTTCCACAGCGGAATGAAGAAACGCCGGCGCACGTCGTCGGCGCGGTTGTAACCAAACAACAGGTTGTTTTCAGGTTTGTGCGCGCAATAAAGCCAACGCATCACGTCCACGCCCATTTTACCGGCGGCGTCGTTGAACTCAATCGAGTTGCCCCACGATTTGTGCATCGGACGCCCATCCTCCGCCCACAGTGTAGCGTAACCGAAGTTTTCCAGGAAGGGCGGGCTGCTGTCTATCACCGTCGCCATCGCCAGCAGGCTGTAAAACCAGTTGCGGAACTGACCGGGGAACGACTCGGAAATCCAGTGCGCCGGATACCATTTGCGCCAGTATTCCGGGTCGCTGCGATAACGCAGCGTGCTGAAAGAAACGATGCCGGCGTCCAGCCAGGGATTGCCCACATCGGGGATGCGCGTGCCGATCAATCCCGTTTTGGGGTGGCGGATTTTCAACGCATCTATGTACGGACGGTGGGGGGTGTGTCCCTCGAATTGCTCCCAGCCTTCCACTGCCAGTTCCTTCAGTTCCTTTTCGTCGCGCACCACGAAAAATGAACCGTCTTCAAAAATCCAGATCGGCAGCGCCAGCCCCCAATAGCGCTTCTTGCTGATCATCCAGTCGTGCATGTTGCGCAGCCAGTCCATCTCGCGCGCAT
>CAZGDA010000119.1:0-7282 GCA_964524425.1 uncultured Anaerolineaceae bacterium | reverse complement strand
TATCCATAGAATAATTATACACCCACCCAATCATTTATCCACTCTGGTGAGATACAGAATCAAAGAGTAGCGTGTAACAAGCAAACGAAAAACTCGGACGAAGCCATGCGACTTCGCCCGAGTTTTTCATAGGAGTATACGGAGTCTACCCGGTAGTTTTTAAAAATATCTTGCCCGGTTGCCACGGCGCCCCAAGCAAGGGAAGCAGCCAGCGATCTCCACCCCAGTACCCTGCGATCTTCCAGGCGAGAATGAGCAGGATGGAGAGAGGAAACATAACCGGATTGATACTGGCTGTGCCTGCCATCATGTAATTCCAGTTCATAAATCCGCCGAAGAAAGCCGCAAAGCCGCTGAAAATACCTAATATCAGAGCAATCCCTACTACGATTTCTCCGTAGGCAACCAGTTTAGCAAACCAAATGTAAGCCTGTCCGTCAAGCAGAAATTGTAAAAACGAACGATACCAGTCAAACGCAATCAAGGGTCTGGCGGGAGCATCAGGAATCTGGATTGCTCGTTCCCAGAAGCCTTTCAAGGCTGTGCCTGCCATCCAGGCTGGGTTTTCTGTTTTTTCAAGACCAGAAGTGAACCAAACGTAACCCAGGTAGAAACGCACCAGTCCCCACAACCACGCCATGCGCGTGTTGCTAAACAATTTTTCCACCCAGGCTGGGTCTTCCAGAACGTATGCTTTCTGCGCTGCCTTAGCTGACATCATTTCTTTTTCACTGAGTACATTTACAGCCATTGTTGTGTCCTCCTGTTTGTCCGTTTTATGTTTATATTATAGCATTAATTTTAACAAAATCAATATATATATATTACTATTATATAATATTAATGTTGCATAATAAGATAAGCGATTCATCCGCCAGCACGCACGAAAAAACATAGAAATTCTTGACCGACTGTGGTATAATAGAAAGCGCAAAGGGGATGATCGGCTTCGACGGAGGAGGATGGTCCCAGGTTGCGAGCCGAGCGGCGCCGACCTCGTTAACTCAGCGCAAAACAAAAATGCCAAACCTATTAAGGTTACCGCTGGATTCGGCTACTCTGCACTGCCTTTGGCTGCATAGTTAGCTGCTAACAGCAACTGATCCTATAAACAGGGTCACGTCCATCCCCCCGCTCTCTGACCGGAGGTGGAAGTGGGCGTCAGAAAGTCAGAGTCGCCGCACGCCACGCCGCTAACCGTGCGAAAGAGGAGCTTTCGGGTTCCAGCGGCTAACTGCATTCCTCCCTTGCCTGATGTGGAGAATTGCAGTGAGATAAACACCAGGCTATGCTCGTAGATATCTGTGAACTGAGCCTTTCGGACGCGGGTTCGATTCCCGCCATCTCCACTCCCAGACCTGATAGGTTTCTACAACCTGTCAGGTTTTTTACACTACAGAAGGTAAGACGTATTGCGCCTCACGGGGCAGTTACGCCAGGTTTAATCAGCTTTGATGTGTTTAACCGGCAACTGCAAAACCAGGCGGCTTTAACAGTTTAATCAAATACACAGCTTAATGAAAAGAATACCGCCTTAAAACCTAGGGGCAGTCCTCGCGACTGCCCCTATTGGTCTAAATAGCTGCTGGCTATTTCTGAAATGCACAATATTGGCTGCGTAATATTTTCTTGTCGGGTTTGCCCACGTTTGTCTTGGGAATTTCGTCCACAAACACGTAGGCGTCTGGCGCTGCCCAGGCTGCCAAAACGCCGCTCTCGACGTATTTTTGCAAATGCGCCTGCAGCACCTCGGCTGTCAGTTTCGCGGCGTAACCAGGTCGCGCTACCACAATGGCAAGGGGACGTTCGCCCCACTTTTCGTCTTCCACACCAATCACCGCCACGTCCTGTACACCTTCCTGCTGCGCCAGGTGTCTTTCCAGTTCCAGAGAAACGATCCACTCTCCACCACTTTTAATAACGTCTTTGAGGCGGTCAACGATCTGGATGTAACCGTACTCGTCCACGTTGGCAATATCCCCGGTGTGTAACCAGCCGTCCTTCCAAAGCTCCTGCGAGAGTACCTCTTCTTTATAATACCCGGGCGTGCACCAGGGCGTACGCACGACGATTTCCCCCGTGTCTTTGCCATTCTTTACTACCTCTTGCCCCGACGGCTCAACGACTTTCAAATAAACCAGGGGAATGCTGAACCCGGGTTTGATTAGCCAGTCCAATTGTTTTTCGTCCTCCCATTCCTCCATGAACGGCTTGAGGTTAGCAATTGTCAAAACCGGGCAGGTTTCCGAAAGCCCGTATCCTCCATACACTTGGATGCCCAGCTTTGCCGCTTCTTTGGCTAAATTTCTAGGCATCGCCGAACCGCCGATGATAACCTTCAAACGCTGCAAATCCACGTCTTTGCTCTCCGCAGCGGTGATCATTCCCTGTAAAATGGACGGAACGCAATGGCTAAAGGTAACTCCTTCCGATCGAATCAGACGCAGTAAATTGGGAGCCTCGTATCTGCCCGCGAACACCTGTTTAAGTCCGAGCATGGTTGCCACGTAGGGCATTCCCCAGGCGTGCCCATGAAACATGGGAGTCAGGGGCATGTAGACGTCGTGCTTGCTCACTCCACCATAACTGCCCAGGGCAGAAAGGGCGACCGCATCGCTTAAGGTTTGCAAGGTGAGCTGGCGCTGGGTGAAAAAGACTCCCTTGGGTTTGCCGGTCGTGCCGGTGGTGTAAGATTGCGTCGCTACCGTATTCTCGTCGAGGTCAGGCAGTTCAGCGAGCGGGGTTGCTTCACCCAAGAGAGTCTCGTAATCAACCACGTCCCAACCCAAATCGGGCTTTTCTGCCTTATCTCGTATGAGTATAAATTTTCGCACGCTGGACATCCCCGTTCGCAGCCGCCCTACCAAAGCAGCAAAATCCTCGTGAAAAATGAGCACTTCATCTTCAGCATGATTGATGGTATAGAGAAAATCCTCCGCCGCCAAACCGGGGTTGACAGTGTGCATCACCGCTCCAACGCCTGGAATGGCGAAATACATTTCCAGATAGCGATGGCTGTCCCATTCGATTACTCCAACTTTCGTGCCTTTTTTCACACCCAGGGCAAGCAGCGCGCCGCCCAACTGCAAGACGCGCCGGTACAGCGTAGTGTAATTCGAGCGCATCTGATCTCGGTAGATGATCTCCTGCTGCGGCGCCCACGTCACTCCTTGATGCAGCAGGTGTTTGAGCAGTAACTGGTAAGCATAAGCTGACATAAACCCTTCTTTTTCACACCCTGGTGTTAACTTAACTTGTTTCGATAGATTTCCTGTGCGGCGCCGATCACTTGTAAAATGGGCACCTGAAACGCCTCCGCCGCCTGGCGGCAGTCTTCGTATTCCGGCACGACGCGTACGACGTCCTGCCAGCGCGCCACTTTGACGTTGATCGTGCCGAATGGGGTCGCCACAGGTTCGATGACGCGCGGTAGACTCACCCGTTCACAGTTTGTGCGCCGCACACCCAGGGTGATGGCTTCAGAAAATATAATAGATTGCAGGCGTTCGACGTCCGCCGCTCGGCAAAGCACACTCAACATCTCTCCGCTGCGGTTTTTCTTCATCTGGATGGAAGTCAGGCTAACGTCCAGCGCCCCGCCAGTAAACAAGCGCTGCATGACGTGTTCGTAAACCTGCGGGTTCAGGTCGTCAATGTTTGTCTCAAGCTGCACCAGGTTTTCCACGATCAAACTGTCGTCTGCGCTTTGCGTTTCCCCAACCCAGGCGCGCACCACGTTAGGGAAGGGCAGATCGCGATGTCCGGCGCCGATGCCGGTACGCAAGATTTGCATGGGAGGGAAACCGCCAAATTCATCTGCAAGCGTGGTCAGCAAGACCGCTCCCGTCGGAGTAACGAGTTCTGCCTCGACGCTCTCGATATAACGCACTGGCACGCCGTCCAACAACGCCAGCGTGGCAGGCGCAGGCAGGGGAATAGTGCCGTGCATAGACTGGGTAAAGCCGCGCGCCAACGGTAGGGTGGAGACGACGACGCGCTGGATGCCAAGTTCCTCAAGCGCATTCAGAACGCCAACGATGTCAATCAACGTGTCGTCACCGCCAACCTCGTGCAGGTGCACCGATTCGATCGTGGTGTTGTGTATCCTGGCTTCCGCCTGGGCAAGT
The DNA here is from genome assembly GCA_964524425.1 of uncultured Anaerolineaceae bacterium. Taxonomy (GTDB): domain Bacteria; phylum Chloroflexota; class Anaerolineae; order Anaerolineales; family DRKV01; genus JBAXBF01. The sequence continues at coordinate 3,155 of CAZGDA010000119.1, read as the reverse complement.
CGTTCCAATATTTTTTTTGCGCGAGATTTGACGGTTACGCTCAAATCTGCCCGCTCGATCATGGCGATTAATTCTGTGGCGTGACGGTGATCCTCATTTTTCGGTGTGATGACGTCCACTTGCTTGGCTGCCAGCGCGCCGCGCATCACCTGTTTCACTTCCACAGCGCATTGTTCCAGGTGTAAAGCCGGAATCACACTGCGCAAACCCGCTTCCGAAGCGCCAACATCCAACAGGGCGCTGAGGAGCATATCCCCGCTCGCGCCGCCAATACAATCAAAATATATTATCCGCATCGTTTTCCTCCAAGTATCATAGACGCGCACACCGCTGCGCCAAAACCATTGTCAATATTCACCACCGATACTCCCGGCGCGCAGGAATTCAGCATTGCCAGCAGCGCCGCTAAGCCGTTAAAACTAACCCCGTAACCAATGCTGGTCGGCACAGCAATGGTAGGACAATCCACCAATCCACCAATCACCGTGGCGAGTGCTCCTTCCATCCCCGCCACGGCAATCACACAAGACGCCTTCCACAGCAAAGCGCGTTTATCCAACAGGCGGTGGACGCCCGCCACACCGACGTCGTAAATTCTCTCCACGCGCCTGCCGAGCAACTCCAGCGTAACCGCGGCTTCTTCCGCCACCGGAATATCCGACGTACCCGCGGTTACAACCGCTACAAATTGATCAGAAGTAGGTTCGGGGAACTCCCCTACTGCGATGATGCGCGCCGTACGGTAATCGCGCGCCTGTGGGTAATTCACTTGCACCGCCTGCAAGGCTTCTACGGAAGCGCGTGTAACAATCGCGCTTCCCGAACTGGCTACGATGCGCTCCACAATCAGGGCGACTTGTTCGGGCGTCTTACCTGCCCCATAAACCACTTCGGGGATGCCGGTACGTAGCGAACGGTGATGATCAATCAACGCCACGGTGGCGTCCTCGTAGGGTAAATCGCGCAAGATTTGAAAAGCTTCGTCCACCGGGCAAGATTGATTGGCTACTTCTGTTAATAATGACAGCAATTGATTACGATTCATGCAACTCCTTCAATACCTGGTTTAAACTGCCGGTTTTATATCCCGCCAGATCAAGTGTAATAAATGGATAGCCCAATTCGCCGAAAAACGCCACCAGGCGCTCACGTTGCGCCAGGATTTTTTGAAAATCTTCCGGCAACACTTCAATGCGGGCAATCTCACCGTGATGGCGCAGCCGCGCCTGCCGAATGCCCAGGCTGTGCAGCAGCCTTTCCCCGCGTTCAATTTGCGTGAGAAGCTCAGGGGTGATTGGCATCCCGTAAGGAATGCGCGAGGAAAGACAGGCTGCGGCAGGTTTATCCCACTTCGGCAGCCCCAAATTACGCGCCAGGGCGCGCACATCCTCCTTCGTCAATTGGGCTTCAATCAGCGGGGAACGAACACCATATTCCAGCGCCGCCTTTCTGCCTGGGCGATGGTCCCCCGTGTCATCCAGGTTGTTCCCGTCAATCACACTGGTAAAACCGCGCTGCTGGGCAAATTCAATTATCTGCCGACAGATCTCTCGTTTACACCAGTAACACCGTAAAGGGGTGTTAATTAGATAGTTTTCATCTTCCAATTCGTGCGTAGCGATGATTTCGTGCTCCAAATTGAATTGACGGGCAATATCCTGTGCCTCCGTTAGGTCAGCCTGAGAGAGGCTGGGAGAGACCGCCGTGAGCGCCAGCGCCCGCTCGCCCAATTCCTGGTGGGCAACCACAGCCAGAAACGTACTATCCACTCCCCCCGAATATGCCACGACGACGCTGCCCATATCGCCCAGGATTTGGCGCAGACGGGCTAATTTGGCTTCTCCCTCGTTGTTACGCATTGATTTTTAATTTCCGTGTAAAGCGCAAGTTTAAGCCGTACCTGCTTCGCGCTTAGTGCATCGTGTATCCACCATCTACGGCAATCGTCTGCCCGGTGATGTAAGCCGCCCCGGCAGAAGCCAGGAAGAGAATCGTCTCGGCGACGTCTTGACCCGACGTAAGACGGCGTAAAGGTACCTGCGTCAGGTATTGCTCTAATGCAGTCTTCGGAAAGGTGCGCGCTGTCATTTCATTATCCACAATCCCCGGTGCAACGGCATTGACGGTAATGTTCATGGAGGCATATTCACGCGCCAACGCACGCGTAAAACCGATCACTCCGGCTTTAGAAGCAGCGTAATGCGTAAAGCCCACCGCACCGACCAAACCACTGACCGAGGCAAGATTGATGATGCGCCCGCCGCCGCTCTTTCGCAGCGGAGTCAACGCCGCCTGACAACACAAAAAAACACCCTTGAGGTTGATGGCGATGACGCGCTCCCAGTCAGCTTCCGCCATAGTGGCGACCGGTGAAATCGGGAAGATGCCAGCGTTGTTCACCAGGATATCCACACGTCCCAAGTGAGTCATGCAGGCTTCCATCATACCCTGCACCAGCGTTTTATCAGCCACGTCAACCTGAAATGGAACACTTCGTCCTCCGCTCTTTTCAATTTCCTGTGCCACAGATTCTGCCGCGGGGGAATCAATGTCCGCCACCAAAATGTCGGCGCCTTCCCGCGCCAGGGTTAAACAAATCTCACGTCCAATTCCACGCCCGCCGCCGGTTACAATTGCCGTTTTTCCACTTAATTTCATAGCTCACCTCACGCCGCTCGCACGATTCCGAGAACGTCCCCTACGAAAGCCGTACCGCCTTCCGCAATGCGAATTTCCATCAGGGTGCCGTCAACTGGCGAAGAAACGTACAGGGCAATTTTTTTGGTCGTCGCTTCCACCAGGTCCCTGCCTTGCTGTACAGCCTGACCCACTTCCGCAAGCCAGCGCACTACTGTAACTTCCAAATTTCCGTCCGCCGTAGGCGGAACGACGATTTCATAGTCCATATTTCACTCCTTCACTGATTGAACAATTGTTAAAAAATAATTTCTGTTGCATTTCTTCTAGATGAATCTCTTCCAGGTACATTGCAAAGGTAGTTTCCATAGTTTCTTTCAAAACAGCGCCCACTTGCGCCATCGCTATTTTTCTTCCCAGGGCAGCCTGCATTGAAGTTACCGGCATGGCTACCACACCGCATGGATTGATGAGGCGGAATAAAGAAAGGTCCAGGTTAACGTTGAGAGACACCCCGT
>CAZGDA010000118.1:0-7295 GCA_964524425.1 uncultured Anaerolineaceae bacterium | reverse complement strand
TAGAAATATGGGCAGCCGAATACTATTGTATTCGGCTGTTTTCATAGGAAAACGGTCAAAAACGGGTGTAATTCTTATGTCAGGTTAGGAATTTTATATGCCAACAGGATTGTTATTAATAGACATTCAAAACGATTATTTTCAGGGTGGTAAAATGGAGCTTGAAGGCTGCGACGCGGCGGCAAAATGTGCGGGCGAACTATTACACTTCTTCCGTGAACATAATTGGGTACGTATACACATTCAGCACATATCCATCCGTCCGGGTGCGACCTTTTTTATTCCGGATACAACTGGAGTGGAGATCCACCCCTCCATAAAGCCTCGGAACGATGAAATGGTATTCCAAAAGCATTATCCAAATAGTTTTCGCGGGACACCTCTTTTGGATTATCTACGCCAAGAGAACATCACCCAACTGGTTGTGGGCGGGATGATGACTCACAATTGCGTGGACACGACGGTGCGGGCTGCGAATGACTTCGGGATTGCGTGCATTGTTGCCCACGACGCGTGCGCGACGCGCAGCCTGCAATTTGGGGATAGACGGGTAACGGCGCAAGACGTTCAGGCGGCGTATATGGCAGCGCTGAACGGCTCTTTTGGCAGGGTGATGGCAACCAAAGACATCCTGGCGGAAATGGCGAGCGCCTGAGATCAGGAAATGAATAGCGGGGTCAATTCAAAGCGGTCAACGTCCACCAAGCCGAGGTCTGAGAGCTTCAGGCTGGGGATTACCGGTAACGCCATGAAACCAACTGCCATGAATGGGTCGTGCAGGGGAGAACCCAGGGATTGGGCGGCGGCAATCAAGCGATTGTGCTGCTCGGCGACGACGTCAATCGGCTGATCGCTCATCAAGCCAGCGATGGGGAGGGCTAATTGCTCGAGAATGGCTTCTTTTTCCACGGCAACCATCCCGCCTTGCATGGCAGTGATGGCTTTTACGGCGGTGAGCATACTTTCATCCTCCAAGCCGGCGACGATGATGTTGTGCGAGTCGTGTGAGATTGTGCTGGCGATGGCGCCTTTTTTCAAGCCCAACCCTTTGATGAAACCCAAACCGACCCGCCCACTACCGAGGTGGCGTTCGATGACTGCCAGTTTGACCAGGTCTCGCTCTGGACAGGCGACGGCGTAACCGGACTGGATGCAGGCGTCTTCTACCAAGGAATCGGTGATGAGTTCATCGGCTCGCAAGCCAATCACGCGAATGCGCTTGCCCTCGGCGGTGATGGAAAATTTAAGCTTGTCCCAGCGGACGTTGATCGTGCCGCGCGTCTTTGTGCCTTTGGCAGGTTGTTCCCAATAGAGCATGTGCCCGTGTTCGGCAGCTAACCTGCCGCCGCGATAGACCTGCTCTGGCTGGACGTTTTTCAGATCGGAGAAGACGACCAAATCGGCGCGCTTGCCCGGCACGACGGCGCCGCGATCGTAGAGGCGGAAATATTCAGCCGGATTGATGGTGGCGGCGCGTATGGCGGTAACAGGATCAACTCCCTGGGCGATGGCTGAACGAATAATGTAATCAATGGAGCCTTGCTTGAGCAAGTCGTGGGGCTGGCGGTCATCCGTGCAGAGGCAGACGCGTTTGTTTGATTCAGTGAGGAGCGGCAAGAGTGCTTTTAAATTGTGGGCGTTGGTGGCTTCACGGATGAATATCGTCATCCCCAGCGATAATTTCTCCAAGGCTTCTGCGTAGGTAGTGCACTCGTGGTCGGAGAGTATGCCGGCGGAAACGTATGCGTTCAGGTCTTTGCCGTTTAGCCCAGGAGCATGACCATCAATGACTCGCCCACTGAACGCCTGGATCTTCTGTAAAACACGGCGGTCGCCATTGACTACGCCGGGGTAGTTCATCACCTCGCCCAAGCCAAGCACCCAGGGGTTCATGTGCAGGGTGGCGAGGTCGTAGAATTCCAGTTGGGCGCCGCTGGTCTCCATGTGCGTGGCAGGGACACAGGACGGGGCGTTGACGTACATGCTGAGGGGACCGTATTTGGCATCTTGCAGCATGAAGCGGATGCCTTCTAAGCCGAGTACGTTGGCAATTTCGTGCGGGTCGGCGATTACAGTGGTTACGCCGTGCGGGATGACAGCACGCGCAAACTCGCGCGGGGGTACCATTGCGCTTTCGATGTGGACGTGGGCGTCTATAAAGCCGGGGCAAACGTATTTCTCACGCAGATCTATGACTTTTTCGGCTTCGTAACCGGGACCCAATGCGGCAATTTTATCGTCCGTTATTACCACGTCGGTGCGGTGGATGCTGCCGGTGAATACGTTAACCAAACGGGCGTTGCGTAAGATGAGGTCGGCTGGTTTCTCTCCGTGGGCTACCTGGATAAACTCTTCAAATTCCATGGGGTTTCCCTCCCTTTTCGTGCGGGCGCTGGTTGCGAATCGTAATGTGGATTGAGTATACCATCAAGCGAGGCTGAAATGCAATAACCCTTTTGGGTTTTGTAGTTAAAAAACAGGGTGAGAATTGCTCTCACCCTGTTTGATCATCATTCTTATCTGGCAATCCTCGCCAGGACGTCGGCGAAGCGCTGCACTTCTTCCAGCGTGTTGTAGTGGACGGGACCGACGCGCAGCATACCGCCGCTTTCTTCCAGCCCCAAACACTCGGTTACGTTGAGGGCGTAGTAGTTGCCGTCCCAGACGTATACGCCGGCTGCGGCGAATTCTTGCGCAGCCTGGCGGGGATGTTTGCCCTGCAAGGTGAAGGAGAAGGTGGGGACGCGCTCTTCCAGGCGCTGCGGAGCGGTGATGCCGTAGACTTTCACGCCGGGGATGGCGCTGAGGGCAGTGAGGAGGGCGCGGCTGATCTCCAATTCGTGGGCGTTGATGGCAGCCAAGGCTTGTTTCAAGCGCAGGCGGCGTCCGCTGTAACGGTTGGCGAGGCTGGTGTATGCCTGCCCGAAGGTCGAGCCAAGCCAATCGAAATATTCCACTGCGCCGAGCACACCGGCGACGCCTTCGTGATTCTGCGTACCGGTTTCGAATTTGCCGGGCAGGCTGTTCGTCGCCGGGCGCACTTTGTAGGCGAAGAGTTCGTCCAGCAGGTCGTAACGTCCGTAGAGGACGCCGGCGTGAGGACCAAAGTATTTGTAGGCGGAGGAGACGAGAAAATCACAGCCGAGCTGTTGGACGTCAATGGGGGCGTGGGGGGCGTGCTGCACGGCGTCCACGTAGACGAGCGTGCCGGTGGCGTGCGCCAAGGGGATGAGTTCTTCCAGCGGATTGATCGTGCCCAAGGAATTGGAGGCGTAACCGACGGCGAACAGGCGCGGTTTGTGCGCCAGGGCTTTGTGCATGTCTTCCAGGTTCAGAGTGCCGTCCTCCAGGTGGAAATTCACCCAATGCACCTGACAGCCCCGGTCTTGCGCAGCCAGCACCCAGGGGGTAACGTTGGCGTCGTGATCCAGGCGGGTGACGACGATAGAGTCGCCGGGCTGCCAGGTGCGCGCCAGGGAGCGGCTGATGTGCAGGGTGAGGGTGGTCATGTTGTTGCCGAAGACGATTTCCTCGGGGCGGGCGGCGTTGTAGAAATCTGCCATGGCGAGGTGGGCTTCTTCCAGAATGGCGTCGGATTGCTGACTGGTGGGGAAGGCGCCGCCGTGGTTGGCGTTGTGCTCGAGCAGGTAGGCGTTCATGCGGGCGAGCGAGGGTTGGGAGATCTGCGTGCCGCCGGGGTTATCGAAGAAGACCGGCGGGGTGGCAGTTTCGGTGTGACGGTGCAGCGCCGGAAACTGATTACGAATGGCGGATAAATCCAGGGTCATAGAGTACCTCCTGAGGTGATGTTTGCGGGATGCGAGGATGTGCGGCGTACCCGCTGGCGTTATTATACCCTGATTTGGCGGAGAGCGGCGATTTATGGCTGGAAGACGATGGTTTTATCCAGGGCGCCGCGGTGCAGGTACTGGGTGAGGGCTTTGCCGCAGGCTTCCTCGCTGTCGCTGGTGGCGGGAGGCGACCAGTGCACGGCTTTGTAGAGGTCGAAACGATACAGGTCGTAGGCGGCGCGCAGCAATTCGCCGTACACACCGGCGGAGGTGAGCATGCTGCGATAGGCGATGAACGCTCCTGCCAGGGCGGGAAGGAGCGCCCACCAACACCAGACCGTCCAGAGCAGGAGGAGGAGGCTCCACAGCAGCCATTGCGTACGATCATCGAGGGCGGCGCGGGCGGAGGCGATTTCTTTGCGGGCGGAATCGGGCAGCACCAGCCACAGGCGCGCCCAGGTGAGGCGCACTTCGAGACCGTAGCGCACGTCGGGATATTCTTCGGCGGCGCGCAGCAGGTTGCCCAGGCGGGTGGGCAGGAACAAGTTCGCCTTGCGCGGCGTGGTCGTGATGATGCCCGCGTCCAATTGGGCGTATTCGTCTATCTCTGCTATGGTCATGTTGGCACGGTCGGTCTGGTACTTGTGCGCCAGCACCTGCCAACGATCTTTTTGCACCTGGACGGCGGCGGCGACGGTTTGGGCGCGGGAGAAGCGCCAGTCCTTGAAAACGGAGGGCCAGTAGCCTTCCGCCAGGCGCAGGAGGGGTGCGGCGGCTAGCTTTGCCAGCCAGGCGGAGCCAGCCAGCACTAGCAGCCCGGCGACTGCCAGGAGGATACCCTGGGTTGTGTCAGTATTCTTGAGGAAATCGCTCAGAGGGGTGAAACCGAAGCGCAACAGCCAGGCGAGCAGCCCGGCAAACCAGAAGGCGAAGGCAGGCAGCAAGAGGCGGAGGTTCCAGCCTTCCGCCACTGCTTCCGAGATTTTATCCCAAAAGGTAGTCATCATTGGGCGCCTTCCTTTTTCACCAGGGGTTTTTTATGCGTTTTGCAAATGTATCCCTCGCCCTTGGCGAGCTGGTATTGCTGATATTGGCAGCCTTGCACGGGGCAGACGAGCAACGGACCCGGTTCTACGGGCTGCACGCCCCCAGGCGTGGGTTGGTAGCCGTCTGCTCCGTTTTCTTCAGACCACGAACGTGTGGATTCTGGCGCGGTTTTGCTTTCGGCGAGGATGTGAGTCAGGCGCAGGCGCGCCACTTCGTGGGGCTGGACGGCGTTGAATGAAAGGTGGATGGCGGCGCGCATCTTGGCGGGCGTTTCGGCAGCGCTGAATTTGGCGTTGAGCACGGCTGCCAGGGCGTCGGCTTCTGCTTTGGGCAGGAGATCGCGCAGTTCCAGGCGCAGGTCCTGGAGGGCGTTGAAATCCAGGGCTTCCTGGATGGTCAGGTTTTCAGGCATGGGTTCCTCCTTATATAACGGTAAGGCGAGCTTTAGCTCGTTGATTTCCAGGCGACTTTAGTATCTCTGTACACGGGCAGCTGCGAGGAATGCCCCGTCGGCAAAGGGGGAGAGATACATCTCGCGTTACGCGGGCGTTGGCAAGCATCACCTCCAGAATATATGCCAGTGATGTGAGCTTGCGGATTGTCCCGTGCAGCCGCGCTCGCTGAGCAGGGCAGCATGGGGATGCCATCACACGCCGGTGTAGCCGAAGGCAGCCCAGTGGAAGGGAGGGGCGAAGGAAAGATCATTTTCGGCTCCGGCGAGAACAGACTCACGGTGGGCTTGGCGGGCGGCGTCTTCCGCCATGCGCTGAACGAGGAGCTGAAACTCCGGCAGGGAACCGGCGAAGTAATCCGATTTCTGTTTGTTGGTTGTGTCGCGCAGCCAGATTTGCGCCTGGCGCAGCGCTTCGGCGGGAGGCAAGCCATCCTCGCGCCACAGGTCGTAGAAGCGCGCCATGAGCATCATCGTGCTGGCGTCCGCCACGGACCAGAGCGAGGCGACCACACCGGCGGCGCCGGCTTGCAGCCAACCCGCGGGCAGGGAGATGGACTCGTCCAGGGTGCGCGTGCCGGGCACGCCGGTCTCGCAGGCGGAGAGGACTGCCAGGCGCAGCCCGCTCAGGTGCAGGTCGAGCAGGCGGCGCAGGGTGAGGCGTTCTCCGTGTGCCATGAGCAGGCTGCTTTCCAGGGGTTGGCGGAAGTTCGCCGCGCCGTGGGTGGAGAAGTGCAGCAGGCTGAAGCGCGGGATTTCCTCGAGGATCAATTCCAGGGCGGCTTGTTGACCGCGGTAGCACTGGCTTTTTCCTGCGGGGAAATGACCCAGGACTGCCTGGACTTCGTAAGCGGAAAAGGGCAGAGTCTGGCTGGGATCGTCCACAGCCAGGATGGTTTCGGCGGAGGGCATGTCAGCCAGGCGGGCGCGGGCAGCCAGCAGCGCCTGGGCGTTGGGCGTGTAGGTGAGGTTGGCGAGGTCGAGGGCGTAACACCTGGCGGTGGGTCGGCTGGAGTCCGGCAGCCAGGCGGCGTGCAGGGGCAGCAGGCTGAGCCAGCCCTGGGGGACGAGCACGACAGGGGGAGCGGGGAGGACGCCCTCGTCAAGCAATGGCTGCAGCCAGACCTCGCCCAGCCAGCGCGCCGTCTCGTCCAGGGCGGTAAACCAGGCGCGCCTGGCAGTTTCGTCGTAGGGGGCAGAGCGCCAGCGGGTGTATGCGCCCAGGTAGCCGCCCAGAGTGGTTTCCTCGTCGGGTCCCTGCACCATTTCGCGCAGTGTTTTTTGGGTCAAGCCGTCCAGCCAGACGGGGGTAACCTGCCCGCCTGCGTCGAGGCGGAGCGCCAGCCCGCCGACTTCTGTTACAGCGCAGTAGAGCAGGGGGGCGGAGGCAGCGGCGGGGCAGATTTTAGCGAAGGAGGGCGGCTCGAGGAAGTCCTCGAAATCCTCGTGCTGGTGGATGTCGTTGAGGACGGCGTCCATGTCCGCCTGGGCGGTACGTAGTTCCGCATACAGTTCTTCGTAGGGTGTTTCTACGTTCAACTCGCGGCTGCGCAGGTCGGAGAGCGCCTGGGCGGCGGCGCGGAAGCGTTTGGCGAGGGCGGGCTGGGCGGATTCCAGCGCATGGACTTCCGCTCCCGTGAGGGAGAGGGCTTCTGCCAGGAGGCGGGCGCGTCCGTGCTCGAGGGTCTGCACGGCGCGCGGCAGGTCGCCCAGGCGGGCGAAGGCATACGCTGCGGCGGCGTGCAAACCGGCGGTTTCGCCCAGGGAGGCTTCTTTGCTCTGGCGGGAGAGTTGCTCTGCCAGCACCTGGCGGTCGGCGTGCATAGCCATGGAAAACGCATCGCGGGCGGCTTGCCATTTGTTCAGGTGAGAAAGACAAACCCCCTTGCGGTAAGCCGTGCTGCGGCACTTGACGGGATCACTGGCAACCGTCAAATAAGTGAGGGCTTCTGAATAACACTGGATGGCGCGGCGCAGGTTTTCGGCGCGGTCGCCGGTGGGCAGGT
>CAZGDA010000117.1:0-7451 GCA_964524425.1 uncultured Anaerolineaceae bacterium | reverse complement strand
ACTCTACCCACTGATATTAGATAATATAATTTGGAACCATCAAGTTTTTCTTTAATCCAAATTCTAATTATTTATAGAATAGCACAAAAAATCCACTGCGCGGCGGGTGATCGAGATTTCTCCAATGCGGAGAAGTATCAGAGCCGCCTTTGGACGGGGGAAATGCAATTACTCGTATAATGGCGGGTGCGCGCCACCAGGTTCTTCTCAGTATTCATCTGTACAGTATTCTCCAGCATTTACAGACGTCTTGACTTGCATGGCAGTCTCCTTGAAATTGAACGTGAAGGCGGTTTGTGTATATCTATTATATCAAAATGTTGTTCAAACCAGTTGTGGAACGAAATCCGCCCGGGCGTGTTTTAGATTCTATCAGGAGAAGAACAATTATGGAAAACGAACGCCCTTACGATTTTATTGTCATTGGTTCAGGCTTTGGCGGCGCGGTGGCAGCCCTGCGCCTGGCGCAGAAGGGTTACCGCGTGGCGGTGCTGGAAAAAGGCAAGCGCTATCGGACGGAGGACTTCCCCAAGACGAACTGGAACGTTTGGAAATCTATTTGGATGCCGCGCCTGGGACTCTACGGCATTCAGGCGCTGACCCTGCTGCGGCACGTGATGGTGCTGCACGGAACGGGCGTCGGCGGGGGCAGCCTGGTTTACGCCAATCAACTCATTATTCCACAGGACGAGATTTTTGAAAAAGAAGAGTGGGGAGCGGGCGACTGGAAAGCGCGCCTGACGCCGTTTTACGCCGAAGCACAGCGTATGCTGGGCGTGGCGCCCTCGCCGGGAGTGGGGAACGCGGACGAGATCTTGCGCCAGGTGGGGATAGAACTACGCGGGGAGGACACGTTTCACGTCAACCCGGTGGGCGTCTTTTTTGGCGAGGCGGGCAAAAGCGTGCCCGACCCGTACTTCAACGGACGCGGACCGGAACGCAGCGGCTGCAAGCTGTGCGGGGCGTGCATGGTCGGCTGCCCGGTGGGCGCCAAGAACACGCTGGATAAGAATTACCTGTACCTGGCAGAACAACTGGGCGTGGAAATCTACGCCGAGTGCGAGGTCCGCGGTGTGCGCCCCGAGGGGAACGGGTACGCGCTGCTGACGCGCAAATCCACGGGCATCGCCCATCCGCAGCGGGTTTTCCACGCCAGGGGCGTGGTGTTCAGCGGCGGGGTGATGGGTACAGTCAGGCTGCTGATGGCGTGCAAACACAAGGGTTTCCTGCCGAAGCTCTCCGAGCGCCTGGGAGATTTCGTGCGCACAAATTCGGAGGCAATCCTGGGGGTGGACTCGAGCGATCGGACGCGCGATTGGAACGATCACATTGCCATCACGTCGGGGATCTACGCGGACAAGGAAACACACATCGAAATCGCACGCTACAACAAAGGCTCCGACGCCATGTATATGCTCGCCACGGTGTTGACGGACGGGGGCGGAAGGGTGCCGCGCCAGGTGCGTTTTTTGGGCAACATCCTGCGCCATCCCATACAGTTTCTGCGTTCCTTGTGGGTGCCAGGGCAAAGTGCGCGCACGTCTGTTATTTTGGCGATGCAATCCACAGAAAATTACTTAACCTTACGGCAGCGCCGGCGCTGGTGGAAGTTCAAGGGCTGGAGCGTGGATTCCGAACTGCCGCCGGAAGGAAAGCGCATCCCTTCGTATATTCCGGTTGCCAACGAGGTGGCGCGGCGCATGGCAGCCAAGATGAACGGCTATCCCAAGGGAAGCTGGTTCGAGGTGCTGCTCGATGCGCCCAGCACGGCGCACATCCTGGGCGGGTGCGTGATGGCAGACTCTGCGGCAGAGGGAGTGGTGGACACGCAGGGTAGGGTGTTTGGGTATCCCAACCTATACGTGGCGGACGGCTCGGTGGTGCCGGTGAACCTGAACGTCAACCCGTCACTGACCATCACGGCGCTGGCGGAGTACATCCTGGCGCAGGTGCCGGAAAAGGGAAGCTGAGACTTGGGATTCTATTTTGATACACTAAGTAAGAGCAACCTGCCCCTCAAACTGTGGTAAAATGCGTGCGCCGCAAGGCATAATCAAACCATTGCAAAGAAGGATGCAGCATGAATTACCCCGAAACCATCGCCAAACAAATCGGCGTGCGCCCGACTCAAGTTACCGCCACCATCGAACTACTGGACGAGGGAAACACCATCCCCTTCATCGCCCGTTACCGCAAGGAAGTAACCGACAAACTAGACGAAGAGCAAATTCGCCAAATTGACGATTTGATTCAAAAGCTGCGCGCCCTGGATGAAAGGCGCGCAGCGATCCTCAAGAGCATAGAAGAACAGGGCAAACTCACCCCGGAAATCCAGGCGCAGATCGCCGCAGCGCAATCGAAGACGGAATTGGAGGACCTGTATCAGCCGTATAAACCCAAGCGGCGCACGCGCGCCAGCGTCGCCAAAGAACGCGGCTTGCAGCCCCTGGCGGAGATGATCGTGCAGCAAATCCGCAGCCAGCAGACGCTGGAGCAAATCGCAGTGCCCTTTATCACGGAAGAAGTGCCCACAGCAGAGGACGCCTGGGCAGGAGCGCGCGACATCGTGGCGGAAATGATCAGCGACCACCCCGACGTGCGCAGGATCACGCGGGCTAAAGCCATTGAATGGGGGGTGCTTTTCAGCGAGAAGGTCGAGGAAGCCGAGGACGCAGCGCATACCTACGAGGTGTATTACGAATTCGAGGGGCGCGTGGAGAGGCTGCGTCCGCACCAGATTTTAGCGATCAACCGCGGCGAGGCGGAAAAGGTGCTGCGCGTGCACGTAGAAGTCGCCGAGCGCGACTGGCGCGGCGCCAGCGCGTATGCTTTCCGCATAGACCCGCGCTCGGTGATGGCAGAGCAAATGGAACTGGCGCTTTGCGACGCGGCAGAACGGCTGTTGCTGCCCGCCATTGAGAGGGACGTGCGGCGTGCTTTGACGGAGGAGGCTGAGAAACACGCCATCGGTGTCTTTGCCGAGAATCTACGCGCTCTGTTGAACCAACCACCCCTGGCGGGGCGGACCGTGCTGGGGATTGACCCGGGCTTCCGCACCGGCTCTAAGGTGGCGGTGGTGGATGCGACTGGGAAATTGCTGGAAACAACTACGATCTACCCGCACGAGCCGCAGAAGCGCTGGCAGGAGGCGCTAAAGACGCTTGGCGATTTAATCGAGCGCCACAAGGTGAGCCTGATTTCGATTGGGAACGGGACAGCCTCGCGCGAGACTGAACAACTGGCAGCCGAGATCACGCGCACCAAACCGGAGATCAAGTACATTATCACCAACGAAGCCGGCGCCAGCGTATATAGCGCCAGCCCGCTGGCGCGCACGGAATTTCCCGAACTGGACGTCTCGTTGCGCGGGGCAGTTTCCATCGCGCGGCGCGTGCAAGACCCACTGGCGGAACTGGTGAAGATTGACCCGCGCTCGATTGGGGTGGGTATGTATCAGCACGACGTGGATCAGAAAGAATTGACCCATTCCCTGGACGGGGTAGTGGAAAGTGTGGTCAACAGCGTGGGGGTGGACATCAACACCGCTTCGCCGGCGCTGCTAACGCACGTCGCAGGCATCGGGAACAAACTAGCCGGACAAATCGTCTTATACCGGGATACGAATGGGGCGTTTGCAGAACGCAACGCTTTAAAGAAGGTGGCTGGTTTGGGAGCCAAGGCGTTTGAACAGGCGGCTGGATTTTTGCGCATCCGCAACGGGAAAAACCCGCTGGATGCCAGCGCCATTCACCCAGAAAGCTACGCAATTGCAGATGCCCTGATGAAACGCGCCGGCATCACGCTGAAAACTCCCCTGGCGGAGCGCCAGGCGGCGCTGGACAGGCTGCGCGATAGCGTTGGTGTGGAAAAATTGGCTGGCGAACTGGGCTGCGGTGCGCCCACTTTGCAAGATATATTCGATCAATTGCTGCGCCCGGGGCGCGACCCGCGCCAAGACGTGCCGCTGCCCGTCTTGCGCAGCGACGTGCTGAAGATGGAAGACCTTTCCAGCGGGATGTCGCTCAAGGGCACAGTGCGCAATGTGGTTGACTTCGGGGTGTTCATTGACATCGGCGTCAAGCAGGACGGTCTACTGCATCGCAGTCAGTTGCCGCGTAACGTGCAACTCAAGGTCGGCGATGTGGTAGACGTGGTGATTCAGAAGGTGGAAGTAGAACGCGGCAGGATTTCACTAGAGTGGAAGGGATGATATTAAATAATAAGGATGATACGTGAAGAAAATACTCGCAGGAATTTTATTTCTGATTTTTCTTGGCTGGGTCGTTCTAAAAGCGCTTGAAATAGTCGTGAGTGTTTTGCCGGACCCGTGCGGAGAGGAAGTCATCACAGAAGTGGTATCGCCGCAACAGACGATGAAAGTGGTCATTTTCGAGCGCAATTGCGGAGCGACCACAGATTTTACGACTCACGCAGCTATCCTAAAAGTAAATGATACCCTGACGGAGAAAGTGCGCAGCGTTTTCGCGGCGGATAGTGATCACGGCAGCGCACCCATAGGGGCAGGGGGTGGACCAGAGATTCGGGTGCGCTGGTTATCCGAAAATAAGGTGGAAATCCAGTATCCCATGTTTGCGCGCCTTATCCGGGCGGAGGCGCAGGCGGGTGACGTGGAGATAGTTTATACGAAGTTCCAATGACTGTAAAAAATGTAGACTGGTTTTTTGGCAGGTATTCCCAACCCTTAGCCTGCCTTCGCGCAATGCGCGCCGATCGTTTCGTCTACAAGAGAGCGCATGGAGTGTTCAAAAACCTGGCGTTGGTCTTTGCCCATTTTTTTGGAATAGTACATGGCGAGATCTGCATCCATGATCAGATCATCGGCGCTGATGTAATCTGCGCCAAACACGATGCCTATGCTGGCAGAAATGGAAACGCGGGTGTCCGTCAGATCAAAGGGCGCCTGGATTTCCTGAAGGACGCGGTCAGCCACTTGCAAGGCGTCGTCCTGGCTATTTAATTGCGGCAGGAGAAGAATAAATTCATCGCCGCCCAAACGGGCGATGGTATCGGTATTTCTCAGAATCACCTGAATCCGGTGCGCCACAGCAACGATCAACTCGTCCCCTCTGCGGTGTCCGAAGTTGTCGTTTACGTCCTTAAAGCCGTCCAGGTCTATATAAAGTACGGCGTAATTCTGGCGCGGGTTACGCTGCTGCTGGCGGATGATCTGGTCTATGCGGTCAAACAACAAGACGCGGTTGGGACAACCTGTCAAATAATCGTGGGTGGCGTTGTATTGGATGCGTCTCAGGTTGCGCTGATTTTGTTCAGAAATCAGCATTGCCCACAAGGATGCGCCCAGGATGACGAGAGAGACGAACACGAAGTCTCCCAGGTTGCCAGGGATGAGGGGCATGCGCGGTATCGAGGGGATGGTTTCGCTGTATCCCAGCCAGCCGACCATGGCTATGGTGGCTGTGATGAGAAGAAACATCAGCTTGCGATTTAGGATAAGGCTGGTAATGATGATGGTGCCGGGGAAGATGACGATAACGATGTCGTGCAAGCCGTTTCCGAAGGTGCCGCCGTAGGTCGCAATACCATCCATAACAATGGCTAACAGGAACATGGAAACCTGGACGTGCCCTCTTTCCATGCCGACCCAAATGCCTATGAAAACGACGAAAAGAAAGGGAAGGGCAACGGATATCCAATCTTGTTTCCAGGAAAGGTTTACAAACCACAAGACGATCAGCCCGCAGAGGATGAAGAGGAAGATGGCGCGCATGATGTGGATGGTAGCTTTATCTTCTTCCGGGATGTTTGGCGAGGAAATTAATTCTTTCACCCTGAACAGGATATGAAATAAGCGAGTCTCCAAATCTTTGCCTCTCCCAAGTGTGAGCAGAGTGGATACAACGCTGGACGCCGAGCAGGTGAAGAACACGGCTAGCTGGAAACGCGCCAGGTGTAAACACTTGTCATTATTATACATCTATTCGCGGTTTGTAACGTTGCTCTTTTTGGCGGATGCGGGGCGGGGTGTGCGCAGGCGCCTGGTGTGTGGAGGATATTAGGTTTCTGGTGGGGGAGGTGGGTAGATGATTTGATTTGATTCTGTCGAAGGGTTAGGAATGAAACCTAAGAGTACACCTCATTAATTAATCCTTGACCAGCGTCTTGAGGATCTCGGCGATGTAGATACGGTGGTAGTCTTTGTGCGGATAGATGGTCGGATCGAAGCGGGGCTGGTCGAAGTTGACGGGATGCACGTCGGCGTGCAGCAACTTCTGGCACAGGATGACCGTGTGCGCCTGCTCGAAGAAGACCGTGCCGTCGGAAAACACAGGGGTCAGCCCGGCTTGCTCGACCTTGTCCGTGTCTCTGCCGGAGACGCTGCCGCACAGTTCGAGTGCTTCGCGGTACGCCTCGTCGAAAAACGAGAGGGTGAACAGGGAATTTTTATCCACAAATTGGCGGGTGTAGCGCTGCGGACGGACGTAGATGGTGGCGACGTTTTTATTCCAGAAAACGCCCAGTCCGCCCCAACTGGCGGTCATGGTGTTGAAGTCCCCTTGCGTGCCGGCGGTGATCAACATCCAGTCGTCTCCGATGGCGGTAAATGGATTGATGTGAAGTTGTTCAATTTTTACTTCTTTGAAAGGCATACTATATCTCCCGATGGATTCTCTTGATGGTTGATCATCAATTCATTCCATTACATCGCTCTCGTTGCTCTCTTGCATCTGGAAAACTGTCAACGGAGATGTGAATCATTCAAATTTAGCAGTGGAAATAAAAAAAAGAAGAGCGGGCGACGGGATTCGAACCCGTGAATATCAGCTTGGAAGGCTGATGCCTTACCACTTGGCGACGCCCGCGTGCTAACCATTTTACCCTGTTGTCGCCTGTCAGTCAAGTGCTTGTTAATTCAAAAACACGAAAGGCGCGGCGTTCAAACGTGGGTGCGTTCCTCTGCCTGGAAAAAGCGGACACAGCCGCCGTGGTCGTTTGCCAGACAGCCCGGCGCACAGCCCAGCAGGCGGTGGACGATGTACACGTCCCCAATCGAGCCGCCCGTGTTGAAGGCGATTGCCAGCGCCAACGGAAAAATCCAACCAGGCGGCACGATCGCCAGCAACAGCACGCCAAATCCGCCAAGCAGAAACAGGGGTGCCAAGGCGATGACGATGTAATGCCACGCCGGAATGTACCAATCCGGCGCCGAGGCGTAAGCGAAAGCCAGTTGCAAACCGAAGCTGGGTCTGGCGCGTGTGAAAGCCCAGAACAAAGCGCCATGAATACCCTCGTGTGCCACCAGGATGAACACGATCAATGCCAGCGCGCCAAAAACGAACAGCAGGGCGGTGAAATCCACGTGGAATTGAAAAGAGCCGCTGGTCAGTTCGGGACGCAGCCAGGTAGCCAGAACAAGCAGCAACAGCAAAGTTGGCAATAAAATCAGCAAGGCAAGGATGTTCAACGTCAAC
>CAZGDA010000116.1:0-7528 GCA_964524425.1 uncultured Anaerolineaceae bacterium | reverse complement strand
CTTTTTGAAAGAAATGGGCGTGGATCGCCCGGAGCCTCAACCCGCCCTAAAGGGTGAAAAAAACACCATCCCCGAAGAAACCCGCGTAGTTGTTTTGCAAGCGCGCGCGTAATTTGTTTGGAGGAGCGATTTCATGGCTGTAAAATTGCTGATGACCTGGGACATCCGTCAGGGGCACGAACAAGACTATTTCGAGTTCGTCGTGCGTGAGTTTATTCCCGGCTTGCAAAAGCTGGGCATGGAAACCAGCGACGCCTGGTATACTATGTATGGACAACAACCGCAGATCATGGTCGGCGCTGTCGCCACAGACCAAGAAGAACTGGAAACCATTTTACACTCCCCCGAATGGGAGAAAATTTCCGACCGTCTGCTGGATTACGTAGAAAATTTCCACTACAAAATAGTAACGGCAAAACGGGGTTTCCAAATGTAACCTGTCTCCTTGCTGCTGTCCTTGAAAGGGTTCTGCAAAGGCTTTGCAATTGAATGCGTTTTCTTCCCGTTTGCTTGCGTGGTATCAACAAAATGCGCGTGTTTTTCCGTGGCGGTTTCCGACTGGCAGCGCAATTGACCCCTACGCCGTCTGGGTTTCCGAGATAATGCTGCAACAGACGCGCACTGCGGCGGTGAAGCCGTATTACGAGCGCTGGATGGCGCGTTTCCCCACCTTAACCAGCCTGGCAGAAAGCAATTTACAAGACGTGCTTAAACTCTGGGAGGGCTTAGGATATTACAGCCGGGCACGCAACATGCACCGGAGTGCACAAATGATCGTGAATGAGCTTGGGAGTGTTTTTCCAAATACGCGCCGTGCCTTATTGCACCTGCCCGGCGTGGGCGCCTATACGGCGGCGGCAATTGCTTCCATTGCCTTCAATAAAGACGAATACGTGATAGATGGTAACGTGCGCCGCGTGTTGGCGCGCGTGTTTGACGTACCACACCCTCTCGGCTCGCAAGCTGCCGAGCGAAGCTTCAACGAATTGGGGTTGGCGCATCTGCCGCCGGGCAGGGCGGGGGAATACAATCAGGCGCTGATGGAATTGGGAGCGGTGGTGTGCCTGCCCAAAGCGCCGCGCTGCGCCCTCTGTCCCCTGCAAGAGACGTGTGTAAGCTTTCTTCACAACTTGCAAGAGCAGCGCCCCGTGCGCCGCCAGAAGACTCCCCTGCCGCATCACCTGGTGGTCGCCGGAGTCATTCAACGCCAGGGAAAAGTGCTAATTGGACGCAGGGCGGAAAACGGTCTGCTGGGCGGGCTGTGGGAATTCCCCGGCGGCAAGCTGAACGCCGGCGAAGATTTCCCAGGCGCCTTGCAGCGCGAACTGGCGGAGGAGCTGGGCGTGGACGTCGTGATCGGGGAAAGGCTGGGTATCTATCGCCACGCCTTTACCCATTTTCGCATCACCCTGCACGCCTTTGCCTGTGTGCTGGCGAATACAACTCAGCCATCCGCCCGGGAGCACACCTCTTTGGTTTGGGCTGCTCCTGCGGAACTGCAAGGATACCCCATGGGAAAGGTAGACCGTCAGATCTCAAAAGATATTCTGGCTTGTTTGGCGAGGTAAGTATGGGAAATCGCTTGAACAGTGCAAAAAGAATGAAATTGCGCCTGCAAATTGGTCTGGTTTTGACCGTGCTTGGCTTTGTCGTCTTTCTCATCGGCGCAGCCCCGGCGCTTATTGGGCAAGACCGCAGCCCGGTGATGGGGTTTATCCAAATCGCCGTGCTTTGTTTGGGGCTGGGAGTGCTCTGCCTGGGCGGGACGATCAGCCTGATGTGGCTCTGGAACGGCAGGCAGCTTTCTATCGCCGCAGATTTTGGCTGGCGCCTGGTGTGGACCGGCTACATCATTGCCATTTGGTCTGCCATGGCAGACCTGTGGGGCTTTGGGACTTCCTCCCTGCCCAGAGAGCTATGCTTTGGACCCTGGCAAGAGCGCGGTGTGCTTGCCGGGCAATTTGTGATTGCGGCGGGCTTCTTGCTGCTCATCCCCTGGAAACGAGGCGACGCAGCCGAAACTCCCCCGCCAGAATCAAGCCAAACCGACGAGGAGAAATTATCAGAATGAGCAGTATAATAGATGATAAAGAAACGTTAAAAGTGGTTATTCCTATGGCGGGCTTGGGCACGCGCGTCCGCCCGCACACCTGGAGCAAGCCCAAACCGTTGATGAGCCTGGCAGGCAAGACGGTCCTCGACCACATTCTGGACACGTTCAAAACTCTGCCCGCTTCGCAAAAAGTGGACATGGTTTTCATCGTGGGCAGAATGGGCGAGCAGGTGGAACAACACATGCAAACCCACCACCCTGAATTAAACACCTACTACGTGGAACAGGTGGAAATGAAGGGGCAGTCGCACGCAATTTGGATGGCGCGCGAATTCCTCGGCGGTCCCATGTTGATGGTGTTTTCAGACACGTTGATCGAAACGGATTTATCCTTCCTGCCGCAAGAGACGGCGGACATCGTGGCGTGGGTCAAACCCGTACCAGACCCGGAACGCTTTGGGGTGGCGCAATTGAATGAGGACGGCTGGGTTACGCGCCTGGTGGAAAAGCCCAAGGATAAAAGCAACAACCTGGTCTTGGTTGGTTTTTATTATTTCAAAGACTCGCGCCAGTTGCTTTCCGCCATAGAGGAACAGATGCGCAGCGGTATTCAATTGAAGGGCGAATATTTCATCGTGGATGCCATCAACATCATGCTGGCGCGCGGCTTGAAGGCGCGCACGCACAAGGTGGACGTGTGGCTGGATACGGGTGTTCCGCAAACGGTTTTGGAGACCAACCGTTACTTGCTGGAACACGGCAGAGACAACAGCGCCTCGATCGTCAACCATTCCAACGTCGTCATCATCCCGCCCGTCTTCATCCACGACAGCGCCGAAATCGAGAACTCAGTCATCGGACCTTACGCCTCCATCGGGGCGGATTGCCGCATCAGCGCCTGCATTATCCGCAACTCCATCCTGGACGACAAATCCGAACTGGTGGACACGATCTTAGACACTTCCCTGGTGGGCAGGCACGTGCAAGTGGAGGGACGTCCCAGCACGATTAACATCGGCGACGATTCGGTGATCACCCTGTGATATGGCGGAAACAGTGGAATGTGTCGCCAGCGCGCTGTACCCTGGCGATCCGCTGGCGTTCACCTGGCAGGCAAAACGCCGCCAGGTGCGGCGCGTGCTGGCGCGCTGGCGCACGCCGCACGGGCGTGCGTTCCGCATCCAGACGGCTGAAGACCAGCCGTTTGCCCTGTTTTACGACGAAGACACTTGCCAGTGGCGCATTGTGCCGCTGGCTTGAAACCCAACCCGGTTAAACCATACCTCTTAAGACTCACAGTTGTTTACACCATTGCTCGAGCCAAATCAATATCACTTCTTCCAACCAGGGTTTGAAGCGCACCAGGACGCTTTCTGGATCGTCTTGATAAGTAAATTGGAAAATATCCGTGCAAATACTATACGGACCTTCAGGTAACGACTCCTCATTTTCAGTTACATTTCGAAATTCCAGAAAGGCTGAAACCGCCATAATACCGGAGGATTCATACCCAAGACCGTGGAAAGAAACGAGGGCGCTTGCGATGCGGCTTTCGCGTATTTTTAATTGTACCCAGGCGCGATGCTCCCGAAAATTAGCGTAATAATCGAACTGTTTGGCGATTTGAATGATCTGTCCCTTGAACCAGTAATGATTATCCTCACCGTTTCGAACGACGGAAGCCCAGTAGGAGTCATCTATTTTTCTAAGCGCAATAGACAACTCACGCGAGACATTTACAAGCCTCTCTTGCGTATAATTTTCCAATTTTTCCGAAATATTAATTGGCATAGAAGGTATACGACGTTGGCGCAGCCTTTCCACGCTTTGTTGGATAACCACCGCAATAGATTTCTGAAGAGTGATATCCTCAGAGATACTTAATGCCTGACGGAATGAGTGAATCTGTCGTTGGGCAAACAAGTCAATCATCGGCTGCAAGGTGCCGCTGTCTGCCTGTTCCGAAACCCGGATGTACTGATCGCGAATATCGTTGGTAATTACCAGGGGAAACCAACCAGCCCGTAAGAAAATCAACGACGCCAATGCACGCGCCATACGTCCGTTGCCATCTTGGAATGGATGAATCTGGGTAAACCGGTGATGAAGCCAGGCAGCCTCGATTTCCGGGCTGACATTCTCCTGCGTATGGTGTAAGTGCATCTCGATGAGACGGTCCATTTCAGAGGGTACCTGCTCTGGCGGGCAATGTTGGTGAATCAAACCATCCGCACGTCTTGGATTATTGGGCCATTTTTTCCAGTCGCCACGGATGACTTCCATCTCAATGTAATTCCCAAATCCATCAAGCCCTTCTGTGAAAGCTTGATTCCTCATAAAGACCTGGTGCATTTGCTTGATGTACGAGGTTGACAGGCTACGTCTTTGGGCGACAAAATCAAACAGTCCGTCAATCACTTCCTTTTGATCTTTGATGATCGAAACGACTTGGCTGACCGGCTTGTTTGTGGCTCCATGCGGGATTAGACTCGCTTCAATCCCTTTTTCGATTAGCAATTGAGTAACCCCGCGATCGAGTGTATACACGCGTTCGATGATGCCCGTTTCAATTGCCCATTGGCGCTCGAGACGCTGTTTAAATTCATTTAGTTTCTTGGAAGATATCAGTTCCAATCGTCGTGTTTCCCATGATACGGCAAATACTTGCAAAGTTGAAGATATATCGGATTTTAATTCTCCTGGTAAATCTTCAATCGGACGCCATTCTGTGTTCCTCATTAGGTTTTCCCATAAATACTTATACTACGATCTTGTTTTCCATTATGAAAATAGGGCGCAGCGTTTATTTTGATTTCTCTCCGTTTAACAAGCAACGCCGGCAGAATGGCGATATATCTGAAGGAATGAGAGCACTTTGCAGATGATTTCTATTTATCCGTCAATTCTAAGGCGTCCTGGATGGTCTTGGCTTTCACCAGCGAAAGCGGGTCGCTCTTGGCTTCTTTCTTGATTAATTCCTTCAATTTGCGCATCGGGATGGTCGCATAAGGCGCTTCGTCCACGTCAATAATCGTAGCCTGTTCGCTGCTGAAGAGCAAGGCGCCTTTCAACGGCGGCACAACGTCCTCCGGCAGCTTCTTGGCAAGGTACTTCTGCATGTCCTCCATCTCGGTTTGAACCTGCAGGTCTGGGCGTCCCAGCCCTTCTTGGGCAAATATCTTTAAATAAGCGAGGATAAACCCGCCACCTTTCTGCTTCCAACGCCCTTTTTCATAGGTGATGGTGCCGCGCTGATAGAACGGGAAAAACAGCCACGCCCCCGCCGGACCCACTAGAAAATGAGACGCCGGGGTGATGTAATGATACAACACGTAACTGTCGTCCAAGCCCTTCAACTCGCGGTTGATCAGCTCAAAAGGACGCGGGATGCGCCCCCAGCGATTTCCGTAATAAATGCCAAACTGCGCCAGGGAAAACCCCAGGATGAGCGCACCCCACGCCAGGGTTACCTGGTCTTGCATGGTGAAGCTGATGTAAGCTCCAATGGCTAGGACGACCAACCCGGCAATGCCGGCGTAGCGCCCGATGCGCGCGTTGCGGCGGATAAGCGTTTCGTTTGTAATTATCTTCATTCGTTTTTCCTTTATTCTTCTGTTTCTGTTTTTCCCGGCATGCGTTCTTGAATGGCGCTGCGCATCGCCGCCAGCAAATTCACTTCCACCGCCTGGCGCGCCGCACCGATGGCGTTTACGATGGCGCGCCCATCCGAACGACCATGTCCGATGAACACCAACCCGTTCACACCCAGCAGGGGAGCCGCGCCCACTTCCGCCGGGTCGAGCATTTTCTTCAGCGCCAAAAACGCCGGCTTGGCAAGCAACGCTCCAATTTTCGTGGGGAAGCTCGCCATCAATTCCTCTTTCAGCACGTCAGTGATCAACTTGGCGACCGCCTCGCTGGACTTGAGCAGGATATTGCCAGTGAAGCCGTCCGTAACCGCCACGTCCACCTGGGCGTTGAAAACCTCTTTCGGTTCCACGTTGCCGCAAAAATTCAACCCGCTGCCTGCCAGCAAAGGATAAGCGGCGTGGATCAACTCGTTGCCCTTACCTTCCTCCTCACCGTTGGAGAGTAACCCCACTCTCGGTTGGCTTTTTCCCAGCACCTTCTCGGCGTACAGCGACCCCATGAGCGCAAACTGCAACAAATACTCCGCCTTACATTCCGCGTTAGCGCCGATGTCCAACACCACCGCCTTCCCGCCGCCGCGCACGGGGAAAAGCACCGTCAGCGCCGGGCGCTTGACGCCGCGCAGCCTGCCCAGGTGAAACAGCGCGTTCACCATCGCCCCGCCGGTGTTGCCAACGGTTACAAAAGCATCCGCTTCCCCGCAACGCAACAAGTCCATCCCCACCGCCATCGAGTTCTTCCCCTTGCGACGGGCGTTTTCTGCCGGTTTATCGCTCATTTCCAAAACGTCGGGAGCGTGCACAAAACGCACGTTCGCAGCGCCTCCCGCCTGCTTGAGCGCTGCTTGCAGACCGGGCAGGACGCGTTGTTCCTGCCCAACCAGAATCACTTCCTCCCCATATTTTTGGGCTGCCAAAACGGCGCCTTCGATTTCAGGTTCGGGGTGCTCGTCGCTTCCCATTGCATCTAAAACAATTTTCATACGTCCATCCCTTCCTCAAAATTAATGACAGTATTCCTATCAAATTTTACCATAAAGCGCACCCAAGTCCTTGACAAAGATGTTTTTTTATACATAATGAGAATATGCAAGGAGTTTAATAAATGAAAACATCCCCTTACGTCATTTTCTTGTGTGTGCTGGCGCTGGCTGCCAGCCAGTTTGCCTGCGCTTTCGCGGCGCGCCTGATCGGACAACCGGAAATGGAAACGCCCTCTCCCGCGCCGCAGGCAGTCGCAAACCAGGCAGCCACCCTCGCCCCGCAGCCGCCTGCCGCGGCGGACGCCTGCAATCCAACCAGCCCTCCGCTCACTGCCTCCGGGCTGATCTCTCAAACAACTCTGGCGAAAGGGGTGGAAGAAGTTAGTATGGCTGCCGTAAACCCCACCAGTACATTTAACACAACCGACATGTTTCACGCCGTAGTAACGATTCACAACGCCCCGGGCAACACCCGCTTCAGTGCTGCCTGGTATGCGCTCAACGTCGGCGCGGCTGCCTCATGCAACACCCTTATAGATGAAAACGAAGTCGTTACAGACGGATCGCGCAACGTGGACTTCAATTTGACGCCAGAAAGCTTCTGGCCGCCTGGCACGTATCGCGTCGCCATATCCGTAAACGGGCAATTGGAAAGCGTGCAAGACTTTCGGGTTGAATAATGCCTTGTCAACCACTGTAATACACCGGTCAGAAACACACTTTGAAATGAAATAAAGGAGAATGCTATGAAAACCCACCACTTACTCGTCGCCCTGTGTCTGTCTGTAATCCTAGCCAGCCAATTTGCCTGCGCGTTTCTCTCAGACGCGCCTGCCGAACCA
>CAZGDA010000115.1:0-7663 GCA_964524425.1 uncultured Anaerolineaceae bacterium | reverse complement strand
CCCAGACTTTGATGGGTATACTATGGGGTTATCTGTATATACGCACAGGTAACCTCTGGGGGTCATGGGCAGCCCACACACTGACAAATTCGGCGGTAAATTTCTTGCACATCCACAGTTCGGCAGGCATGGATACAGGATTATCCACCCGCATTATTGTTATGATACTGGTAATGCTGGCAGGTGTTTTTATAATCCAATACGTATGTCATCGGTATAACTTGCCAGTATTAACTGCTTGGGGTGCGTAAAAAATCTAATCATTCGTAAGCATTAAACAGTATGAGGAAATGGTAAACAAGGAATACCTCATCCCTTTCAACGGGATATCCTTTTTGGTCTATCTCATTTTCGCTGGCTCAGCTTTGGCTTCCGCACCAGGTAGTCCCTATTCAGAATAATCCGGCGCGGCAACGCGGTTGCGCCCGCTTGCTTTCGCCACGTGCAACATTTGCCCGGCTTCATCAATGAGTTGGTGCAACATTTGCTCCTCCTGCCCGCTAATCTTCGTGTGCGTGTCGGCTGTTGCCACAAACACGCTGATACCAAGGCTGATTGTAATGGATAGAATGCCCTGCTCGGTTTGCAACCGTTCGCTTTCGATTGCCTTGCGCAGGCGTTCAGCCACGTCGGCTGCACCTGAATGACCTAATTCAGGCAACAAAATCACAAATTCTTCGCCCCCGTAACGACAGACCAGGTCTATGTCGCGTACGTTGCTTTTTAAGCATTTCGCTGTGCTGCGTAAAATGAGATCACCAATTGCATAACTATAGCGATCGTTAAATCGTTTGAAATAATCAATGTCAATGAATAATATTGAAATGGGATGATTGAAGCGCACCGCCCGGCTGATTTCCGGTTTGCTGGCTTCCACCAGTCCCCGGCGATTGAATAAACCGGTCAGGGGGTCTTCGATGGCGAGGCGTTGGGCATCTGCATACAGGCAGGCATTGTGGATGGCAACTCCGGCTTCCACCGCGCACAAGACCAGGAATTTTACTGTGTTGGACGAAAAACACTCCGCTCGCCGGGACTCAAGCGAAAGGACGCCGATGATTTGTTTGGCGGATACGAGAGGGATGGCAACTTTGGCGCGACTGGTGTGCAACAAGTTCACTTCGTCGGGGTCGGCGCTAACGTCCAGCACAATTTGAGGTTGTTGATCGCGCATGGCTCGCCCGACAATCCCGGTTTCTATCGGCACACGCGCACCAATTCCTTCTCGTGGGTCCACTCCAACAGCCTGCGCCAGAATGAGATCGTTCTCCTCAATGATACCGATATAACCGGCATCCGCACCGCTCAATTTTATGGCAGCTTCCAACGCCCTTAACGTCACGTTCAGCACCTCAAACTCACGCGACATGTCAACCCCAGCTTCGCGCACAATCTCCAAACGATCAATCGTATTACCCAACTCGTCCGCCATGTCGTTGAAAGTGGAAGCCAGTTGTCCCAATTCATCGGCGCTTTCAATTTGAGCGCGGGCTTCCAAATTCCCCTTTTGCAATTGACTTGCAACAACAGTCAGTTTGGTAATATTACGGGTTACGCTATAGTGAAACGTCATGCCGATAACCGTGGCTGAGATCAGGCTGATAAGCGTAGCCGTTACCAACATGATGGTCGTAACCTGCCGCGTTGAGTCAATCTGAAGTTGAGCACGGTTGACCTCGCGAATTACGGACGCCCTAAGCTCAATCAACACCGCTTGAATGGTTTGATCTTCCAGGTCAAGATTGTATAGTTTCTCCTGAATCAGGGCATTGGTGTTAACGATCTCCCCTGCAATGCGCTCGTAATCCTCCAGGGACGTCAAAGCCGACGCTTTTTGCGAGACGTCCACCGTGTTGTTGTCAATGGCTAACCGCAGCCGGGCAACAGCCTCCCTAAAGGATGAAGTCGAAGGGCTTGCCTGCGTTGTCAAGATTTCCTTTTCGAGCAAGCGCATCTCATAATACAACGAATACAATTCGGCAGATTGCGTATTTTCGTGCAGGGTAGTGGACAGCGCCTGTGCTTTTTGAAGCATTTGGGAGTGTAGCCCCGTTTCCTCGCCTACCAATAGGAGGTTGAGGTCGGTCGCTTCCTCGAACGTAGTCGCATATTGACTGATGGTAGATAAATATTGCTTTAAGTTAGCGTCCAGCTCAAGAAATGCACCGCTCGCACTGGGAAGGGAAATCAATCGCCTTAGCGTCGCCCCGTCGCGAATTACTTCGGTTATTTTCCCGCCAGCCGGCAAGGCATAAAGCTCGTGTGCCCGTCTTGCGCCAATGACGCGGGATTCGGAAAAATATGTATTGCGTAAACGCCGCACAGCCTCCCAGTTTTGACTCATGTCCATCGCCAGGCGTTGAATATTGGCGCTGAAGAGGATATCGTTGTTGGCTTCCCATACAATAGTTAGCGCAACGTAACCGATAACCATCTCTAATATCACGATCAATAATAGCAAGCCAAACGCAGTAACAAATTTCGCAGTGATCTGTAAAGATCCCCAGCGTCGAAATAATAATTCAGGCATCCGTTTTGGCTCTATCTTTATGGAAGAGAATCCCATTTTATCAACATTAAAAAATCGGCTGATTTCCTACAATCTCTTGGTATTCAAGGCAAGAGCAATAACTCGTTCTGTAACAGTTGAGAAGTATCTTTAGGAGACATTTTATTATAAACCACGCGGTTCATGGCTCTCACCAGTGCTGCGCCAGCTTCATCTGACGAATGTTGATAATAATCCACCCGATACGTCTTCAACGTATTGTTAAAACATTTCATCCAGGGGTCTTGTGCCAAGACTTTCTGGTAATCTGGCGAATTGAGAAACGCCGTGCGCGGCTGCATAACACCCACGTGCTGCAACCACCAGATCGGTTGCTGTGCTTCTCCCTTTTTCCCTAAAATAAAAGCCAGGAACTCCTGCGCCAGCTTTTGTTGTTCGGGAGTGCGGTTGGCGTTCACCACCCAACCAAAAGAATACATGATATTTTGGTACGCAGCCGGGTTACCGGGGTCAGCTACCGGGTGGGGCGCAACGCCAAAGCGGATGTCCGCTTTCTCGCTGCGGATTGCGGAAGGGAACCAGGGTCCTGCAGTTACCATCGCAACCTTATTATTTGAAAAATCAGAGAACCAGTTTTTTACATAGTAGGGATCGTAGGCACGATACGTATGTGTGAAATCATAAAAAACCTGGAAGGCTTCGTTCATCGCTTCGCTATTTGCGGCTGGTTTCCCGTTGATATACAAGTCGTTTTGTCCAAACTGGCGTAAGACGGGGTAAAAATCCTGGATGTACCATTCCGGGGCTGGATAAGCTGCAAAAAACCCGAATTGGTACCCCATTTGCGTTGGTTTACCGCTGGCAGGATCTTCTTTCAACAATTTTTGGCTTATCTCGCCAATCTCCTGCCAACTCGCCGGTTTTTCTTCCGAAAGAAATGGAATACCGGCTTCTTCGAACATGGTCTGATTATAAAAAAGACACAGTGTGGTCAGTTCGTTGAGCAGAGCGTAAATCTTTCCGTCACGGATGAATATATTCAGGCTATTGGCGGGGTAATCTTTTACTACGTCTTCCACCGAATCGTACCCAAATATCTTAGGGTCCAGGGGGTGCAGCAATCCGGCGTCTATATATTTAATTTGTGTAAAATTATGACTTGCCATAGCCCAGACGTCGGGCCCGCCGCCGCTGGATACCTCGGCTAAAACTTTGGAATCGAAAGAAACGATGTCGCCAGAATAGGGAAAGGCTTCGTATTTCACCTTTACCCCTGGGTGGGCGGCTTCAAATTCTGGGATCCATTTATCCCTCAAGCCGCCGGTGAAGGTGGGGAACTCGTGCGTCCACAAAACCAGTACACGTCCTTGAGCATCTGGTTGCGAAGTTTGCGGCGCCGGAACGGGCTGTGATGGGTTTGCCCTTGCGCAAGCCGCCAAAACCAATACTAGGCACACAAAATGGATTACATAGCGCTGTGAAATCATTAGATATTTCCAACTTTCCATTCCATAAATTGCTGCTCCAACCTGGCATGCGGAGAATAAACCACTTTTACAACTTCGATACCATTATATCCAATAGCAGAAAAAAAGACAACCAAAACAGTCCTCTTTACATAATCTCGTCGTGCCAGTACTTCTATTATCCGTTTTATTGCCCGTTTTATCACCCGTTTTATCGCCCTCTCTAACGCCCTTCTCTAGAATATGAGGTTCATTTTTCATCTTTCATCAGGAAGATACGCAAGCATCTTCTTTTCGTTTTATTCCAAGCCCATCCAATCGAGAAAGTGATATAAAATCAAGTTGGCACGAAAGGGTTTTTCATGCCAACCTTTTGTGCGTCCAGAGGATATTATCTTACAGGAGCTTCTCACACTATAAAAGGTCTTTATCAATGGACGAAAAACAAGCTATTGCTCAACTAAAACGAGGCGACCCTGGCGGACTGGAAGTGCTGGTGCGCTTATACCAGTTACCGGCGCTGCGAGCGGCTGCTCTGATCGTCGGTGACCCGGCTGTAGCCGAGGACATCGTGCAAAACGCCTTTCTGCGCGCCGGCGAGAGAATCGCCCAATTCGACGAACAACGCCCTTTCAAACCCTGGTTTCTGCGCAGCGTGGTATATGACGCCATCAAGGCTGCCAAACGGGACAGGCGTTTCATCTCCCTGGATGATGAGGAGGAGAACGCCATACGTATTGACCTGGCGGATCCCTCCCCTCTACCAGAGGAACTCGTCGAGAGCCGCGAATTCACCAGGGCGGTCTGGCGGGCGTTAGAACAGCTTCCCCCCCACCAACGGGCGGCAATCGTGCTGCGCTACTACCTGGACATGCGCGAAGACGAGATGGGCAAGGAACTGCAAAGCCCGACAGGAACGATCAAATGGTGGCTGCACGATGCCCGCCGGCGCCTGGCGAAGCTGCTGCGTTCCAGCGCAGAGCCTGAGGCGCCCTTTCCCTCTGAAAATCCACCCCATTCCCGGTACGTTGGCAAATCAGGAGGCAAGCGATGAACGCGAGACAACAAAAAGCAGTGCTGGAACGTTTAGCCGTCAGGCTGGTACCCGACGACGTTGACGTGTGGCACGCCATCCAGGCGCGCTGGGAAATGAGCCATAGCTCCACACAAAAAGGAGAAACATCTATGAACGCCAAAATCATCCAATCTCGACGCAGAAACCGTCAAGTACGCCAATCCATAGCCTGGGTCGCGGTGCTCGTGGCACTGGCGGCTTTATTCCTCATCACCCCTGCCGGACGCGCCTGGGCGCAGGAAATCATCCATTTCTTCACTCGCGCGGGAAGGGACGCGCTGCCGCTCCAGCCCTGGCAGTTGACTCCCGCACCGACTCCCGCAACCCCCTCACAGAGCGACCCGGCGAACATCCTTGAAGCGGAGGGTAGCGTGAGGGATGTGGAAGCCCAAGCCGGCTTTCACGTGCTGGAACCAACCTGGCTGCCGGAAACCTTGTCTTTCAAAGGCGCCACGTTCGAGGGGCAGCAGGGCATCACCAGGTTGTTTTACACCTACGCCGAGAGCAACGGTCTCGTGCTGCGCCAGGAAGCCGTGGCGCGCACGGAGGATTGCGAGTTGTGCGGGCAGGTGGGCGCCAGCGCGGCGATCGAAACGGTAGACGTCAACGGCGCACGGGGCGAGTACGTTGAGGGGGTGTGGAATTTAACCGACGAGGGTCCTGTCTGGGTACCTGACCCGTACTTGAAGACTTTACGCTGGCAAACAAACGGCGTGGCGCTGGAATTGCTTTACATGGGTCCGCCCGATTCGGTTTCCAAAGAGGACCTGCTCCACGTAGCGCAAAGTCTGAAGTAGCCATCAGGCAGGTGAGATTAAAGAACCCCGCTTTTCAGGGGCGCCGCCGATGAAGCGGCGCCCCTTTTGGTGCAGAAAGGGAAGCGCCGCTTTCAGGCGTAGGTGATGCCAATCGGCAGTTCTTGGGCGATTTCGATGCAGGCAGCCACGTCCTTCACCGTGAAGGCGCCCTTGGTCAGCTTACGTTCGGCGTTGATGGCGATCAGGCGGTCGTACAACTCCTCCGCCGAACACGTCAGCAGGTTTTCGATCGAATCCACGCCCGCGGCGTAGAACAGGCGAGCAAGGATGGGACCTACCCAGCCGGCGCGCGCCAGGTCGCAGAGTTTGACCAGTTCCAACAAACTCTGCGGCGGTACGTCGGCGCGCTGAGCCAGATCGGCTCGTTCCTGCGCCGTCTGCGCCTGCTCGTATAGCTGGCGTGAATTTTTGATCCCCAGCGCCGCCAGGCGTTCGACGTGCACACGCTCCACACCAGGGAAGTCTTGCAGCAGGATGGGTTCCGGTGTAAAAATGCGCGTCTGGCGCTTTAATATCTCCAGGTATTCCAGGGGCAGGGCAGATTGACTGGCAAATTGCTCCATTTTCTTCTTGCTGCTCAAGGCTTCCACCAAATCCTTCAGGTTGCGGATGCCCATCGCCTGCAAGGCGGCGAAGCGCGCCGGAATGTCCTCTTTTAAGATTTTACGGCTCGGCAGCACTTCCCCATTTTCGAGGCTGCGGCGAAATTTATCCAGGCTGAAACTTTGCAAGTCAACGTGATACGGTTCACTCATCTCATCCTTCCTCCTTTGAAAATCATCTCAGCGCAAGAGTCAGGCGCTCTCAGGCGAGTTCGGTTTGTATGACCTTGTAGGAACGCTCAAAATGCAGAAAAGGACCCGTCTCTCCCTTTCTCATCATGGCATCCACTGCGGCGACGAGAGCGTCTTCGCTGACGGCGGCGGGCGACAGGCTGTGCAACGTGTCTGTGGTGAACCCGCCGGCTACCACCACCCAACCGCCTTTCAACAAAAAGCGGTAATCCTCTGCGCAGGCTAATATCTTGCACTCAACTTCCTGGCGGAAAATGTCGCTCACTTCGGCGAAGGGGACGATGGCGCAGTATGGCAGCCACTCATGGATCGTTTTCCGGGCGCGGTAGGGCGACATAAAATTCACGGCGCTGATGCCTTTGTGCATTCCCATCCTGGGACCGGCAACGAAACCGAGACTGACGAGGTGCCAGCGCGCGTGGCGGAAAAGAATCGCCGGTGAATTCTTGCCCATTAATACCACGTCGGATTTGCGCAGCATCGCCAAGGTTTGTCTGTTTCCCACGCCGCTCTGCCCTCCGCAGGCATTATATCACGCCCTGAAATCCCCTGCCGGGCGCATTTAGCAAGTTCTCATGCTCTCGTAACAACCTTCTCATATTTGTGTGTTATCTTGGGACTCGTTGGAAACTTCAATTCAAAACGAGGTAAAAAAATGTTGAAACGGTATTGCATGACTCTGTTTTCTGCGCTGCTTGTTTTCTGGCTGGCAGCCTGTCAGGCGGGCGGAGGTGTGGCGCAAACCACACCGGAAAAACCCGCCGCCCACATCATCGCGGTAACGGCGCTGCCGACAGAGACCAGCCCGGCAACACAAATCCCGCCCACCAGCACGCAGACGGCGACCCCCACGCCAGCAGCCACGCGCACACCCATCCCGCCCAGCCCCTCGCCCACTCGTCCGTACGAAATCCTGGAGCCAAATAAAATTCAGGCAGGCGAAATCACCCTGGACGCCAGCCTCTCGATTAGCGGCTCCGAGTTAAGGTTTGACGTACACC
>CAZGDA010000114.1:1470-7819 GCA_964524425.1 uncultured Anaerolineaceae bacterium | reverse complement strand
GGCCCGCGGGGGCCCGGCTGCGGGGGGGGGCGGGGGGGTGGGCTGGGCTGGGGGGGGGGGGGGGCGAGGCTTTTCGGGGCGGCTGCCGGCTTTTGCGGGAGGTCTGCGCCGCGATTTGGGTTGACAGCCGGCAGGGTGCAGGCGCAAAGCAGCAGGCTGGCGGCAAGCAAAACAATAAGGCGTTTCATATCTTTCCGGTCTCGTCTATCCACTTCATCCAATGTGGTCTGGCAGTCTTTGCTTGACCACGCTGCGCAAGGCTTGTTGCACCTCGTCTGGGGCGGGGTGGGCATCAATCACCACCCAGCGCTGCGGCTCTGCCTGGATGAGCGCCTGGTAGCCACCGTAGGCGCGGCGGTGATGATCCAGGTCGTAGGCGTCCAGGCGGTCCCACTTGCCGCCCTGCGAGCGGCGCCGCAGACCTTCTTCGACGTCAATGTCCAGAAAGAGGGTCAAATCCGGTTTTAACCCGCCGGTGGCGAAATTTACCACCTGTTGCAATTTCACCAGGTCAATGCCGTGTCCGTAGCCCTGGTAGGCGAGGGTGGAATCGGCGTAACGGTCGGAGAGCAGCACTCCCCCTTTGTGCAAGTGCGGCAGGATGATTTCATCCACCAGTTGGGCGCGCGAGGCTTGAAAAAGCAGCAGTTCGGTGCGCGGGCGCATCGAGGTGTTGGCGCGGTCCGCCAGGATTTTGCGCACCTGGTCGCCGATGAAGGTGCCGCCCGGCTCGCGTGTGGTCAACACGTCGTAGCCCAGGCTGCGTATGTATTCCGCCAGCGGGGCGACCTGGCAGGTCTTTCCGCTCCCGTCCGGTCCTTCCAAGGTGATGAACATAGTATGCTCCTGTTTTTTCAGTCTGCCCCCTTTTCTCCCAGGATAAAGAGGGCGCGGGGAACGTTGCGCTTACTCTCGATAAATGCGCACGCGCCGGTAGGGGTCTTTGCCCATCGAGTGCGAGATGAGCCGGGCGCGGCGCGCCATTTCGTGTTGTTGGCGGCGAACGTAAGAAGTCGCCGGACTCAAGTCCACCCAGGGTTCGCCGTTCAAAACGGCTTCGATGGCTGCCTCGGTTTCTTCCAAAACGTTGTCTTCCGATTCTTCGGCGTCCTGGTTGGGCAGGTTCAAATCGAACAGGTCGCTGAGGTAGGTTTGCATCTGGTTGATGGTGTTGGCGCGCAGCACGTAAATCGGCATGCCGCGCCGTTCGGCGTCCATCACGGTGTGCTGGCGCTTGCGGTAATAGGTGCGCAGGGTTACCAGGGTTTCGGCTTCGGCGACGTCATCTACGATGATGGCAGGGACGCCCAAGCGTTTGGCGGCTTGCATCAAGCGGTTGCGCGCCACGCCGTAAGGGTAAATGTGAATGGGGTGGGCGGAGGAGGCGCGGGCAAAGACCTCGCCGTTGCGAGGATACGATCCTGGGTAACTATCGCCATTGGAGGTCGCAACCTTCTCGCCGGATTTGTAGCCGCCGTTTTGGCGGCGCAGCCCGCCTGGTGAGGTGGGACGCGTGGACTGCGGCGCGGGCGGTTTTTGTACCTGGATGCTGCCTTCTTCGTCGCGGCTGCGGATTTCGGGCGGCAGCGGGTAGCCGCGCAGCAAGGCGTCCACAGCGCTGGCGACGTCGGCGTGGATGGCGACCTGGTCGCGGCTTTGCAGTTCGATGAGCACGTCAAAGGTGGGCGGGGAACGGCGCTCCAACACGGTTTTTTGTGTGTTGCGCCGGCGCGCTTCTTCGTCGGAAAGGGTTACCGAGTCAATCCCGCCCACCAGGTCGGAGAGGGTAGGGTTGAGCAGGATGTTTTCCAGCGTGTATCCGTGAGCGGTGCCGATCAGCTGCACGCCGCGCTCGGCGATGGTGCGGGCGGCAATGGCTTCCAGCTCGCGCCCAATTTCGTCAATCACAATCACTTGTGGGTAATGGTTCTCCACCGCCTCAATCATCACTTCGTGCTGCAAGGAGGGTTTGGCGACCTGCATACGGCGTGCCTTGCCCACTGCCGGGTGAGGCACGTCGCCGTCACCGCCGATTTCGTTGGACGTATCTACGATCACGACGCGGTTGTTTTCCGAAAGCACGCGCGCCGCTTCGCGCAGCATGGTCGTTTTGCCCACGCCGGGCTGACCGAGGATGAGGATGTTCTTGCCGCTTTCTATCCAGTCCTGGATGATGTCCAGTGTGCCGTAAACGGCACGCCCGACGCGGCAGGTCAACCCCACCACCTGCCCGGCGCGGTTGCGGATGGCGGCGATGCGGTGCAGGGTGCGCTCCAAACCGGCGCGGTTGTCGTCGTTGAACTGCCCGATGCGCTGCACCACGTCGTCAATTTCGGCGCGCTCAATTTCCTTGTGGCGTAAAACGACTTCTTCGTCCAGGAAGCGCGCCGTGGGCACGCGTCCCAGGTCCATAATCACTTCCATCAATTGGTCGCTTTTCTCAAATTTTTTTACTGCGCTGGCAATGTCGGGGGGTAAAACTCCAAACAAAATATCCAGGTCGTCTATGATTCGCAGTTGTTTCATGTTTTTTCCGTATCTCCTGTCAGCCGGCAATGGTGTTTGCCCGCCCTTCTTTCATCCCAGGCACAGCCAGCGCGGCAACGACTTTTTGCCGAACAGTCAAATGTTTCGCCATCAACACCTGACGAGCGCCCGGCTGCGCGCCTTGTTCTTCCAGTGCGCTTTCCAGCCAGCTTTGGTAATGGCTGACGCAGGCGTACACCGGGCGGGAGAGCCGGGCTGGCAAACCAGGAAGAACACCCAGCACTGCTGACAATTCGGCGGTAGGCTCTTCCGCGTCTGGGTGAATGAATGGATAAGCGCAAATGCCGTGAATGCCGTAATGGATCTCGATATAGGCGATTAATTCGCCTTTTTGATAATAAACCACACCGCGCGGTTTTTTACAAAACGCAGCGCCAACTTTTTGTACCAGCGCCGGTACCAGGTTATTGTACAACGCTTGGATGGCGATCCAATCTTGTTGAGATGCCTGGCGCCAGTTTTGGGAAATGGAGGGCTGCTTTTGCGGGGTGTCTTGGGCGGGGATATTCCAGACGCGCTGGTGCGTGTGCACGGAGAAGCCGCTGCAATGCAGTATTTCAAAGGCGGTGGAATGTTCTTCCACGTCTGCCAGCAGGCGCAGGGCGCCGCGCTCGCCCGCCAAAGTTGCCAGGCTATCCAGCAGCCCCAGGAAGCCGGTTCGATTCTCCTCGTCCAGCATGCGGCTGGCGGGGGCAAACAAGGCGACGTAGGCGTAATCATCCCCGCTGCGCTGCACGATCTGCCCAAACAGCGTACCCGCCGGCTGGGCGGTTGAGACCAGGGTGTACGTTCCCGATAATGGGAGAATCGAGGAGACGAACGTTTCCAGGGCGCGCAACGTTCCGGCTGTGAGCAGCAGTTCGTTAAAGAGGAACAAGCTGTCGTGCCGGATGCTGTTTAGATCGGCAAGGTCACGCCAGTCGAAAAAACGAATAGGCATAGGAAAGGTCAGTTCTCTGCCAGGCTAAGAAAGAAACGGTGAAAGCGGTCGTCCTCGGTCAATTCGGGATGAAAAGAAGTCGCCAACAGCTTCTTCTGTTGGGCAGCCACGATGCGTCCATCTGGCAACCTGGCGAGCACGCTGGCGCTGCCGTGCACGGCTTCGATCAGCGGGGCGCGGATGAAGATGGCGTGATATGGGTGTCCGTTGCCGAGGGCTGGCACGTCCAGGTCGGTCTCAAAGCTGGCGACCTGCCTTCCGAAGGCGTTGCGCTCCACGACGATGTCCATCAGACCCAGCAGAGGCTGATGGCGGCGCGCATCCTTGGAGAGGAAGATCGCCCCGGCGCAGGTGCCCCAAATGGCTTTGCTCTGCCCAAACTGGCGCAGAGGCTCGATCAGGTTGAAATCCACGGCGATTTTTCCGATGGTGGTGGATTCACCGCCGGGGATGATCAAACCGTCCAATCCTTCAAGGTGTTCCGGCAGGCGCACCTCCCGCGCTTGCGCCCCGATGCGTTTCAAGGCGTTCACGTGCTCGCGAAAGGCTCCTTGTAACGCTAATACGCCAATGACCATATTACCAACCTCTTCCGGCGATTAGCTCACCTTCCGGTATGGCGGAAATCTGGCGCCCTACCATCGGTTCACCCAGGTTTCGGCTCACTTCTGCCAGTATGTGCGCGTCTTGATAATGCGTAACGGCTTTGACGATGGCTGCGGCACGCTTGGCTGGGTCTCCCGATTTGAAAATGCCCGAACCGACGAAGACGCCATCCACGCCCAATTGCATCATCAATGCTGCGTCCGCCGGCGTGGCAACCCCGCCAGCGGCGAAATTCACCACAGACAGGCGCCCGAGGCGGCGGGTTTCTGCCACCTGTTCGTAGGGTGCGCCGATCTCTTTGGCGTATGCCATCAATTCTTCCTCTGGTAAGTTTTGCAGGCGGCGGATTTCACCCAAAACCGTGCGGGCGTGGCGCACAGCTTCGACCACGTCGCCGGTGCCAGCTTCGCCTTTCGTGCGGATCATGGCGGCGCCTTCGCCAATCCGGCGCAGAGCTTCGCCAAGATTGCGTGCACCGCACACAAACGGCACTTTAAAATCGTGTTTGTAGATGTGATGCTGCTCGTCCGCCGGGGTCAAAACTTCCGACTCGTCAATGTAATCCACGCCGATGGCTTCCAAAATCTGCGCTTCCACAAAATGTCCGATGCGGCATTTTGCCATCACTGGTATCGTAACCGCATCCATGATCTGTAAAATCAATTCGGGATCGGACATGCGCGCCACGCCGCCGTGAGCGCGGATATCCGCAGGCACACGCTCCAGCGCCATCACGGCTGCCGCGCCGGCGTCCTCGGCGATCTTGGCGTGTTCGGCGGTAACGACGTCCATGATGACGCCGCCCTTGAGCATTTCGGCTAACCCTTTTTTAACTGCAAACGTTGCTACTTGTGTTTCCATTTTACCTAGCCACTCCTTTGAGCTTGCTGCTCGTTCTGTTACGATTCTACCACGTCTTTGCCGATGCGCAAGATTATAAGATTGGGGAAGCCGCGCCTGGAAACGGTTTTCTGTGGATTTGGAGCCTGCCGTGTTGGAATACATCCAGCGCGTCGGGGTGCCTTTTTACGAGAAGCAGGCGTACAAGCCACCGGTAGGGGAGGGAGAAGGGGTTTGAGGCGCCTGTATGTGTATACGGCTCCCTTAGGCGGCAGACGAAAACTCGTGCACCATTTCCACCAGTGCTTTTACGTTTTCCACCGGCGTGTGCGGCAATATTCCGTGTCCGAGGTTGAAGATGTGCCCGGGGCGACCGCCCGCTTGCTGTAAAATGCGGCGCACGCGTTGCTCGAGTTCGTCGCGGGGGGCAAACAGCGCAGCCGGATCGAGGTTGCCCTGCACGGCGACGGCGTGATCGAGGGCTTGCCAGCCCCAGTCCAGCGGTGTGCGCCAGTCCAGCCCGATGACGTCCCCGCCGGCGGCGCGCATCAGGGGTAGCAGCGTGGCGGTGCCTGTGCCAAAGTGGATGGTGGGCACCTGCGTCAGGGCGCGCAGGATGTCTTGCGAATAGGGCAGCACGAAGGTGCGGTAATCGTCGGGGCTGAGCGTGCCCACCCAGCTATCGAAGAGTTGAATTGCCTGGGCGCCGGCTTCCACCTGGGCAAGCAAGTAAGCCCGAATGACCTGGGTCAGTTTGTGCATCAGGGTGTGCCATACCTGGGGCTGCGTGTACATCATTTGTTTGGTGAGCAGGTAATGGCGTGACGAGCCGCCTTCAATTAAGTAACTGGCTAAAGTGAAGGGCGCGCCGGCAAAGCCGATCAACGGCACTTTGCCTTGCAGTTCGCCGCGCACGATGCGGATGGCTTGGAAAACGTAAGCCAGGGTCTCGTGCGGGTCTGGCAGGCGCAGGGCGGCGACGTCGGCAGGGCTGCGCAACGGGTTGTAGATGACGGGTCCCTCCCCGGCGGCAAATTGCAGCTCAACGCCCATCGGGATGAGGGGCAGCAGGATATCTGCAAACAAGATGGCGGCGTCTACGCCCAGTGCATTCACCGGCTGCAAGGTTACTTCAGCAGCCAGGTGCGGCTGGTAGCAAATTTCCAGCAGGGTGTAATCCTTGCGGATGGAGCGGTATTCTTCCATGTAGCGTCCCGCCTGGCGCATAAACCAAACCGGCGTGCGCGCCGTCGTTTCCCTGTGGCAGGCGCGTAGAAAATCGCATTCCCCTTGCGGTTTCTCCATGTGCAAGAGTATACCACGAACAGCCGCGCGATGGCAGGTTGGTTGGTTGCGAGTGCTCCAGGTTCGGCTTTGGAAAGTGGACGGAAAACAATGCCTATTTTAAAGAATTTG
>CAZGDA010000114.1:0-1447 GCA_964524425.1 uncultured Anaerolineaceae bacterium | reverse complement strand
CCATTTCCTTGCAGAATTTTTACATAAAATATTGTTTTACGGTATAATTAAAGGCATGAATTCGTTTGAGGTGAAGATCATCAAAGGCAAATTGACCGCCCTGGAAGTCGGTTTGCAAAGCGGGGCAATTCCGCTGTGCATTATTCGCCAGGACGCAACCAAGCTGCTGGAAGTCAATGGGCTACCAGACGAACTGGCGCAGCGTCTGCGCAGTTTAATTCTCGCCGCCAGCGAGGAAGAAGAAAGACTCACCTGATCGAAGGCGTGAAGGGGAGGAATTGCCTGTCAAACCTGGCTGGTTTTTTAGCAAGACCAGCCAGGTTTGTTATTAAGACGGTTTTACTGCCCGTATTCCATGTTGAACATGTTGACTTTCCAGTCCGCGCCAATTTTGTGCAGTTCCAGCTTCAGCCTGCCTGCCTGGGAGGAGACGAAAGAGCCTTCCAGAGTGGCAACGTCGTTTTCCACGTTGCGGGTGGTGAATTTCCAGGATTTTGGCTGCACCTGTCCGTTTTCGATCATCATGCGCAGGGCGTCCGGGCTGCCCAGTTCCTGCTGCAAGGCGGGGGTGCAAAGGCTGTAGGCGGAGGCGTAATCGCTGTGTTGCAGGGCTTGCATAAAGGCGTCTGCCTGCTCGGCTGCCGGTGCGGTGAGTCCGGAGACAGCCGCGAAGATCGTTCCCCCGAAAAGAACCGCCGCGACGAGGGCGCACAGGCACACAACCGCCAACACAGCCACAACGATTATGATCGTGTTCTTGTT
The DNA here is from genome assembly GCA_964524425.1 of uncultured Anaerolineaceae bacterium. Taxonomy (GTDB): domain Bacteria; phylum Chloroflexota; class Anaerolineae; order Anaerolineales; family DRKV01; genus JBAXBF01. The sequence goes on along the minus strand of CAZGDA010000114.1, from coordinate 685 downwards.
TTGCATGACAACCTCCTCAAAAGCTAAGCCGGGGTTTAGTTCTTGGTAATTGCCATATTCCCCAGCACGATCCAGGAATTGAGAAAAGCGCTCATGGGGTAAATTTCTTCCTGCCCGTTGTTCAGCACGGTGATGGTGGCTGGCTCGGTCATGTTATAGCCCACGACGATCATGGTGTGTTCGTAGGGTGTTACCACCACACGTTTATTGTCCGAGGAAGTGTAAATCTGCGCCGTGCCGGGTTCCATGTTCCCCTTTACCCAGACGATGACCGGGCGACCGGCGGCGATCTCGGCGCGCAATTCTTCAATCGTCATGTTGCGGCGCACGCGTGCTTCGACGCCGTAAGTTCTCAGCGTGGCTGCCACCGGTGGAGCGTGAACGCCGTAATCAAACGGCGGCATCTGCCCCCAGGCGCCGTATTCGCTGCCGACGTAGCCGGCTTCCGGGTTATCGGAGCGCGGCAGCTTGCTTTGAAATTCGAGTTCGTCTATGCTTTTGCCGAAAAAGGCAGCCCAATCTACGGCTGAGCGCGATTCGCAGGTAAGCGGCAGGGATTGTTTGCGGGCGGCTATGCCGGTGATGTAGGCGTTAGGCGGCTGGCTGGGCACGGTTGAAAAGGGATGATCGGAAAGGCGCGGCGCAGAGGATGGCTTGGGGGTGGGAGTGGGCGGCGGCGTTGGGC
>CAZGDA010000113.1:0-8014 GCA_964524425.1 uncultured Anaerolineaceae bacterium | reverse complement strand
CTCTTAGCCGTATTCGCGAGTATAGTACGATACCTGGGAGAATTCACGTACAAGGTAATTACCGGTTTCGTATGTTTCTATCAACCAGAGAATTATTTTGGGCTAAATCCAGAGATGTACACCGTCCTGGTTCTGGTTTGCGCCTTAGTCTTGGATACGATCCTGGATAATCTCGTCGCCGTGCGCATTTATGGTCGCTCGCTGGGGCTGCATCCCGCTGCTATTCTCATCACCGCCCTGATTGGGGCGCGTATGATCGGCTTCACCGGCTTGGTGCTCGCCGCTCCAGTTTTGGCAACTCTGCGCCTCCTGGGACGGTACATTACTCGAAAAATGTTCAACATTGATCCCTGGTTAGAGCCAGATGTTGACCTGCCTCCCATGGAATATCCCTGGATCAGCGCCCTCAACAAAATCAGACATTGGCTAAAAATTTAATCAATAATAAACGCCCCACCACTGCCAGCGCACACCTAGCGCGTGCCATAAAGTCGTTCACGGATTTGCACCATCTGCCGGCGTAAACGGTCGTCGCGCTCCATCATCTCGTTCGCTTTATCACAGCCATACATAACAGTAGTGTGGTCTCTACCGCCCATCACTTCTCCAATTTGCGGCAGAGAGAGCTTCGCGTCCTCTCGTAACAAATACATGGCAATCTGGCGCGGGACGGCAGCCTGACGTGAGCGATCCCTTTCCAATAATCGGTCAACAGAAACGCCAAAAGAATCCGCAACCGCGCTGAGCACGCGGGTTGGTTCCACCTCATTACTACTCGGAAACATATCCGCCAAAACCGTCTCTAACACTTCCTCAGTGATCGCTTTACCGGTTACGTTAGCGTATGCGTTCAGACGCGTCAATGCGCCTTCCAATTCACGAATATTAGATTGCACTCGACGTGCAATCAGCGAAAGAATTTCATCTGCAACGCGACAATTAATTTGTGCTGCCTTACTCCGTAACACAGCCACCCGCGTTTCATAATCTGGCGTCTGAATATCTGCGGTTAACCCCCATTCAAAGCGTGACCGCAAACGGTCTTCCAGGGTTACCATCGCCTTTGGTGGGCGGTCTGATGTAAGCACAATTTGTTTCTCTTGCCCGTGCAGCGTGTTAAAGGTGTGAAAAAATTCCCCCTGGGTTTCTTCTTTTCCCGCAATAAACTGAATATCATCAATCAGCAGTACGTCCGTCTGCCGATATTTTTCACGAAATGCCTGCGGTTTGTGGGCGCGCAAAGATTCAATAAAATCGTTAGTAAATTCCTCCGAAGATACATATAACGCTCTCAAACCGCGCTGTTCACACTCGTTGCCGATAGCGTGAAGAAGATGAGTTTTTCCTAGACCAACACCCCCATACAGAAACAGAGGATTATACGCGCGCGCCGGGTTTTCTGCCACGGCAAGGCAGGCAGCGTGTGCCATGCGATTGCTTGACCCAACTACAAAATTATCAAACGTATATCGCTCCCGCAAAGAGAGGTTTTTCTTCTGCGTTTTTACTGCCACAGGTGTTTGTACGGAAAGGTTCTTTTCCGCAGGTTGAATAAAATCCAGCAGATTTGTTTCCACGGTAGTGTGCCAAACAACAAAGCGCACTTGCACCGAGCGACTCATTACCCCGGTAAGTATGCGTTTTACTGATGCAGAAAGGCGTTCCGTGAGCCAATCGCGCGCGTAAGCATTTTTTACTCCGATGATAAATTCACCATCTTCATAAGAGATCAATTCGGCATCACGCACCCATGTGTCAAAATTCGCCTTGTTCATTTCTAGCTGCAATTGCCCTAGCGCTGCCTGCCAGGCTTGCTCTGCACGCATCATGTTCACCTCTCTCCTCACAATTAAATATTAATAATACCTATTAATAAGGATAATCCTATCCCTTACCAGGCAATCATAATCCTGGATATTCTCTCCCTAGAGTAAAAAATATCAACACTTAACATCCCCAACCCTCCTTTGCGGTATTAGGGCAGCCAAATGCATCAATCACTTCCCCCTGAAAATTATATTATCCGAATAGAAATAAAATGTTTCCCCGCTTGCATTTGAATGTTCTTCAAATGTCATTGGCTATATTCTAGCAGAAGAAAGCGAGTTTATGCAATACTAAAACCCTACGCAAACCTAAAAAAATATGCCTCTTTAAGGTTAGCGTTGAACTAAATAAAATCAATATCCAACACCCTTCATCTTCTCAGTAAACCCAAACAGGGGCAAACGCACGTCTGCCCCTGCCTGCTTTGGGAGTTCCGGTCTTACTCGGCAAGTAGCAAGTAAGGTTCTTCGATTAGTTGTTTAATATATTGGAAAAAGCGCGCTGCTGGCGCCCCATCCACCAGACGGTGATCAAACACCAAACTTAGTGTCCACATTTGACGTATCACAATCTCTTCACCCCGCACCACAGCCTTGGGAATGATTTTACCCACACCGAGTATTGCTGCTTCAGGTAGGTTGATCACTGGTGTAAAACCCTCAACGTCGTACATCCCCAGGTTTGTAATCGTGAATGAACCGCCGCTCAAATCATCCGGCAGAGAACGTCCCTGGCGGGCGCGCTCCACCATACTGCGGAAATCAGTCCCAAACTCACGCAAACTCTTCTTGTCTGCGTCACGAATTACAGGAACGAGCAAACCACGTTCAGTATCTACCGCCATTCCCATATTGATGTGCGCCAGATATTCTATCGCATCCGGCGCGAGACGTGCATTCATATACGGATGCTTCCGTAGAGCACTTGCCACAATTTTCGCCAATACATCGTTATAACCAGGTGCGAAGCCCCACGTCTGCTCAACACGCTCTTTCAAGCGCGTGCGCACGCTGACAAACTCCGTGGCGTCTACTTCCATAAATAAGGTAACCCGGGCAGTTGTGTGCACGCTGCTTCCCATACGCTCGGCAATGATGCCACGCACTCCTTTCAACAGCACACGTTCGGTTACCTCAACGTCCGCCAGAACTACGGGTTTTTCAGAGACAATCGCCACAGGTTTCAAAGCCCGTTCAACGTCGTCGCGCACAATTCGCCCACCGCGTCCCGTTCCGCTAACTTCGTGCAGGTCCACCCCTGTGGCAGATGCCACGCGTTGCGCCAACGGAGATGCCTTTGGTTCTGCGCTTAAATACGCCAACACGTCGCTCTCTCTTACCCTCACACCACCGCCGCCACTTGGTGAAACGGCTGCCAAATTCACGCTGCGTTCGCGAGCCAGTTTGCGCGCTCTAGGAGAAGCGAAAACCATTCCCTCACGCTCTTCATTTACTATCACCGGAGCAGCCACCTCAACTGCCCCTGCACTAGCTGCCTTAGCTGTTTCTTCAACAACAGATGGCGCCGCGCCTGTTGTGCTGACGTTAAATTTCTCGTCTTCTTTACCGATTACTGCCACAACAGCTAACACCGGCACAACGTCGCCTTCCTTATAAGGTCCTATATGGATGTACCCTTTACTGTCTGCTTCAACAGGAAAAACCGCTTTATCTGTTTCCACTTCCAGAATCGCATCACCAATCCCGACCTTTGCCCCGTCAGCTACCAGCCACTTAACCAGGGTTACTTCTTCAACCGTTTGACCGAGCTTTGGAATAAAGAATTCTGTCGCCATATCAGCCCATTACCTTTCGGCAAGCCTCCAAAATGCGTTTCACATTCGGGATTGCCACGTCTTCCAAAACTTCTGCGCGCGGCACAGGCACGTTTAGTGATGCCACACGCACCATTGGCGCATCCAACCAGTCAAATGCCAGGTCGTTTATCTGCGCCATTACTTCATTAATAAAGCTGGTATTCTCGTAGGCTTCGGTTACACCCACAAACCGCCCGGTCTTCTTGATTGAATTCACCACCGTGGCAATATCCAGCGGTTTGAGTGTGCGCAGGTCAATCACTTCCGCTTCAATACCTTCTTTTGCCAGAGCTTCAGCTGCTTCCAGGGCGCGGAAAACCATACGTGAGTACGTTACAATGGTGAGGTCTTTACCGCTTCGTTTAACATCTGCCACGCCCAACGGAATAATGTAATCTTCTTCCGGCACGCGTCCTTTTTCTTTATATAACATCTTGTGTTCAATGAACATTACCGGATTATCATCCTGAATAGCCGCCTTCAACAACCCTTTGGCGTCGTATGGCGTGGCTGGCATAACTACGTAAATGCCGGGGAAATGCGTCCACAGAGATTCTAGACTCTGTGAATGGTGTGCAGCAATGGCGCGCCCCGCCCCGCCCTCGGTACGGATAACCATCGGAACAGCCGTCTTTCCTCCGAACATATAACGGTTCTTGGCGCCCTGGTTGGCGATTTGATCCATCGCCAACGGCGTGAAGTCTACGTACATAATTTCTGCCACCGGGCGCATACCCGCCATCGCCGCGCCTACAGCCGCGCCGCCGATGGTAGCTTCCGAAATTGGCGTATCAATCACGCGCCAATCTCCAAATTCCTGCCATAACCCGCGCGTCGCCCCGTATGCGCCTCCATATAAACCGACGTCTTCTCCCATGATGAACACCTTGGGGTCGCGGATCATCTCTTCGCGCATGGCTTCCACCAAAGCCTGGACGTAGGTAATCTCACGCATTGAAGCGTCCGTCCGCACGCGCTCGCGTAGCTTACTTTCTGCTGCCACGTCGCCCGCCGTCGTCTTGAAGGGAGCGAATACGTCCGTTTCCACCTCGGCTGGGCTGGGTTCAGCAGATGCATTACTATATTCCATTGCCTTATCCATCTTGACGTCAACTGCAGCTTCCATGTCTTCAAATTCTTTTTCAGTGAGGAAACGCACCATCTCCAGGTTGTCTTTCATAACCGTGATCGGATCGCGCTCTTTCCACTCCGCCTCTTCCTCGCGCGTGCGGTACGCCCGCGGGTCCGAATGGGAATGCCCATACCACCGGTACGTTTTCGCTTCAATCAGAGCAGGTCCCTCACCACGCCGCGCCCGTTCGACGGCTTTTGCAGTGGCGGCGCGCACTTCCAGCACGTCCATCCCGTCCACTACCTCACCGGGTATGCCGTAAGCGCACGCCCGCGCTGCCACGTCTGGCAGCTTACTCGCCTTTGCCCACGGTACAGACATGGCGTACATATTGTTTTCCACCAGGAAAATGAGCGGCAAATTCCACAAGCTCGCCATGTTTAATGCCTCGTGGAAGTTACCCGTATTCGACGCGCCGTCTCCAAAGAAGCACAACACAACGCGATCCGTTTTCTGAATCTTCTGCGCCAACGCCGCACCTACCGCCACAGGAATATTTCCTCCCACGATACCAGTTGCGCCCAGGTTACCGTGTTCCACGTCTGCAATGTGCATCGAGCCGCCCTTGCCCTTGCAATACCCGCCCGATTTCCCCAACACTTCCGCCATCATTTTGCTGTAATGCTCTTGTTTTGCTTCCGCTGTTTTTGCATGGCTGTCACCGTGCGCGTGAGCGTGCCCATGTCCGCGGTGCGTGCTCGTGATGATATCGTCATCGCGCAGCGCAGCCACACCACCCACAGCCACCGCTTCCTGACCGGCATATAAGTGCGAAGCGCCTTTTAATACAGCCTTGCTGAGCAGACTGGCAATATTATTCTCCAAGGCGCGTATCTCCATCACCTGGCGTAAATACCCTAAAACCTGCTCTTTCGTCAAAGATTGTTCTTCAATGAGGGCAGTTACCCTTTCCATTGTAGGCATTTCTTTTTTTTCAGATGCTTTTTTTGATACCATAAGACGCGAATTCCTCCGAACACTGAGCTTTAGTTATACAGTAATAATTGAGATACCTAATGCGTTCACTTTTTCAGCAAGCGCATTTGAGTCCTGTAAATCGGTAACGATTTGATGAATATCTTCCAAACGGGCAAATGATGCCAGCCCCACCCGGTCCCATTTTGTGGCATCCAGCACGACGATCACTTGCCGGCAAATGTGAATCAAATGCCGTTTCACTTCCGCTTCTGCCGCGCTGACGTCAGTCAATCCTTCAGGATCGCTCAAGCCGTGCGCGCCAAAAAACCCTTTTTGGATATTATATTTCTTCAGCATATCCAAACCGTCATTTCCCACAAGAGAAACAGTGTCGCGCTTGTAAATCCCTCCAAACACGACTACACTGATCATGTTCCACTCGCCTGCTGCCTGCGCCACCGCCAAACTGTTGGTTATGATAGTCAGGTCGCGGCGCATACGCAAATGCGGTATGATTGCCAAAGCGGTGCTGCTCGTATCCAAAAATACGGCTTCCCCATCTTGAATTAGGGAAGCCGCCCGCGCTCCAATGCGATCTTTTTCATTTACTTTTTGTTGGCTGCGTGTTTTCAAGGGCAGTTCCGCACCCCATCCGACGGCTATTGCCCCTCCATGCGTGCGCACAATGAGTTCCTGCTCCGCCAGAAGTTGCAGATCATTGCGAATAGTAACCTCTGATACTCCAAAACGCTGGCTCAAGTCCGTTACAGTTACCTGACCATCCTGGTTGATCAGCCTTAATGTTTCCTGTCGCCGCGTTTCTGGGTACATATCTTACATTTGCATTATTGAATACTTTTGATTACTTTCGATTACTTTTATTATAATATAACACTTTCGTTTTTGTCAATGGAAACAGTATCAATAAATCAGGTGATGTCGCCCGAGAATCACCGATATATTCACGCAGTTTAAAAAAAGTGCGTCTTCGTCAAACCCGCACCTTGCTCCATGACCTGGTGCTCTTTTTTACTGAATTATGTTATATGTTAAAAGAACCTTTCTACGCAAAACCCCTGCCAGATATCACTCCCCCGATTGGAGAAACACCTTCAATGTCCCTGGCGTGCTGGCATGTCGAAAGGCTTCTTCTGCCCTTTCCAGTGGATATTCAGCGCTGACCATAGATTCGACGTCTACCAGGTTTCTCTCCAGCAGGCGCAGCGCTGGTTCAAAAGGACCACAGCGCGAGCCAATTATGCTGATCTCATCCACCACAATTGGCGACATGGCAATCTCCGCCGCACCGTGAAACGTGGATTTGAGCACCAGGGTTCCGCGCCGGCGTAGTAGACGCCGCGCCAGGTCAAACCCGCTTGCCCGTCCTGAACACTCGATCACCACGTCAAATTTTCCCATCTGCTCCCCATGTTGCGTGGTATGGATGCCGCGTTTTCGCAGAATTTGTAGCTTTTCCGCATGTCTGCCAATTACCGTCAGCGCACAACCGCTGAGAGCGACCACCTGCGCACATAAAATCCCCAGCTTGCCGTCCCCAATCACCGCCACACGCTGCGTGGGGCGAACGTGATTGCGTTCGGTGATCTCCAGTGCGGCTGCCAGTGGTTCAACAAACACCGCCTGCCGGTCAGAGACCCCATCCGGAACGCGGTGTAAATTAATTTCCGGCAACGTGAAATACTCCGCAAACACACCGTCTCGCCGCCGGATGCCCAGGGTCGTCTGCGTTTCGCAATGGGTTACATCCCCGCGCCGGCAGGCAGGACAGGTACCATCCCAGGTGTTTATTTCCCCCACCACGCGTGAGCCATCTTGTAACTCCCCCACAAACTCATGCCCCAGCACGCCTTGAAAACCCAAATACCCTTTGACAATTTCGATATCCGTGTTGCATATCCCTGCTCGGCGCATTTTCACCAGCACTTCCCCTTGCGGCGGCTCAGGCTGGGGATAATCGTTTCTCAAATGTAAAGTCCCGTCAAAAACCAAAGCTTTCATGAAAAACAAAAAACCATCCTCTCTCTGTAAAAACCGGGACCGTTGAACCTGGCTGCAACGTCGGACACCGTCCCTGCAAAGAACCATACATCAACCCTTTAATTATACCCCAGTATGCCTTTTCGCGCCGCAATGTCTCAAATCAACCCACGCTCGTTATTTCAACAGACCCAGCTCCTTCATGTCATTGCGACTGAGCGCAGCCCCTTCATGTCATTGCGACCGAGCACAGCAACCTGACGTCATCTCCAGCGAGCGCAGCCCCTCACGTCATCGCCATGGAACGCAGCCCCTCACGTCAT
>CAZGDA010000112.1:0-8074 GCA_964524425.1 uncultured Anaerolineaceae bacterium | reverse complement strand
GGTTTGTGCGTCTTCGTGTGATATATGTGCAATCACGCGGAGGCGCGGAGTGCGCGGAGAATGGAAAACGTTAAATTAAGGAAAAGGAGGGTTAGAACATCCGTGGCTCCATGTGAAACAGAGGATGTGTATAATGAAATAAATCGAAAATAAATGACACAATCTGTGGGGAACAAGCGAGGAAGAAGATGAAGCAAGTATGGAAATACTTGGATGAACTTGAGGTCTGGGCGCTCGGTAGATTGGGCGCGTTGTGGGTGTGGGGGAAGAGACACCCGCTGTGGAGCTTGTTCCTTCTGGTTGGAATTGTGGCGGCTTTTTTTCTCACCACGCACTTGTTTGGATGGACACAATGGGCGGATTGGACTGGTTTTGGAAATACTACAAAGACCTTGATTGCAGCGAGTGGAGAAACAACCCAAGAAATATCCCCAGGCAAAACACTTTGGGATTTCCTTGGGATAATTCTAGGTGCTATTGTGGCTTTATTTATTGCTATTTTGAATGAAAACAACCAGGCAAAGCGGAAGAAAACCGAAATTGAAATTGCTACCGATCGGCAGCGAGAAAACGTCTTACAGACTTATCTGGATGATATGGGAAAGTTGTTGATGAAGAATGGCTTAAAATCCGAAAAAGAAAAACCAGATTCCCCAATTGTGGATGTGGCGCAGGTGAAGACTGTCAGCGCTTTACGTATGTTAGATAAAGAACGTAGGGATCACATCTTTCAGTTCCTGCGCGATGCTGGCTTGACAGATTTTATTTTGCAAGGCGTCTCGATGCCCAGGATTGATTTAAGCCAAAATAACTTATCCGAGTTTGTTTTGAATAAAGCGGATTTATCGGACGTTGATTTTAGCGGAGCAGACTTGTCGGATGTTAATCTAAATGAAGCAGAGTTGTTTGACGCTAATCTGACTGTTGCATGGCTGCTAAATGCTGAACTAAAGGGTGCCTACCTCACCGGCGCGATTGTTACCCAAGAGCAGCTCTCCCAGGCGGCTTCTTTGCAGGGCACCACTATGCCAGACGGCACAATTCACGAATAACGGAGGGGGCTATGAACCACACCCAACCGACAAACCGAACTTCAAGCGCAGCCCTGGCTGGCGAGAATTTGTTCGGCGTCCTTATTATCGCTGCTGCAAGCGTTACGGCTGTCATTTTAAACGAGTGTAATCAGGCGAGACGCAGGCGCGCTGAAATTGAAATCGCCGCTGACCAGCAGCGCGAAAACAACCTGCTCGCTTACCTGGACGATATGGGCGGGCTGCTGCTGGAAAAGGATTTGAAAGGAGAAAAGGATAAGAAAGGCTCCCACGTCTTGGACGTGGCGCGCATCAAAACCATCACCGCCCTGCGCTCCCTGGACGTGCAGCGCCGCGCCCGCGTGTTCCAGTTCCTGCGCGACGCCGGATTGGCGGATTTTATCCTCAACGCCGCATCGCTGGGCAAGCTGGACCTCAGCCAATGTGATCTATCGGAAATGGATTTGAGTCTGGCGTGCTTGCGCGAGGCGGATTTGAGCGAGGCGAACCTGACGTATACGAACCTGGGCGGTGCGAAATTGGATAAAGTAAACTTGCAGCGGGCGTGTCTGCACGTTGCCAATTTGAACGGGGCGAACCTGGAAAAAGCCGATTTAAGCGGCGCTGACCTTTCGTTAGCCAATTTGAACGGTGTGAACCTGGAAAATGCCTATTTGCGCGCCGCGCGCCTGGAGGCAGCCTACCTGAGCGGCGCAATCCTGGAAGGCGCTGACCTGAACGCGGCGATTTTGAATCACGCCAATTTGAGCGATGCCCTGCTAATAAACGCCAACTTGAGTAACGCACAGTTGAAGGAAGCCAATTTACGCGGCGCGCGTCTGCGCGCAGCCGATTTGAGCGGTGCCGATTTAAGTGCTGCTGATCTCAGCGGCGCCAACCTGGTAGACGCCATCGTTACCCCACGCCAGTTAGCCCAGGCAGCCTCTTTGAGCAGCGCTACCCTGCCGGATGGCAACCCGTCAACACAGGGGGCTGTTTAATAAGTCCTGAATTTGCATTTTCCATGCCAGATATGGGGTCAATCTCACCGAGAAACACCCCTGGTGGCATGAACAAAGGCACACCCTTCTTTATTAGATAGCCTCTCTCATTATAAAATACTCGTAAAGCAAACCAGCGCTCAACCTTTGGCGAGGATTTCTTTGGCGCGCTCTGCGTCATTTGGGAAGAGATCCACAGGCACACTGTCCTTGCCCAGTTTTGAGGAAACCGCGTAGCGTGCGCATACGGAATAATCTCCCATGCAGTATTTCTTCTTCATGTACTTTGCTGTTTCGGGCATTTTTGCCATTTTGTCGTTGAAGAAAATACACGTAGCCAAACTTTGACAATCTGCCATTGTTACTCCTCCAGGGTTTAAAAAAACAAAACCGATTCCATCAACAGGAGTGGTCTAGCGCCCGCCTGTCTCTCCACGTTATGAAATACCCTGATCAACAGGCTATCTCGAGGTGATGGTGATTATACCCCAGAGTTTCGTATCAGGCAAACCAGCGCTCAACCTTTGGCGAGGATTTCTTTGGCGCGCTCCACGTTGTTCGGGAAAAGGTCCGCCGTTACATGGCTTTTTCCCAGTTTGGAAAAAACCATGTAACGGGCGCAGTCGCTGTTGTTCCCCGTACAATATCTTCTCTTCATGTACTTGGCTGTCTCAGGCATATCTGCCATCTTGTCGTTGAAAAAAACACACCCCGGTAAACATTCACAATCTGCCATACGCCCTCCTGAAAAAAAGACAAACACAGATTTGATTTGCCAGATGTCTTTTCGTAGACCTGTCGTGGTGCTACATCTTGACAAATGCGAAAGCAATTCATTCTCTCAACGCCTGGTACTCGGCTGTGTTCAGCTTTACTCCCAGGGCGGCGAGGTTATCTTGTAACTGATCCAGCGTGCGTGGACCGATGATCGGGCTGGTGATGAGTGGGTCCGCCAGCAGCCACGCCAGCGCAATTTGAGAGAGGGAGGTTTCGCCTTTTTGCTTTGCCAACTCCTCCATTTTATCCAGCAGCGCCCAGCCTTTTTCCGTGAAGTATTTATTACGCACGTTTCCGGCGCGGGCGCTTTCGGGCAGCGCCTGGTCGCGACGATACTTGCCGCTGAGGAAACCGCCCGCCAACGGGCTGTAGGGGATGACGCCCAACCCGTACGTGCGACAAACGTCTGCCAACTCTGTTTCAAACTCGGCGCGATGTACCAGGTTATAATGTGGCTGGAGTGAATCGTAGCGCGCCAGGTTGTGTTTCTCGGACGCCCACAACGCCTGCATCAGCCGCCAGGCGGGATAATTCGAGGCACCGATGTAGCGTACTTTGCCCTGGCGTTGTAAATCGTCGAAGGCACGCAGCGTTTCTTCAATGGGGGTGTGCTCGTCGAACCAGTGTGCCTGGTACAGGTCAATCGTATCGGTTTGCAGGCGGCGCAGCGAATCTTCAGCCGCCTGCATGATGTGGAGGCGTGATAGCCCTTCGTCGTTTGCCCCGCTGCCCATCGCGCCGCGTACCTTGGTGGCAATCACCACCTGGTGACGCGGGATGCCGGCTTTTTTCATCCACGTGCCGATGATCGTCTCGGAAACGCCGCCGGGGTTACCCTCCACCCAGCGCGAATAAATGTCCGCTGTGTCAATGAAGTTGACGCCGGCTGCGAAAGCGGCGGAGAGGATTTGATGCGCTTGCGCTTCGTCTGTCGTCCAGCCAAATTGCATGCTGCCCATGCACAAAGCTGAAACCATCAAGCCGGTGCGTCCTAAATAGCGATACTCCATTTCAACCCTCCTCTGCCTTTGGTATTAAAGGCTACTAGGTTGTAAAGTCCTGATAGGTCTGGCGTTGTTCTGTCTAAGCCTTGCCCACGATCTCACGGATTTCCTGATAGCAGGGGCGCAGGCGCTCGTACATTTTTAAGTAAACCTGTTTGTACAGGGCGTCGTAAATTTGGCGGCTTTGCTCGTGCGGTTCAAACGTGTAACTGATGCGCGTCATCTCGCCCACTGCCGTGCTGAAATCGGGATGCAATTTCAAGCCCACGGCAGCGTCTATGGCTGCGCCCAAGCCGGAAGCCTCGTAGGTGTGCGGACGGGAGGCGGGCAAACCGAACACGTCGGCGGTGATTTGCATGGCGGCGTCGCTTTGACTGCCGCCGCCCGCCACGCGCAGTTCTGTGATGGGAATGCCGCTGCGCTGAGAGGTGCGTTCGGCGCCCTCGCGCAGGGCATACGCCAGCCCTTCCAGAATGGCGCGGTAAATGTGGGCGCGCGTGTGCACGTCGCCAAAGCCGATGATGGCGCCGCGCGCTTCCGGTCCCGGGTGGCGCAGCCCCGGCGACCAGTAGGGTTGCAGCAGCAAACCCTGTGAACCGGCAGGGACCGTGTTGACCAACTCGTCGAACAGGAATTCTGGTTCCACCTCGCGCTCTTCGGCGAGGCGCATCTCGCGCAAACCAAATTCCTGTTTGAACCACGAAACCATCCAAAAGCCGCGATAGATTTGCAATTCCATACTGTAATAGCCCGGCACAGCCGCAGGGTAGGGCGGGATAATGGGGATGATCTCGATGTAGCGCTTGTGTGTGGTGTTGATGGTAGCCGAAGAGCCGTAACTGAGGCAGCCGATGTGCGATTCGAGGCAGCCGGAGCCAATCACCTCGCAGGCTTTATCGGCTGCGGCGGCAATGAGCGGCAGACCGGCAGGGATGCCCGTCGCCTCGGCGGCTTGCGCGGTGATCTCCCCCAGCGCGTGCGCGGGAGGGACGATTTCTGGTAATATACGCTCGTCCATTGGCACCGCCAGCCATTTCCAGTCCCATTTGGCTGCCCAGCGCAATTTTTTATAATCGAACGGTATGTAGCCCACCTGGCTGCCCACCGAGTCTACATATTTTCCGGTCAGCAGGTACGTCAGGTAACCGGAGAGGAACAGATATTTATGCGTGGCGTTCCAGACGTCCGGTTGGTGGGTGCGCAGCCAGTTACATTCTGCCTCACCTTGCAGGTATGCCACCGTCTCGGATGCTCCGGCTATTCCAAATGCCAGTCCCCACAGCCCACTCACCGGCGGCAGACCCTCCGTGCGGCGCTGGTCCAGCCAGACGATAGCGGGGCGCAGGGGTTTGCCGTGTTTATCCACGTTGATTAAAGTAGAGCGCTGGGTGGTAAGCGCCACGCCGGCGATGCTTTCTTTGACTACGCCAGGTTGTTTCCACAATTGCTGGCAGGCTTGGCAGAGGGCGTTCCAGAACACAGCCGGGTCTTGTTCTGCCAGCCCCGGGGCGGTGGAGTAATACGGCTCGATGGGAACGCGTTCTCTGGCTAGCAGGTTACCTTGCAGGTCAAACAGCAGCGCGCGCACGCTCTGCGTGCCGTTATCAATGGCTAATATCGTTTGAGTCAAAATACACCTCCGGTTTAATCAGGCAGGCGGGCGGTAACTCTTCTGCCATACTTGTTTATATAATACCACTTCCTCTTGCCAACGTATATCATCCCAGCCCAGTTCCTGCTGGGCAATTTGGCGGATTTGCGGCATTTGCTGCAACCCGCCCTCGGGCAGCAACAGCCCCAGGCGCACGCGGCGCAGCAATAAATCGTCCAGGTGAAGTACACCCTCGGCGCGCGCCGCCCAGCGCAGTTCTGCCCAGACGCTTTCCAGTCCGTCTATGGGTTGTAGCTCGCCAGCTTGCGCCGCGCCGAGCAGGGCGGCGGCGTCGAAAGAATAGCGCCCCAACAGACGCAAACGGGCTGCCGGGCGGAGGGCGGTGTTTTCCAGCAACGCTTCGCTGCTCTCGCTCAACGCGTCGAGCACGGGCTGGTTGGGGTTGAAATGGCGGTGTTCGGGTAGCCAGGGGCGCGCGGCTGCCAGGGTGTCGCGCGCCATCAACCGAAACGTGGTCAGCTTGCCGCCGCTGACGGTGATCAGGCGGTTTTCTTGCCAGATGATGTATTCGCGCGATTCTTTCGACGGGTCGGCTTTGCCAGTGTTCACCACCGGACGGATGCCCGAGAACGTCGCCTGAACGTCCTGCAACGTCAGTTCCTGTTCGGGAAAGACGAAATCTGCCGCCCGCAGCAGATATTCGGCTTCCTGGGCGCTGATGGAGGGATCGCTTTGCAAGTTCTCGCCGTGGTCTATGTCGGTTGTGCCGAGCAAGGTAACGCCCTCCCAGGGCATGGCGATGATCGGTCTGCCGTCGGCTGGGTGTCCCCAGCTCAAGGCGCGTTGCAGATTCAGGCGGCTGGTGGGAAAAACGAGGTGGCTGCCGCGCAGCGGGCGGATGCGGCGCGCTTTGCCCATTTGCAGGCGCAGCTCGTCTGCCCAGGCGCCGGTGGCGGATATGACCAGCCCGGCTTGTGCTTCACAGGTGCGCCCGCCGCCCTGGGGTGAGAGATCGCGCAGCAGCACACCGCGCACCTGCCCGTCGTGCGTGCGCAGCAGGCTTTCGGCGCGGGCGTAGTTGAGCGCCGTACCACCGGCGCGCACGGCTTCACGGATGACGCGCACAGTCAGGCGGGCGTCGTCCACCTGGGCATCTATGTAGCGATAGCCGCCGCGCAGGGCGGGCGTGGTCAGCGGCGGGCACAGGTCGCGCATGTCGTCCACGTTGTAATGCTGATGCGCCCATTGCCCTGCCATGATGTCGTAGACGATCAACCCCAAGCCAAACATCCAGCCCGGAATCGGGTCGCCTTCCAAATCTGAGAAAAGGAAGCCCATGCGCTTGATCAAACCCTTGCCCTCGCGCAGCAGGCGCTGGCGCTCGGCAACCGATTCGTAGGTAACC
Organism: uncultured Anaerolineaceae bacterium; assembly: GCA_964524425.1. Classification (GTDB taxonomy): domain Bacteria; phylum Chloroflexota; class Anaerolineae; order Anaerolineales; family DRKV01; genus JBAXBF01. Next base: position 1,244 of record CAZGDA010000112.1, on the reverse strand, counting down.
TTGAGCTGGGCGTTTTTCAAGTAACGCAAGCCGCCGTGCACCATTTTTGTCGAGCGGCTGGACGTGCCGGAGGCGAAATCGTGCGCCTCCACCAGCAGAGCGCGCAGCCCGGCGCGGCTGGCTTCGCGGAAGATGCCCGCGCCGGTGATGCCCCCGCCGATGACAATCAAATCCCAGGGGTGTTCCAGTTCGCTCCAAACTCTATCCCGCCATCCAATCGTCCACATACCTGCCTCCCATTTGTCGTTCCGTTCTGTGATGCTGTTTGGGCGTAGGCATTGATAAAAAGCCTATCCCAAAAGACGTTTGCCTGCGCAGCTGCTGCGTTCTGTTGTGCGTTGGCGAGACACAACCCAGACGGTGTAAAAAAACGATCGCATTTCTTTTTTGTATCTCCTTGCTTGCTAGGGGCTGTCTTGCTGAACAGCCGTCTGCCAGATATTGAGGCTTTCTTCCATTACGCGACGCGTGAGCGCCTCTGCACCGACGGCGTCTTGTGCCTGGGCGCAAGCCAGCAAGGCGGCGTAAAAGCGGCGCGAGGAGTCGCGCCCGGCTGGGGCGCTGAAGTACATCCTGCCCATGGCAGGATACAGATCGCGAAAACCATTGAGGATGAGGGTGAAGACGGGGTTCCCCGAAGCCAGGGTGAGGGTGTGGTGCAAATCCCAATCTGCCGCCGCGAAAACCTCGGGCGTATCCACCAGGTTTTGATAGCTTTCCAGCAGGAGAACGAGCGGCTGGACTCCGCCCTCAAACGCCAGACGGGTGTAAGCGGGGGCGAGCAGGGTGCGCACAACCAGCAGGTTCGAGACAAAATCCAGCGGTACGTGCTGGCGGTGTTCGGCGATGGCTGCCAGCACGCCCAGGTTGCCCTCCTGCCAATAGTTACGCACGCGGGTGGGTTTGCCCTGTTGAATGTCCACCCAGCCGTCGCGCTGCAAGCGCTGCAAGGCTTCGCGCAGGGTCGAGCGGGTGACGCCCAACTGGCGCGCCAGTTCGCGCTCCCCCGGCAGGGTAGCGTTGATGGGGAATTGGTTTTCGAGGATGGCGGTGATGAGGCGTTTTTCGGTTAACTCGGCAAAGTGAAGCGGCGCTTCCCATTCTATATTCATGCAATTTCACCTGAACTGGTAAGTGGTCTGACCAGTTATATTGTAACCGTTTTCAAGGCTTGTGTCAATGATATCTACGTCTCCGCGTGAGAGAGGTACAACACACGCGAAGGTGCGGAGGGGGCGGAGTTG
>CAZGDA010000111.1:0-8128 GCA_964524425.1 uncultured Anaerolineaceae bacterium | reverse complement strand
GCACGCTCTCCGGCAACCCGCTCGCCATGCGCGCGAATTCTCCCCAGCCTAACAATCCGCTGCACAGAATGTAAGGTATAATCATGTTATACTGGCAGACCATTCCTTACGAGGACACTTCGGGGATGATAGAAGAAATCTACGAAGAAGATGATCGTTCTGCTCTTTTCGTTGAATACCCAGCCTGCGCAGAAAACGAAGGCTACGAGTACGCTTACGAGTGGGCAGAAGACGAGAACGCCGGCGGCATTCCTCACGGGGTTCTTCTACCCCTAACCGTGCTGCTTATGTGTGGTTTGCTGGTGTATTTGTTCCTCACCTTTATCTCTCCAGGGTTGACCACGGCTGTACGTCAAACGAACACCCACGCCGCGCCCAAGACGCAGGGTGGAGAAGGGGCAGTATCGGGAAAACTAGCCGCCTTCTTCACCCCGGAGGTCAAACACTGGGAGCCGCAGGTGCTTGCCTGGGCAAAAGAATGGAACCTGGACCCCAACCTGGTGGCGACTGTGATGCAGATCGAATCGTGCGGCGATCCGCAGGCGGTTTCCAGCGCGGGCGCCATGGGGTTGTTCCAGGTCATGCCGTTTCACTTCTCCAACGGGGAAGACACGTTCGATCCGCAGGTCAACGCCCAGCGCGGCATTGCTTACCTGCGCCAGGCGTTTGACGCCCGCCAGGGAGACGTGCGCACCACCCTGGCTAGTTATAACGGCGGCATCACCGGCGCCAGCCGCCCCGAATCTGTCTGGTCTGAGGAGATGATCCGCTACGCACGCTGGGGGAGCGGCATTTATCAAGACGCTGCCAGTGGCAAAGCACACAGCCTTACGCTGCAAGAATGGCTGAACGCGGGTGGTTCCAGCCTGTGCGCCCAGGCAAACCAGCGCCTGGCTTCTTCTCCCCAATCAGAATGAGTACAGACCACTGGCAGGGACTGTTCTGAGGCGCTTTTTCACAGCAGGCGCGCACGCAACGGCGCGAAAAAACGCCGACACAGACAGCCTCTGCCAACCTGAATCACCGGTGGATTTGGGCAGCCCCATGCCGACAAAATCCCCAAATGGAACCATAACATTAAAGAAGCGCCGCGATAAAACGCTTTCTTGCTTAGGAATTCGCCCGTCTATACCTGCCTTGAATCTCATCCGGCAGCATGGCGGCGATGGCTTGCATTGTGCGCTCGGTGAGGTCGTCAACGTCTTCGTGCGCCTGGGGAATCAATGCGCTGCCGATACTCACGTTGATTTCGGCGCGGCGATTAACAGATTTAAACAACGTGTGTGTGCCGCTCAACGACATGGGCAGGATTGGACAGCCGGCTGTCAGCGCCAGGCGCGCAGCCCCGCTTTTGCCGCGTCCCAAGCCGTGCCCATAACTGCGCGTGCCCTCGGGGAAAATCCCCACCATCTGCCCGTTGCGCAGCAATTGTAAGGCGAAATCCATTGCCCATTCGTCGCGCCCGCCGCGTCGGACGGGAAACGCCAGCAAAGAACGGAAAAGCAAATCGGTGAAGGGATTGCGGAAGAGTTCCTCTTTTGCCATGAAGAACACCGGGCGCGTTGGCAGCGCCAGTTGTATGGGTAGCACGTCGTACATGGTCAGGTGGTTGACTGCCAGCACGCAGGCTGCCTGGGTGGGCACGTTTTCTGCGCCGCGCACGTGCAGGTCCATGACCACAGCCGGCAGGAGTACCTCACCCAGCCGATGCATGGCGTAGTGAAATGCGTTTTGGGAGGTGTAGTAATGCTTGAAAACGCGCTGATCTACAAGAGTTTGAACGAGTTCACTGTCCACGAAGCGCCCCTTAAAACACGGGTTCTGTTTGAAGCAAATTCCAAATCATTTCCACCGCGCACATTATACCATAAAATCAGGATTAAACGTAAGGTATTGACAAAGAAAAGCCCCTCTCTGGCTCTTTACACAGAGAGGGGCGCAGGGGAAAGGAAATTAATCCACGACCCCATAACTCCACACCCCTGCCTCCTCCGAACCACAAGGGTGTGCGTACAGGTCTTTTGCTATTATATCATAGAACGCTTATTTAACCACCCAGGCTTCTTCCGCCTGCAAGGCGCGCGTGGCGGCTGGAGCAATTTTGCGATAGATTTCCTGCGGCTGGCGTTTTTCTCCGCCTACCGCAAGCAATTGCGCAACGGGTATGCCAAACAGGCGCTCGTTTTCTTGCAGATAAGGTAAAATCAAGTCCCAATCTCTGCCGTTGAAGGGCACAAAACTGCCGCCGTTCAACTGGTCGGGGGAGAGTAATTGGTATGGGTCGCGCACGAAAATCGCCCCGCCGGACGCCAGCGAGAACAAATTCCCGCCAGGGTAAGGCGTATCCAGGTAATGCACGTCGCCATCGTCGCTGAGCGTCAAACCGTTGAGGATGACGAACCCGCCGCCGTTGTTCGGGTCGCCCGCCATGAAGGATTCTGCCAGGTAATCCAGGCAGGTGCCATTGATCACCACGCGCGGCTTGCCCACGGCGTTGATCATCGGACGCCCGGCCGCGTTGCCCAGGACGTACACTTCACCGCCCTTGGCTGCGTACCCAAAAGTCTGTCCCACGTCGCCATAGACCACCAGCTTGCCAGATTTCATAATCTGGGCGAGTTGGTCTTGAGCGTTGTTGTGCACGTAGATCTCTGCCCCGTCAATGCCCGAGGCAAGGTAATCGCCGGAAGAGCCGTAAACGTCCAGGCGCACGCCGCTGGTGTCGGCTCCCAAGCCGTTGCCGATGAAGCGGTGTCCGGCGCAGCGCACGACGACGAAGCGTCGGTATCCTAACGAGTGAAGACGCACAATCTCGCGTCCGGCGGCAGTATCCCCTTCGGGGGCAAACCCGGCTGCATCCAACACCAACGTAATCCCGTTTTGGGCGGCGCTCTGGATGGGATGAGTACGGCTATGGTAAAGGTAATGCGCTGAAGAATTCTCGCGGATGGCTTCTATCCAGCGTTCCAGGCTCTGGTCGTACAAAGCCAGCAAACTGGAGCGGCGCAGGCTGCCGCTGGGGTAACGGCGATCCATGAGCAGGGTGAGGGTTTCCAGGGCAAGTTTGCCGCCGTCCTGCGTAATGCTGGCTTCCAACTGGTGTAAGAAGTCATCCACCTGCGCATACGTCCAGGTAGGGATGCGCTCCTTCACCCAGGTGAAGAGGTTTTGCGGATCGGCGCTGGCGAGGCTGGGTTGAGGTTTGCCAGCCGCTTGGGGGGTTGGTTTGCCTTCCTCCAACGCTTCTTCAAGGATGCGAAAAACACCGTCAATTACGTGTCCCGCCAGGCTGGCAGCGCCGTCAATGACTTCTTCCGCCAGCGATTTGGGCAAAAGCGGGGGGCGGCTTAAATCGGCGCGAATGCGCTTGCCAAACTTATCCGTGCAGACCAGTTTGGCAGACCTGCCCTTGGGATAGACGGAGAAGATAAACGCCCCACCGTCGGTGTGGCTGCCGCCGCGCGCGTTCCAGTAGCGGTCAGCACGCCGCCAGAAACGCCGGTCTTCCTGCGAAAGCGAGAGCAGCGCCGCATCTATGGCTTGCTTTTCCGAGGCAGCAAACCCGATCGCCGCGCCGTCTTCGCCGCTCTCTTGCCAGGCAAACACTTGTGGGCGCAGCATGGAAGTATCCGTGATGCCCGTCAGACGGTAAACCGGCTGGCTTTCTTCGCGGTCAGATTGGGCAATGAGGAAGAACCAGGGTCCATCTGGCGAACAGTGCATGTGTGTGGCTTGCAACATCTCGTACAACTTTTTCTTTTCCGGCGGCAGCATGGCAAAGTCGCGCTCCGTGGTGGGCGCCAGCGCCTCGATGACGTATTCGAGCGGGTAGCCGTAGGTGCGGTAGAGCAAATCAAAGACCAGCACGGAGACTTCCGTATCCGTCAGGAAGAGGGGGTAAATGTCGCGTTGCGCCAGATATTCGCTGATGGAGGCGTAGTTGGCAAAGTCGCCGTTGTGCACCAGCGCCTCGTTCAAACCTGCAAAGGGGTGCGCCCCGCCGGGGTGCCAGACGCGCCCCTTGGTTGGATAGCGGTGATGTCCGATCCACACGTGGGCGTGCACGTCTTCCAACTGGTAGTAGCGCACCACGTCCTCGCCATAGCCGACCATCTTGAGCACGAGCATGTTTTTGCCGTGCGACAAGACGAAAGCGCGCGTCCTGCCCAGCGAGGCGTAAAATTCCTTGTTCAGACGGTAGGTGTTTTGATAGACGATCTCGTCTTCTATCTGCCGCTGGGTCAGAGCACTGCCTTGCGCCAGGTGTTCGTTTTTCCAGGCTGCCAGCACTTGCGGCTTGACGCGCACGAAATATTCGTAAACGTCCGGCGGCTTGACTTCCACGTTTGGCAGGCTGCGGTAATCGGGAATCTGCGCCGCGCGCCGGCTGGCGTCCACCTCGAAAACGGGCAAGATGTATTTCTGCTCTACTTCGGCGCGGCAGTCCTCTTCCAGGTAAGCCACCGCCAGCAGGTAATCGTTGTCTAATATTTCCTGACTCACGCCAAACTCGCTGGCAACCAAGCCGACCGCGGCGATACCGCCACCCTTGCCGTTGCCGCGATTGCGCATCTGGTCGAGAGCTTGCAACAAATGCCGCCCGGCGATCTGTTCCGTGCAGGCGATGCCGATCACTCCACAACCGCCCTCGGCGGCGTCGTCTCCCCACAGGGCAGGGTTCTCTTGTGGGCGCAGCGCCCGACGCGATTTAAAAATGGCTTCTATATCGTTTTGTATACTCATACGTCCTCGTTGTAAACATCCTGTTGTCGTTGTTCTCTGCTCCCGCCTCTCGCCGGGCGTGAGAGCCAAATAAAACTATCTTGATCGGCGACCCTGATTTTATATCCGACTGGATAAATTTCCCCAGCACTATGGGTGTCAACCCCTGAACTTTAAACATGTCTTTCAGCATTGGGAAACACCTCCAAACCTTACGCCTTTTGTTTCGTATACACCAAGAAATCCGTTCTGCCGCGCAGCTCGCGGATGGACTTCAAGCCCAGGCGGCGCAGCAAATCTTCCAATTGAGTTTTCAAGGCGGTGTAGAAATTATTCAACTGCTGCGCGCCCCACTCCGGCTCAATGAGACGTGCCAGTTCGGGGTCGGTGGTGGTCAAGCCAAACGGGCAGCCGCGCCCGCGCTCGCAATTGGAGCAGCGCGTGCAGCCCAGCGCCACCAGTTCACTGGTGCCCAGAACGACGCCGTCGGCGCCCAGGGCGATGGCTTTCGCGACGTCGTAGGCACTGCGGATGCCGCCGCTCGCCATGACGACCACCTCGTCGCGGATGCCTTCTTTGAGCAGGTACTGGTGCACGCGCGGGATGGCAAACTCGATCGGCATGGCGATGTTCTTTTTAGCAACTTCCGGCGCCGCGCCCGTGCCACCGTAAGAACCGTCCAGGTGGACGATGTTCGCCCCGGCGTAATAACTGCCCACCGCCACCATGTCCACGTCCACCGGCGTGGAGACTTTGATGGAGATGAGCGCGGCGGGGTTGATCGCTTTGACCCAGTCCACGTGCTTGCGGTGGTCTTCAACCGAGTATACGGAATGGAAGGGGAAGGGAGAGAACAGGCTCACCCAGGGCACGCTTTCGCGCATCTCCGCTACGGCGGTGGTGGCTTTATCTCCCAGCAAGTGCCCGCCCAAGCCAGGCTTGGCTCCCTGGGCGTACTTGAATTCCAGAATGGGGGTGTATTGAATGGTCTGCTCGCGCACGCCGAACATGCCCGTGGCGACCTGAGTGATGACGTGATCCTTGTATTCGACCAGCGCGGGAGGGTACCCGCCCTCGCCAGTGGACGTAAACGTGTGCCAGGCTTTAGCTGCCATCGCCCGCGCCAGCATGACTTGCTCACTGATCGAGCCGTAGGACATGCCCGCCCCGTAGAAAGGAACCGGGATAGTGATTTCGCGTCCCACGCCGCGCCGGTTGAGCGGAATGGAAAGGTCAATTGCCTGGGCGGCGTCCAGCGCCTGCCCGTCTTTGGGCGCCTTGAAATCCAGGGCGTCAAAGCCGCCGCCGGAGCGTCCTACCCGATATTCCGTACCTTCAGGGGGCACTTTGCCGGTGCGCGCCATATACCAGGTGGAAAGGATCAACTGCTCCGTCCAGCGGTAATCGCCCATGGCAGGCGGCGCGCCGTTTTGCAAGCCAGACCAGTGCAGCAACCCTGCTCGAATGAATTCGATGTGTTTATCCACCGCTCTTTGATTGACAATTGTGGTTTCGTCTGTCATAGTGTACCTCTGTTATTCCTCGTAGCCTTCAATGCCGGCAAACGTCTCGCGTTCCAGCGCCTTTTGGAACATGGCGCGTCCCATTTCGCCGCGCAGACGGCGTACCTCGCGCAAGCCCATCGCGCCCATCATTTCCAGCATCTGGTCGCGCCAGGCGCCGATCATGTTCTTGATACGCTGGACTGCCCAGCCGCTAGGCATAGCCCGCGGCAGTTTACAGGCGCCTCTATGGCGGTTTTTCAGTTCGTCGTTGCCACGTCCCAGCCTGCCCTGCAAGGCAACCAGCAAGGGCGTATCCAGGCAGACTGCGTCCAGCCCGGCGATGATGGCTTTGGGAGTGTGTTCAGCGGCGACGATACCGCCGCTGCCCAGCAGAGTGAACTCGTCACGGCAGCGCGCCTCCACCAGGGTTTGGTGAGCAGCGCGGATGAGGTCAAAAACGAAAGTCTTATCGGGAGAGCGCCCGTGATAATTGGCTAGCATGTGAAAGATGCGGATGCCTTTTTGCGCCAGATTGAGCAATTCTTCCCCGGCGATGAAATGCGTGCGTAGGCACACCAGTGCAGACGGGAAGGTGGCGCGGATTTCGTCGTACAGGCGTTCGTTCCAGCCGGTCATTTCCAGCATGCGCGGGGTGAAAGGCAGAACACGCACCTGTTCCCATTCCTCTGCCGTAACCAGCGGGACGATGGCGGGACTGTTCAGGTTGTATTCCAGCACGATCTGGATAGGTAAGATCACCAGGGTCTGGATTTCCTGGGCGGCTTGCAGGTAGATTTTTGCGAGCTGCGCCGTAGCCAGCGCGTCCGGCGGAGCGTCAAAGAGGATGGGTAAGGGCAATTGGATAACCTGTGGCAGCGCGCCGACGGGCTGTTTGTGCTCGTCTAGCGTGAGGTAGGCGGGCTTGGCGCCGATATCTACGACAGTGGAGATGAACTCGCGCCCGTGAATCCCGTCGCGGGTTGGGCGCACGATCTCAGACATGTCCGTCCACATCCCGTCCCAGCCTGCGCCGCCGAAGGGACCGCGGTATCCGGCGCCCTTGACCGGTACACGCCCGCTTTCCGCTTCGTATAAAATCGCTTCGACGTGTTCCCAGGTGAAGTATGAATCGCCCATCCTGCGCCGCGCCGGGTTGGGCGATATCCTCACAAACCGGGAATATTCTACCGTGCAGAGCAAACAGGCGACACACTTGTGCGGGCGTGGCGCAAAGCCGCCGATGGGACCGGAATAGACCCCATACATGCACGGGCGGCTGGTTACCACTGGCATGTCCGCTTTGGTGCGCAAAATCTCGTGGATAAGATGGCTGGCTAACCCAACCTTGCCTACCCTGGTGAGAAAGCGACTGGGCATGGCGCTGATCTCCGGCGTCTCTTCGGTGTGGATGTGGTAGCGTTGATACGGTGTTGCAGTGTTTTCTGCTTGAGACATAATACCTCCAAATATTAAACGACATCTCGGCAAACCCCAGGGAGTTTGCCGTAGATTGTAAAGTACACTTGCGTAATTAAACAAAAACAGGGGCTGTCAAAAATGCCTGAATTTGCTTTATTCACACCAGATATGGGTTTAATACCATGAAAAATACCATAGACGGTATCAACATGCGTGCATCCTATTTTTGACAGCTTCTTTAAGGGACACTGTCTATTCTAATTTAAGGATAGAAAATCGTCAAGGAGTGTCTGCTTTGTCTTAATAAAGTCTCATTTTTTGCCGCGTTTTGTAATGCAATTTTTGCCGTTTGGGGGACGCAAAGGCTGTAGGTTGTGGTTGCGCGCCCCCTCCCCCTGTCCTTGCGAGGGAGCGCAGCCCCTTCATGTCCTTGCGAGGGAGCGCAGCCCCATCCTCAAAAACAAAAAAAACGCAGCGACCAA
>CAZGDA010000110.1:0-8335 GCA_964524425.1 uncultured Anaerolineaceae bacterium | reverse complement strand
GCTTACCTCCACGTGGCTCCCCACTTATGGAATTCGCTGGCTAACTTAACCAATGAAGATCTGCTTGTACTGGAAGACGAAAAACCAGTTGACGGGATTGCACTGAAAATCATTGATCCAGGCATTCAGCTTGTAGTTGCAGTCAACCCAGATGCCTCCTTTGCCGTGCGCGATGCCCAAGGGCGGGCGCGTTTTGACCTTTTGGCGCAAACCATTCGCGATTGGGCAAACACCGCCAGCGCTTCGCCCGCCAACCAACAAAACCCCAGCCTTGCCTCACCAGACGATCTCTCCTTCCTCACCTCAGACGGGCTGGAAGCCACTCATCTGACGTCTTATTCAGATTGGCTGGAGCAATTCAACGCCTATTCATTGAAGCGAGACATAAAACCGAGTTTTGATTTGCTTGGCAAAGCCTTGGATGTGGCAATGGACGCCTCACCGCAGCCTGGCATGGGTAAAGCCGTGCTGCTCATCACCGCTCCCCCAGCCTGGGAGGATACGACGACCTTCGATAACCTCATCGTAAGAGCCAAAGAACAATCTGTGCACGTTTTTGTCTGGGTTATCGCAGCCCGCGGTTACGCCGGCAGCCAGGGAGTGAACAACCTGGCTAACCTGGCAGAAAAAACCGGGGGAGGCTTTTTCTTTTTCACCGGCAGCGAACAGATTCCTCTCATAAACGAATATCTCAAACCTCTGCGCAGTGTTTATCTTATTTCCTATCCATCCAAAATTCGCTCCAGCGGGACACACCAACTGGTCGTGCAGGTGAACTCGTCCGCGGGAATGTACGCCAGCAACAAGCAGGCTTTTGACCTGAACATTAATTACCCCCAGCCCATTTTTGCTTCCCCGCCGCGTGAGATTGTGCGTACCCTGCATAAGAAAGAAGATACTTTCGCCGTTAAATCAACGAATGCAGGCGCGCCAGAAAACGCCTTTTCACCCGCGTTATACCCTCTCAAAATTGTTGTGGACTTTCCAGATGGTTTCCGCCGCTCCCTGACTCGCACCGCTCTCTATGTGGATGGACAGGTAGTCGCTGAAAACATACAGCCGCCATTTGATACCTTTCAATGGGACATAAGCACCTACACAACACCCGGTGAACATTTACTTCAGGTGGAAGCCATTGATCAGATCGGGTTGAGCGGCGTAAGCATGGAAACACCCGTGAAAATCCAGATAGATATTCCCCGGGAAACGCTCGCCACTGTTTTAGCAAAACAGGGAAAACTCATCGCTGGGATTGCCATAGCACTTTCAGGGTTAGTTTTATTTTGGGCGCTGGTTTTGGGCGGCAAGTTACAACCCAAAACGTACTTTATAGAAACACGGAAAAACATTTCCCAACACCGTTACCTCGACCCGGTAACCCAACCGGTTCTCATCCGCAATGAACCGAACACACAGCCGCGCATGTTGAAGGTGGACATGGGAGATACTGGACCCCAAAATTCTCCCTGGGGAGAGACCACCCAGCCAGAAACAAAGCCGAACCCGATTATCAACAAGACCAGATCCGCCACGCACCCGCCCTTGCCCTGGCAAGATCAACGCCCGCCGCCCGCGCTGGCATACCTCATCCGCCTGATCGAAACCCCCGGCGCAGCCGAAACCAGCGAAGATTCAAAACCCTTCGCCATTGTCAATAAAGAACTCATCATTGGCAGCAACCCGAAAGCGGTGAACCTGGCATTGAGCGACCCATCCGTAGACAAACGCCACGCCCGCCTGACGCGCCGTGAAGATGGTACTTTTTGGATAACAGACTTGGGTTCCACCGCCGGAACGTGGGTGAACTACGCCCCAATTTCACCCGAAGGCGCCCGCCTGGTAAGCGGTGACTTGCTGCATGTCGGCAGAGTCGGGTTCCGCTTCACCTATTATCTTGAGCCAAAATCACAACCGCGGCGTGCCGTCATCTCCCCGGCAAAATAACCGTATTGCTCGCCTGATCTATGCTCTTCTAGGGCAGGACTGCTGCGTAAATATTGTTTCCTATCGCCATGTATATCGTGCGGTCGTTGCCGATGACAAACGCGCTGGCAGGGCGCCGGGCATCCACCAAGTCTTGCTGGGCACGAAACTGGCGTTGCAACAACAAGCGCAGGCTAAAATGATAGGCAGATAAATCTTGCGCTTCTAGCAGGAATATGGATGGGTCTGGCGGAGGCGATATAATAATTTGATTGAATAGGATTGCTGTACCGTCTGGATGGGTAAGCCGGGAGCTGCTATTTTTACCCTTTTGGCGGTTGTCCGTAAACGGACTGGGATTTTCGCACCGCGTGGGAGTTTTATATCCTATATCATAGTAGCAGGTGGTAACCCGCCCATCCTTATGCAACAGGTACAGCCGCTCGCGATATATTGCCATGCGCGTAGTATCTTGAATCTCAGGTTTATCCACAAACAACAGCGTTGGTGCCCTGGAATACTCACCATTCTCATCCAGAACATATTTCCAAATCGCGTCATTGGGCGGGTCAAGCACGTAAAGTGTGCCCAAGTCGTACAATATCGCCACTGGCGCACTCCAACCAAAATCCTGCGGCGCGGGTAATGTTTCGGTCGTTTTTATCGTTCCCTTTTCGCTCTCTTTAATCTTTGCCACTTCTTCCTTGGGGAAGCAATACTGCACTGCTCCCTGGGCATCCATCCCTAAAATGCCATTAATCGTAGGAGAACGGGATGCTGGCGTCCACGTGGTTAATGTTATGTCCACAAAGGCACCCACTTTCGCTCCGGGACCACAATAAAACTCGCTGTCTATTTCAAACGTTTGTTCGATGCGCCGCGCCCGCAGCACGTTACCGCCTTCGGCATTGAACAGGTACATATCATCACCCAGCAAAATCATGCGCTGGATGTTCACCGACCCGGGCAATCTTCCTCCTAATACTGGCTGGAAATTGAGGCGGATGGTTCCATCCAACTCGTCCACCACCGAATTGATGTAATTTCGCAGAGACTTAGACTCGTTTGTGATCTGATAGCTTTCCGCCTGGTTAAGATAATCCAACGAATCATGCAATATCTGGCGGCGTAGCTTGTCGTCCGTTTCGCTGATGGCTCTGACGGCGAGAGATTGCGCTTTTTGGTAATAATTCTGGTTCAGTGAGGTTACCCCGCGTTGCAAATAGAGAATACTGGTAACCGCCACCACCAAAACAGGCACTGCCACAGCGATAAACGCCATCACAGGCGCAGGTAGAGAAGGCATAGATGACACCTGCCCGGCTGGCTGTGCAGGCACAAATCTTCGATACAAAGGCGCAATCCGGCTGCGAAATGGTTCTAACTTCGTTTGCAGGCTGGTTTTGAAACCCGTCTCAGACTGTTGCTTGGATAAATCCTCCTCTTCAGCAGCCGGACGGTGAGGCGCAACTCCCTCTGCCTTACCGGCAGGCGGTGGCGCAGCGGAAGAAGAAACATCTTCGTCCGCTTCCCTGCTTTGAAGATTAGACATCGTCCCAATTTTTTCAAGCGGTGTTCTGCCAGCCTCGGGTATTTCCCCTCCAGCTAATGAAGGCTTAAGCGGCATGGCTTGCGCAGGGGGTGCAGTCGTCGGTATGGTTTTAACAGGCACTGGCGCAGATGGTTTCCCCGGCGCTGCGGCGCTTGTATCCATTTTCACTGCCTGGCTTTCCACTTGCGCACTGACCAACTGAAATTGTCCGCTGCCCGGCTGGGCGTACAACACAATAAAAGCCGGCGGAGTATCACCATCCGATTTTAAACTGCCCAACAAATAGCGGTGCATCTTATCCATTCCCTGTCCATGCACAGAGCGCAAAGAAGAGGCGTCCCAGCGGGAAGGCAGCCTGTGTGTCAACAACAAAAAATCACCGGCGTGAAGTTCAAATTGTAAAAAATGGATCGCCGCGGCGCGATTGATTCCCAATCCACTTCCCGCGCGTTGAGGGTCATAATAATGGCGAATAGTCTGGCTGGTAACGTGTAAAATGTGCATCGCCCCGCACTGCGCGGCATACAGGATGGGAACAGAATTTTCTGTGTGCCGCAGCACCATTCCTGTGAAAGGTACCCCTGCCTCAGTCCGCGGCATACTTCCCGCCGTCGCTTGCTGTGCCCTTCCCAATAAAGATTGGTTGAGTTGCTCGATCAAAACCCGCAATGCGCTGGTAACCGGACCGCTCGTCTTATAATAAAGAGCAGACCACTGTTCCATCTGCTTTGCAGTGTCAAGCGAGCTGGTTGTTTGCGGAAAATAAAATGCCAGACGATCAGCCGCCCTGCCACGCCCCGGTCGGCGCGTGTCTGCAGCCGTAAAGATTTCCTCCACATACTTTTGTGCCATCACCTGGCTGGGAGAAACGGGAAGAATGGTTAAATCAAGCCGTGTATCCATATACCTTTTTAATTATACCTGTATTTCGTTCACACATACAGAATTCGTTCACAGGGTAAATACAATTTTCACATCGCATTGCTATTTTTTTTATTTCCGTTTAAAATTGAAATAAGCGCGGAGGAGCCATGGACTTTTCAATTTTACGTTCAGCGGAAGAATTTCACCAGTTGACTGACGAATGGAACACATTATTAACCTCCAGTGCAATTCACGTGCCATTTTTGCGCCACGAATATCTCACGTCTTGGTGGCGTTTTGTTGGTGGTGGAGAATGGCAAGATGCGCAGTTATTCATCGCCCTCGCACGCCAGAATAACCAGTTGGTCGGCATTGCGCCTTTTCTTTTTACAAAGAACTGTGCAGACGTACCTGCTTTAATGTTACTCGGCAGCATGGAAATATCAGATTACCTGGATGTGCTTGTAAGACCAGCCGACGTGTCTGCTTTTATAAGCGAGCTATTAGAGTGCCTGGCAGAAGTTCACAATCCACCCTGGCAGATGCTGGATTTATACAATTTACTGGATAACACCCCAACTCTGCCCGCCCTGCGTTTAGCCGCCGAGCGCATGGGCTGGAGCTTTTCTCAAGAGCGCCTTCAACCCGCTCCCTTCATCCCGCTCCCAGGAGATTGGGAAACCTACCTGGCAGGGATAGACAAGAAACAGCGCCACGAAATCCGCCGCAAAATCCGCCGCGCCGAGGCAAACTCACCAGCCGCTCGCTGGTATATGGTCAACGACCCCGCCTCTCTGGAAACCGAGATGGATGCGTTTATCAATCTCATGGCACAAGACGCCAACAAAGCCACATTTCTAACCGAGCTTATGCGCGCCCAGATGCACGACATCGCCCGCACCGCTTTTGAAGGCGGTTGGTTGCATCTTGCATTTCTGGAATTTGGCGGACAAAAAGCAGCCGCATACATGAGTTTTGATTATGCCAATCACATCTGGGTATACAATTCCGGCATCAATCCCGATTTCGCCGCTCTTTCCCCTGGCTGGGTGCTGCTCGGCTATATGATCGAGTGGGCAATTCAAAACGGGCGGGTCGGTTTTGATTTCATGCGCGGGGATGAAATATATAAATATCGTTTCGGCGCAGCAGATCGCTTTGTCATGCGCGCCATTGTGCAGCGTTAATAGTCCGCTTCTATCCAAAACAAAGCGGGCTGTCCTGTTTTTCCCATGCTGAACCGCCACCTGCTTCAACGCATCTTCCAACACAGAAACCTCACTCTTGCCTTTTGTGTTACCGTGTTTCTGGCTTTAGCCAGCGGGGTGTGCATTATCCTGCAAGCGCAAGAGCTGAGCCGCATTATCCAACGCACATTCCTCTCAAACGCTGATTTGCTCACCCTCACGGCAAATTTTCAGGTGTTGATATTCATCCTTCTTCTGCGCGCTGCCCTTGCCTGGCTGAAGGAAATCAGCGCCGATTATATTGCTAATCACGTCAAGACACAACTACGCCAGGAATTGCTTGAACACCTGGCTGAGCTCGGTCCCGCCTACGTGCGCGCAGAACGTAGCGGAGAGTTGGTAAACACGGCTGTGGAAGGCATAGAAGCACTGGACGTCTATTTCCGTGAATACCTCCCCCAGCTTATGATTGCCATCATTGTTCCGCTGGCAATCTTAATCGCCGTCTTTCCCCTGGATTGGATTTCGGCAGTAGTGCTGCTATTCACTGCTCCACTCATTCCCCTGTTCATGATTTTAATTGGCAGTTATGCCGATTCGCTCGCTAACAAACAATGGCAGACCCTAAGCCGCATGAGCGCATTTTTTTTAGACGTCATCCAGGGTATGACCACGTTAAAGATGCTTGGACGTTCACGCCAGCAAGCCGGGCGCGTTGCCCAGGTCAGCGAACAACACCGCCAGATAACCATGCGCGTATTACGCGTGGCATTCCTTTCCGCGTTGAGTCTGGAGCTTCTGGCAACCATCAGCACTGCGGTCGTAGCCGTGGGAATTGGATTACGCCTCCTGTACGGACGGTTGGAATTTGAACAGGCGCTCACTGTGCTTTTTCTTGCGCCAGATTTTTACGCACCCTTGCGCCTGCTCGGTACGCGTTTTCACGCCGCCATCGGCGGGGTGAGCGCCGCCAAACGCATCCAAGCCATCCTGGCGTTAAAACCTGCGGAATCCGCTGCATCTCCTTCGCCAACCTGCGCTGTTCCACCTGGTTTTTCTATTCAAATGCACGCCGTTACCTATCGTTATCCGGGAGAAGAAGACCAGGCTTTACAGGAAGTTTCCCTTTCTCTGTTTCCCGGCAAAAAAACCGCCCTGGTAGGCAAAAGCGGTGCTGGCAAGAGTACCATCGCTGATCTCTTGCTGCGTTTTATGCCACCGGAAAACGGGCAGATCTGCGTTTCTGACACTCCCTTAGAGAACATTGACGCCGCTGCCTGGCGTAAACGCGTCGCCTGGGTTCCACAATCTCCCTATCTTTTCCACGACAGCGTTCTGGAAAACATCCGTCTGGCGCGCCCACAAGCGACAATGGAGGAAATCGTTATCGCAGCGCGCCTGGCACACGCTCACGAATTTATCCAGACTCTGCCGCAAGGTTACCACACATCCATCGGTGAGCGCGGCGCACAGCTCAGCGCTGGTCAGGCACAGCGCATCGCTCTGGCGCGCGCTTTTCTCAAAACAGATGCATCCCTCTTAATCCTTGACGAAGCCGCCTCCAACCTGGATGTGGAAACAGAGACGCACGTTCACCAGGCAACGCAGCGTCTGTTGGTTGGGCGTGCCGCTCTCGTAATTGCCCACCGTCTTACAACCGTCCAACAGGCAGACGAAATCCTGGTGCTGGAAGATGGTAAAATCGTCCAACGCGGCGTTCATTCAAAGCTGGTGCGCCTGTCAGGTCCCTACCGCCAGTTCGTAACCGGAGATACTTCCCTCCCGCCTATCTCCCCTGACCTACCACCAGCCTCCCCGCCCGTTTTTCAAACCGATACCACTCAGGCGGAAAATCCACCCGAAATTCCTCAACGTCTGCACGCTTGGTCGTTGGTCGCGCCGTTTCTCCTCTCCGTTGGGTTGGGATTTGCCACCATCGCCAGCAGCATCGGCTTGATGGCGACTTCTGCCTACATCATATCTGCCGCCGCGCTGCACCCCTCCATCGCTGAATTGCAGGTCGCCATTGTCGGTGTGCGCTTCTTTGGCTTGGCGCGCGGGATTTTCCGCTATCTAGAGCGTTACATTTCGCACGATGTTACCTTCAAACTCCTGACTCGCATACGCGTCTGGTTTTACCGCGTCATCGAACCGCTGGCTCCTGCCCGTCTCAGCATTCATCGCAGCGGCGACCTGCTCTCGCGCCTCGTTTCCGACATCAGCTCGCTGGAAAACGCCTACATTCGCGTCGTTTTCCCGCCCCTGGTCGCCATCCTCACAGCCGTAGTTGCCAGCCTCTTGCTCTCCTCTTTTGATATCCGCCTGGGAAACACTCTCCTGCTCTTTTTGGCTTTGGCAGGCTTGGGCTTGCCGCTGCTGATGTTCTTCCTCAGCCGCCAGACTGGCGTGGATTTGATCACACGCCGCTCACATCTCACTACCGCTATTTTGGACACCCTGCAAGGTATGCCCGATTTGCTCGCCGCCGCCGGCGTTCAACTGCAATTGGAACGTTGTAACGCTCACAACCGCTCTCTGGCAACCGCCCAGACGCGTATGGCACATCTAACCGGTTTGCAGAATGCCCTCAGCTTGTTTTTTAACGGCGCGGCGGTCTGCAGCGTGCTGGCGCTGGCTGTCCCTCTCGTAAACACCGCGCACGTCAACGGAGTATTCCTGGCTGTAATCGTGATGATCGTCTGGGCAAGTTTTGAAAGCGTACAACCATTACCGCTTGCCGCCCAATACCTTCAGAGTAACGATGAAGCCGCCCGCCGTCTGCTTGAACTGGCGCACACCCCCCCGGAAA
>CAZGDA010000109.1:0-8373 GCA_964524425.1 uncultured Anaerolineaceae bacterium | reverse complement strand
AATAAAAGCCCAAGATAGAAAGTCATTGTGTGTCTACATTATACAACTTATGATAGGAAAGGAATTGATCCATGGGTGAAAAATTCAGGGCACAGCGCGCCAGAGCGCCAAGGCGCGTTGACGTGCCCAGGCGTGCTCCACGATAGGCAGGGGGTAATCTTTTCCCAATATGCAGCCCAGCTGGTGTTGCAAAGCAGGCGGCATTCTCCACGGCTCGTGGACGTATTCGTCGGGCACGTTCCTCATTTGCGGCAACCAGCGGCGAACGTAATTGCCGTGCGGGTCGAACCTCTTCCCCTGAGAGATGGGATTGAAAATGCGAAAGAAAGGAGCGGCATCCGTGCCCGTGCCAGCGCACCATTGCCAGCCACCGTTGTTGGCGGCTGGATCGCCGTCCAAAAGGTGTTGCATGAACCAGCGTTCACCCCAGCGCCAATCCACGAGCAGGTCTTTTGTTAGAAAGGAGGCGGTGAGCATTCGAGCGCGGTTGTGCATCCAGCCGCTGTGCAGTAACTGGTGCATAGCGGCATCCACAACAGGGTAACCTGTGGCTGCGTTGCACCAGGCAGCGAAATCCTGTGGATTGTTATTCCATTTCATTGCGCGAAAAGCGCGGCGAAAGCTGGTACGATGAACCTCAGGGAAATGATAGGTAATTGATTGATAAAATTCACGCCAAATCAACTCGTTCAACCACACATACGTGCTACGCTGTGCAGACGACTCTGGTGAAAATTGAAGGGCAGACATGCCCGCCAGATACGCCTGGCGGGCGGAGAGCATTCCAAAACGTAGATAAGGCGAAAGGAATGAAGTTCCCGGCTCTGCCAGAAGGTCGCGTTGTTGGGCATAAGTATAGATGGGCGCGTCTGGCAGGCGTGTAAAAGCAGACAGACGTTGCTGAGCGTGTGCCTCACCGGCTGGCAAGAGAAGTGTCTCCGCTTGAGACGGATTTTCAGGCAACGGTAGGGAGGATATTCCCGCCAGGCTGGGAATGTGAGACGGGGCGGGGAGACAGGCAATGGTTTGTGCTTGCACCCTTTTTTCCCAGGCGCGGCTGAACGGAGTGAAGACCGTGTAGGGAGTGCCATCTGCTTTGAGGACGCTGGTTGGGTGAAGTAAGGTCAACCCGTGGACGAGGTGCACGGGTAAAATCTGGGCATTTCTTACAGCAGCATCGCGGCGGCGAGCATAGGGAGAGTAATCCTCTTCGGCGAAAAGGAGCAAGGAAGAAGGGCGCGGCTGGATTTCAGCAATCAGCGCCACCAGTACCTGGCTCGGTTCACCGCGCCGCACCACCAAAGAACTTCCGCACTGACGCAGCTCATCGTCCAGGCGTCGTAAGCCATCCAGCAGGAAGGTGGCGCGCGTTGGCGCGGTGCTGGGGGTTTTCCAAAGCGCTGGATCAAGAATGAAAAGCGGGATGACAACCTCCGTCTGCGCCAGGGCTGCGGTCAGGGCAGGGTTGTCTGCCAGACGGAGGTCGCGTCGAATCCACCAGATTGCTACTTTCACTAGATAATGTGGTCAGCCTCCATTTCACGGATGATGTCGTTAATGATTTTGGCGCTGTGCTGAAAGGCGTTGAGTTCTTTTTCATCTAACACGGGAGGATATGCGTCCAAAATCCCTTCTCCGCCCACTAGATGAGGGAAGGAGATGGTTACATCTTTGACACCGGCTACTTCCGCCGTGTGAGTACATACAGTAAGGATAGAACGCTCGTCTTGCAGGATGACACGGGCAATGCGCGCCAGGGTAGCTCCGATTCCATAATACGTTGCCCCTTTTCCGGCAATAATGCTGTAAGCTGCGCCACGCACGAGTTTATCTATTTTCTCGTGTCGTTCGGCATACGTATCTAAATGATGTTTGCAACAAAACTCGTCGAGGGGAATGCCGCCGATACTGACGGCTGACCAGTTGAGTACTTCTGAGTCGCCGTGTTCTCCCACGACGTAGGCATGGACATGGCGACTGTCAACACCCAACTCCTCACCCAACAGAGAACGAAAGCGAGCAGTATCCAGCATGGTGCCGGAGCCAAGAACGTGGGAGAAAGGCACACCGGCGTCCATCGCATAGTGAGCGGTTATGTGGGTCATAATATCCACAGGGTTTGTGGCAACTACCAATATAGCTTGGGGAGCGTATTTGAGCACGCTGGGGATGATTTGTTTAAAAACGGCGGCGTTACGTTCCAGGAGTTGCAAACGAGTTTCGCCGGGTTTTTGTCCTACGCCGGCGGTGATAATCACCACCCGGCAGCCCGTCAGGTCTTCGTAGTTGCCAGCGCGAACACGTAGAGGGCGTGAAAAGGGCACGGCGTGTTGTAAATCGTCTGCTTCTGCTTCAGCGCGGGCAGTGTTCATGTCCACCAAAACAATTTCGCGCCCTATGCCTTGCATAACGCAGGCATACGCGGCGGTGGAACCAACAAAGCCACTTCCAATGATCCCGATTTTCATAGAAACCTCCTTGGTTTTTTTTCTTTTCCTATTCCAGTTTGTGTTTGTCAGGGTCGTATTTTTTTCCGTCGGGCATAACAGAGCCATCCAGGGATTGGACGCGAGCCAGTTGTTGTAAAGCGAGACGCGAACCGCTTAAGTTGGAACGGCTTAAGTTTGCTCCATCCAGTTTCGCGCCCGTCAGATCGGCGCTGGATAAATTAGCCCCGCTGAGGTCTGCGGCGCTTAGTTTGGCGTCGCTCAAGTTTGCGTTGGTAAGACGAGCATCTTGCAATGAGGCATGGTAAAGGTTAATTCCTTTGGCGTAGATACTGGTCAGGTTGGCGCCATTAAAAACTGCCCAGCGCGCTTCTGCCTGGCACAAGTTTGCAAAATTCAGGTTCGCCATGCTCAATTCCGTTCTTTCCAGTTTAGCCGACCGTAAGTTGGCACGGCTAAAATCGGCTTGGATTGCCTTTGCTTCGCTTAAGTTGGCGTTTTCTAAATTTGCCTCGCGCACATCCGCTTCGCTTAGTTCGGCACGCGTCAATACTGCCGAGAACAAAGAGCAGGCGGCAAGGTTTGCCGAATGCAAGTTGGCGTTGCTCAAGTCAGCGTTGTTGAGGTTAGATTTGCCCAAGTCTGCCTGGCGAAAATTTGCACCGTGTAAGTCCGCCCTGGTAAGGTTCACGCGCGGCATGTCTTTGCCCTGGAAATCTACGCCACGCAATTTAGCTCCGCTCATATCCACGGAGCGTGAGCGATCTTTCTTACCGATCCCCAGCCATTTTTCCAGCCAATCCATTGTGAATGCTCCTTGCTGTGCTGTAGTGGTAAACGCAAAACTCCCAGCGTTCATTCAGTAAAAAAAAAGATAATAGCAACACCGGGAGCCCGCCTTGAAAGGAGACAAAACATAAAAATTAGATATTCATTGTAACCTCAACCTGAGCACGTGTCAAGAAAAACTCATTTTTGTGAAATGAGTTGGAGGAGGATGTCGCGTGCTGCTTGTATCGCCCTGGCGCGATGGCTGAGTGTGTTCTTCTCTGCCATGCTCAACTCTGCCATCGTTTTACCGGATTCTGGCAGATAAAAGACGGGGTCATACCCGAAGCCGTTGGTGCCGCGCTCCTCGGGAATAATGACTCCCCGGCATTCGCCTTCGCTAAAGTGGGCGGTTGTTCCGTCTGCTTCAACAATGGAGACCACGCAAACAAACCGTGCCCGCCAGGGTTGTGGATGCAGACGCAGGTTTTGCAACAGATACGCGCGTCGGTCGGCATCGGTTGCACCGGGCTTGGGAACGTAACGGGCGGAATGAAGCCCGGGTGCACCTTCCAGGATTTCCACTTCCAAGCCGCTGTCGTCTGCGAGAGTCAAAAGATGCGCGGCGCGGGCAAACGCTGTTGCCTTTAAGGCTGCGTTTTCAGCGTACGTGCTGCCTGTTTCAGCCACTTCCATATTTAAGCCGAGCATATCTGGAGTGAGCAAACGCAAGGGAATGCCATCCAGCAAAGTGTTGATTTCTTTGATTTTGCCTTTGTTTGTGGTTGCTATTAAAATGTCCATGATTCACGCCCTACCAATCCCATCTAAAATATGTTATTATATGAATTCTAATATCTTCAAGTAAGTGGTATTTTTCATGTCAGAACACGATAACCCTTTGCGTTTTAATGTAGGCTTTATTATTGCAGAAGCCAGCGGCTATAGCCGTGAAATGCCTTTTTATATTCCAAAAATCCACCTTGAACCGGACTTAAATCTGGAAGAGGTTTCCGGTAGCGTAATTTTTACCCGTACTGCCGAGGGGATTTTAGCGCAAGTGCGTTTACAAGCACAACAAGTAGCAGAATGCGGGCGCTGTTTGGAAGATTTCCTCTATACATGCAAAACGGAATTCAACGAGTTGTATTCCTTTGCCACCCACGTCAAGGCAGATAGTGAGCTAATTTTACCTCAAACTGGTTATATTGACTTGAGTCCCTTGGTGCGCGAATATGTTTTGCTGGAAACACCCATCAATCCGGTGTGTAAAGCGGATTGCAAGGGATTATGCCCGGTGTGCGGAGAAAACTTAAACCGGGCAACTTGTAACCACGACGAAGAAGAAATAGACCCGCGCCTTATGGTTTTAAAGGGATTTTTAGATTAGTCATTATTTTACTTGTGGAGGAATTATGCCGAAAAATATTCTCGTATCCGTCGCCTGGCCCTACGCAAATGCGCGCATCCACGTCGGTAACTTGACTGGCGCCTACCTTCCGGCGGACATCTTCGCTCGTTACCAGCGTTTGCAGGGAAACCGAGTGCTTATGGTTTCCGGCTCGGATGCACACGGCACACCGGTAACGGTACGCGCAGATGCAGAGAAAACAACTGCCGTGGATATTTATGGGCGTTTCCACGCGGGTTTTCTGGATGTGTTCCAGAAAACAGGTTTGCATTACGATTTGTTCACGTCTACTCATACCGAAAACCACTTTAAGGTTTCGCAAGCGGTTTTCTTGGCGTTGCGAGAGAACGGCTATTTATATACCGAGCGCCAAAAGCAATGGTACGCACCTACCCAGAGCCGGTTTTTACCCGACCGCTACGTGGAAGGCACGTGCTATATTTGTGGATTTGAAAACGCGCGCGGCGACCAGTGCGACAAATGCGGTAGTTTAATGGATGCGACAATGCTCATCAATCCACGCTCGAAAATTGATGGCTCCACGCCTGAACTGCGCGAGACGGAACATTTTTATTTAGATTTGGGGAAATTGGAAACACAGGTGGTGGAATTTTTGCGCCAACGCGAAGCGCATCTGCGCCCAAACGTAGTGCGCCAATCCCTGGGGCAAATCCTAGCCGATGGGCTGCGTGGGCGCGCCATCACACGCGACCTGGATTGGGGCATTCCCGTGCCGGTGGACGGGTGGCAAGGAAAGTGTCTGTACGTGTGGTTTGAGGCAGTCATCGGATACCTCTCGGCGACGATCGAATGGGCGGCGCTAAATGGGGTAACAGAAGTATGGAAAGACTACTGGCAAAACGACGAGACCCAGGCGTTTTACTTCATCGGTAAAGATAATATTCCCTTTCACGCAGTTATATGGCCTGCACAATTGATTGGAGCGGGTGAAGCGTTTGGCACCTGCTTTGAAGGGAAACCGGGTAAAACTCTTACTCTGCCTTATGATATCCCAGCCAACGAATTTATGAACCTGGAAGGGCAGAAGATTTCCGGCAGCCGTAACTGGGTTGTGGACGTGCTGGATTTTCTCAGTCGGTATGACCCCGACCCGCTGCGATACTATCTGACGGTGAATATGCCAGAAAGTAAAGATACGGATTGGGATTGGGGCAGTTTTGTGAGCCGGAATAACGACGAATTGGTGGCGACGTGGGGCAACCTGGCAAACCGCGTGCTTTCTTTTGCATTTAAACATTGGGAGGGGCACGTACCCGTACCGGGCGAGTTGCGTTCGGAAGATAACGAACTGATAACGAAAATTGAAGCGGGATTTCTGGACGTGGCAGAACAGATGGATGCAGTACATTTACGCGCCGGATTGGCGCAAGCGATGGAGCTTGCCTCGGCAGTAAACCGATATCTGGACGTGATGTCGCCCTGGTCGGAAATTAAACGGGATAAACAGGCAGCCGCCACGACTATCTACACTGCCCTGCGAGCAATTGACTCGCTTAAGGTGATGTTTGCTCCGTTCTTACCATTCACCTGTGAGAAGCTGCATACTTATTTAGGATATAGCCAGCCCATCTTTGGTGAGCAATCTATCGAAGCGGTGCAAGATAATTTAGGGGAACATAAAGTTCTGACTTATTTACCTGGCAGTGCTATGGGTAAGTGGGCGCCCAGCCAGTTATCTGGCGGGCAGACGCTGGCACAACCGGCGCCTCTTTTCCGTAAACTGGAGCCGAGCGTTGCTGAAGAGGAACGTCAACGGCTTGGTCAAGTGTAGCTTTTTTTTGTCTAGGTAAACCATTTTTAGGTAAAACCAGATCATAAAAAGAGGGGCTGTCTCGGTTTGTTATTCCAAGACAGCCCTTCTTATTATTCGTTAGTTTTGTGGCTTATTTGATTTTTCCCTGTTTTTTCAGGATTTCCTGCATTTGAGAGACGATGGAGGTGAAATCTTTAAGCAAGTTATCTACCGGAGCGCTGGAATTCATGTCCACTCCCGAAGCTTTCAGCAATTCGACGGGATATTCTGAACTGCCTCCTTTGAGGAAGATTAGATATTTATCCACAACGCCTGGTTCGTTATCTGCGATGTCCTTGGCGAATTGATTTGAGGCAGCCAAACCGGTGGCGTATTGATACACATAAAAGTTATAAAAGAAGTGTGGGATGCGCGCCCAGTTGACTTTGCCAACATCATCTAACACGAAGTCGGGACCGTAATATTTGGTAACCACTTCTGCCCAAATATTACCCAGGCTTTCCACAGAGAGCGCGTCACCCTGTTCCACGCGATCGTGAATTTGCTTCTCGAATTCGGCATACATTACCTGGGTAAAAAACGTACCGCGGATGCTTTCTGCCATCTGGTTGAGATAATAGAGCCTGGCGGTATCGTCTTTGGCATTGTTTAACAAGTAGCGCAGCACGAGCATTTCATTGGTAGTGGAGGCAATTTCTGCATTAAAAATAGGTACGGAACTGTACGTGTATGGCTGAACGCCATTAACGTAATAAGAGTTCATAGCGTGTCCGGCTTCGTGGGCGATGGTCAACATACCATCCACGCCGTTTTCCGTATAGTTAGCTAAGATGTAAGGGTGAGTATCGTAACTACCCCAGGCGTACGCGCCGGAGGTCTTGCCGTCAGTCTCGAAGACGTCCACCCAGCGATTTTCAAAACCCTCACGCAAGGTGCTTGTGTAATCTTTTCCTAATGGCGCAAGCGCGGTAAGAATGGTCTTTTGGGCTTCTTCGTATGGAATGTTGACCTCGTAGGTTTCCACCAGGGGGTTGTATAGATCATAGATGTGAATTTTATCTACGTCCAGGACTGCTTTACGGAGAGTGACGTAATTGTGCAATGATTTAATGTTCGTATTGGTGGCTTTAATTAAGTTATCATAAACGCTGATGGGAATGTTGTTGCTATCGAGGGATGCTTGAAGGGCGGATGCGTATTTACGCGCCTTTGCATAGAAGTAATCTGAGCGCATTTGCGCATCCAAAGTGGCTGCCAAGCCAAACTTGTATTTATCGTAGCCAGCCATTATGCCTTCAAAAGCGCGTTTGCGAAATTCGCGGTCGGGATGCGTTAGATATTCGTAATACAAACCTTCGGAAAGTTCTACCTCTTTCCCTTCGCTATCCTTGATCTTGACGAAAGTAACGTCGGCGTCGCGGGTTTTAGATGCGATCTTATCTGGTGCGCCACCGATTTCGCTGGACAATGCCAGTAGCTCCTCTTGTTCCTTTGGTAAGGTGTGCGCTTTTTTCTTTAAGATGGCGTCAAACATGTGTTGATACTCCTGAAAGCGCTTATCACTCAGATAGGAATTCAAGGTGTCTTCGGGTAGGTTGACCAATTCCGGGTTGACAAAAGCGTGCACACTGCCCAGCTCTGCGTAGAGGCTGTCTGCGCGAGAGGCGCGCTCAGAAGCCTCACTGACTTTTTGATTCTCGTCGCTTTTCATCCAGGCATACACGTACAATTTTTCCACGAGGCGCTGGGTTTCTTCATCCATCTTGAGAAATTCCAGCAACACATCAGCGTTGCCAAGTTTACCTACGTATTTTTTATATTTGGGTAAGAGGGTGTCCTGGGCGGTTTTAAAATCGTTTTCCCAGGTTTGCACGTCCGGATATATGGCAGCCAGATCCCAGCGATATTCTTCTGGGATGGGAGTTGGGGTTGGGGTCGCGCCTTCGGCGTGCACGTTGCTTACACTTGCAAGG